>JAZRTE010000037.1:0-10571 GCA_045651785.1 Eubacteriales bacterium | reverse complement strand
TTGGCCTCCGACTTATCGGTGATTACGACGGTGTTAACGTAAAGACCTATACCGATGACGACGTTTACGCCGAGCTTACCCGTAAATATACGATAACCGGACCCCAGATAAAGCTTAACGTCGACTATAAATACGTTAAGGACGTTAAGATGCACCGTTCCTACACCTGTATGATGCCTATTGATAAGAAATACGGCTTGTGGTGCGAAATGTACAACGAAAAGGGCGAAATGCTTAAGAGGATTGAAACTCTTAAGGTCGGCGCTGCCGATTATTCGGGTCCCACCAACGGCGGTAACAAGGCATGCCGTGCTCTCGTTTACGGCTATGCCGACCCGAGATATCAGCTTGACGTTCGCGTTAACACCGTCAAGGACTCACTCAACAACTACGTCGGCGACCTCAATACCGCATTTTGGGATATGAACACCAACACAAACAAGCTCTACTTCACCAGATTCGCCAACGGCTCGCCTCAAAATATCAAAGCGGGTGACGAGCATCATACCGAAGCGGTTTGGTTGCTTAAGTACGTTCCCGATGCAAAGGCGCCCGAAATTACCGAGCCCGAAAAGCCCGATTACGAAAAGTTTGAAGACGTAAAGCTTAGTGGCAAGGTCGTTTCGCTTAACAAGACCTATAAGCTTTCGGGACTTTTGCAAGCCGGCGCATTGCAATACACCGCGCTTCTTACCGACGGTAAGGCACACGACATACTTACTTACAACGATAACTGGTTTACCTTTATAAACGGCCCTGCTTATACGGGTGATCAGTCCAACACCGAAAACGGTATCGGTTATGCGATTATCGACCTCGGCGCCAAGACCGATATAAGCGGTGTGCGCGCACACATTTGCAACGGCGGTACTGCGGGTATCACCGCACCCAGCGGAGCAAAGGTATTCGTTTCGGATGACGGCGTTAACTTCAAAGAGGTTGCAACGCTTAAGATTGCCGAGGATCCTTCGGCAATTTATTGGACGGGAACCGAGCTTAGCGGCGTAAGCGCGCGTTACGTTAAATTCCAATTCCAGCCCAGCGGCTTGTTCTGCTTTATAAACGAGCTTGAGGTTTACTCGAAATAATCAATTATGCGGATGCTCTTTAAAAGGGTGTCCGCTTTTATTTACAAAAAATCAACAAAATTTGAATACGGGTGTTATTGACACCGCAAAATATTTATGATACACTATTGCCAATAAAAGGGAGTAGCTATACGGGATTTCCCGTATACGTTCGCTCGACATCTCGGCTTTATTGCCCGGACGGACGTTTTGATTGCAAGACTTTTATGGCAATGCCATAAACGGGCTTGCATATTTTTTAACTATTTTTAAGTAAAGAGGGTATCAAATGAAACACTATCTCGAAAAGCTTGAAGCGGTATTTTCGCATATCGGCTCGGGCAACGACGGTCTTTCCTCACAGGAGGCGGCGAGCCGTTTGGAGAAAAACGGCGCAAACCGATTGGCAGAACCGCCCAAGGTTCCGCTTTGGAAGAAGTTTTTGATGCAGTTTGCCGACCCGATGATAATCGTGCTTCTTGTCGCGGCTGCGGTAAGCTTCGTTACCGCGATCGTCGAGGGCGAATCGCTTGCAGACGTATTTATAATTCTTTTTGTCGTTATTCTTAACGCGGTGCTCGGTATTATTCAGGAAAACAAGGCCGAAAAGGCTATCGATGCGTTAAAGGCGATGACGAAGGCGAAATGCAAGGTGCTTCGCGACGGTGTTCTGCGTATCCTTAACAGCGAAGAGCTTGTTGTCGGTGACGTTATTTTACTTGAAGCGGGTGACGCTGTCCCTGCCGATGCGCGACTTATCGAAGCGGCATCGCTCAAGGCCGAGGAATCGGCGCTTACCGGCGAATCGGTACCGAGCGATAAATTTGCAGACGTTATTGCTTCCGAAAGCGGCGAGGTGCCGTTGGGTGACAGAAGCAATATGGTATATACCGGCACGACTATCGTTTACGGACGCGGCAAGGCGGTCGTCGTTGCTACGGGTATGGACACCGAAATGGGTAAAATCGCAAAAGCGATTACCGATGCGACCGAGGAAAAAACTCCTTTGCAGGTCAAGCTCGGTCAGTTGAGCAAAATACTCACCGTTGCGGTTTTGGGTATTTGCGCTATAGTTTTTGCGGTAAACCTTTTGACTGCCGAGGAGCTTAGCGGCGGTGTGCTTATCGACACGTTTATGGTAGCCGTTTCACTTGCGGTTGCGGCAATTCCCGAGGGCTTAAGTGCCGTCGTTACCATTGTTCTTTCAATCGGCGTTTCCAAAATGGCGGCGCAGAATGCGATAATTCGCAAGCTTACAGCGGTCGAAACGCTTGGCTGTACCCAGATCATCTGCAGTGACAAGACGGGTACGCTGACACAGAACAGAATGACCGTTGTCGAGCATTTCAGCGGTAATTCCGATCTTTTATGCACCTGTAACGCGCTTTGTAACGATGCCGAGCTTGACGAATCGGGCAACGTTACGGGCGAGCCTACCGAGGCGGCGCTTTTGAAATTCGCCTTTGACAACGGCAACGACAAGCGCGTTCTTTTGGAAAATCAGCCGAGAATCGGCGAAGCACCCTTTGATTCGGGCAGAAAGATGATGTCTACCCTTCACGCTTTCGGCGGAAAAGTCATTCAGTACACCAAGGGTGCGCCCGACGTTGTTATTTCGCGATGCACCAAATATATCTCACCCGTTGACGGCAAGACCAAGGAAATGGACGATAAGGTGCGCGAGGCGATTCTTGCGCACAACAAGGCGATGGCAGACAAGGCGTTGCGCGTGCTTGCCGCCGCATTTACGGTATATAACGAAAAGCCCGAATTTCAGTCGCCCGAGGATATCGAGTGCGACCTTGTATTTATCGGTCTTTCGGGTATGATCGACCCCGTTCGTCCCGAGGTAGTCGACGCGGTCGCGAAGTGCAAGACTGCAGGCGTACGTCCCGTTATGATCACGGGCGACCATATTGATACGGCGGTTGCGATCGGTAAGGAGCTTGGTATTATTACCGATTCGAGTCAGGCGCTTACAGGCGCACAGCTTGACCTTATCAGCGACGAGGAGCTTGAACGCGATATTGCAAATTATTCGGTTTACGCTCGCGTTCAGCCCGAGCATAAGGTAAGAATAGTTAACGCTTGGAAGAAGCTCGGTTTTATAACTGCGATGACCGGTGACGGTGTAAACGATGCTCCCTCTATTAAGAGCGCGGATATCGGTATCGGTATGGGTATTACCGGCACGGACGTTACCAAGGGCGTTGCCGATATGATTCTCGGTGACGATAACTTTGCGACGATCGTAAACGCGGTTGAAGAAGGCAGACGTATTTATTCAAACGTAAGAAAGACGATTCAATTCCTCCTTTCCTCGAATTTGAGCGAGGTTTTGACGGTATTCATCGCTTCCCTTTTCGGTATGACGGTCTTCAAGCCGATACACATTCTTTGGATCAACCTTATTACCGACAGCCTGCCTGCGCTCGGTCTTGGTGTTGAACAAGCCGAGGGCGATGTTATGACACAGTCCCCGCGTGACAGCAAGGAGGGCATTTTTGCAGGCGGCTTGGGTGTTGACGTTATCTGGCAGGGTGCTTGTATCTCGTTGCTCGTTCTTATTTCCTTCTTTATCGGCAACGCGTTGCAGGACGGCTTCGGCACTACGATGGCATTCGTTACGATGTCAATGGCGGAAATCACGCACTCGTTCAATCTTCGTTCGCGCGAGAAGAGCGTTTTCGCGATCACCGGACACAACAAGGTGCTTTGGCTTACGATGGCGGCAAGCTTTGCTTTGACCGCGTTGGTAGTGTTCGTTCCCTTCCTTCAAAGCATGTTCTCGTTTATGCCCATCAACCTTTGGGAATATGTGCTTGCTTTGGCGATCGGTGCGTTGATACTTCCTATCTCCGAAATCGTAAAGCTTATTAAAAGAAAGATAAACGAGAATAAATAATTTCATCTATTACAAAAGACAGAGAACTTAAAAATTCTCTGTCTTTTGTCTTTTGTTATTCAACAGTTATTTCGACTGTGCAAAGCTCGGATTCGCCCAAAAATTCGTTATAGGTATAGGTGAACGAATCGGTGCCGGTATAACCCTTATCGGGGTAATAACGGAATGAGCCGTCGGAATCAAAGGCGATATAGCCGTGCTTGGGGGCGGACACAAGCGTGAAGAGCTGTAATTCCCGAGCTTCGTTAAGGTCATATCCTACCGCTTCATCCTTTTTGGCGGTGAGCTTAACGGTGTCGCGCTTGTCGGGTGTGATATTAAGCTTTTCCTTGATGAAATCATAGGTAGCATCGTATTGCATACGGCACAGAGGACTGTCGCTTACAGCCATTTTCGAGAAGTTATCGACGTCGTCATAGTAAATATGTATCGCGTCCATATATCCCGTCGTTACGCCGTAGAGGAGATAAAGCATATAGGTTCGCGCAAACGCAGGGTCGGATAACGCCTGATAGCTGTGCTCGATCTCGACGCACATCTTGCGTGCCTTCGTCATTGCGGCGGTGGAATCGAATCTCCAAAGCGGAGCATCGGTTGTGAACACGACGTTTGGCTGCATACAAACAATATCAAAGCCAAGCTCGTAACCGGTGAAGAAGCGGTTTGCTTTATAGTAAGGTATCCAGAGGAAGTTATGTCCCTTTGCGTGGGTAGCATCGGCAACCTCTTTGATTATTTGTGAATCGTCCTTTTCCCAGACAACCGATTCGTTTACCCAATAGAAGCCGTCAAATTCGAGGTTCTTATAGCCCTTTTCCTCGAAACGGCGCATCGTTTCATCGATATACCAATCGATTATCCTCTTGCGGTCTGCGGGATTTGCGGTATTTTCGGAAATTCCGTCGCCGTCGACGTCGCCGAATTCGGCATTGCCGTCACGGAGGGTGAGATAGGTAACGTAGACCTTAACCTTGTAGTCGGGGATGTTGAGAGCGTCCTTTACCTGCTGTACGGCTTCTTCAAGCTTGTCAAAGCCTGCCTGACCGTCGAAGGTATGGTTAAGCACGTATTCCCAGTCCTGCTTATAATTGATAAGGTGAGGAAGCGAGCCCGAGGGCAGATTGAGGTGCGAGCAGTAGATAAAGCCGTCCATTAAGGTGTCCTTAATATTGCCCTCCTCATCGAGATAAGCAACCAAGGGAAGAAGGTTTTCGGGCTTGCTTCTGTCGCCGTATACGAGCGCGATATCCTTTGCCTTGATGGGTGTGTTTTCGGGTGTGGCAAAGGTCTCGCTTTCGGGGTTGGTGTAATAGGGCACTGCATTAAGTCCGCTGTCGGCAAGGCGGACGGCGCTTGCTTTTACCTGCTTGGTGCCGAAGGCTTCAAGCTCGTCGATAAAGACAAAGCCGTTTTCTATGCGGAAGCTGACAAATCTTGCGGCATAGGCTTTATCAA
Organism: Eubacteriales bacterium; assembly: GCA_045651785.1. Lineage (GTDB taxonomy): Bacteria > Bacillota > Clostridia > Oscillospirales > CAG-382 > Coliplasma. The sequence continues at coordinate 5,144 of JAZRTE010000037.1, read as the reverse complement.
ATTTGAATGCCTGCTCCATACGGGTGGCTTCTTTATTATAGGTGTTGGTATTATCGTCCCCGCGGTACCAATCGGCGACCTCGTACCAGTTTTCGCCGTCGTCGGAGAGGAATACCGAGATGAATTTAGGACGTCTTATTCCCCAATCATTATGCTCAAGATAGGAGATGTTTACGCTTTCGACGGTCGAAAGCTTTCCGATGTCATAGAAAATTTGGATACCGTCGCCTTGGCGCGAATAGAACCAGGTACCACCGTAGCAATTCATCTCATTGACGGTGGACGATTTTTTGCCGTCGGTAAGACAGGGGTTGTCAGCACGCGAATCACCGCCGTGGGTATCGACGTCGGCATAGAAAAGCGCCTGAACCTGTTGAGGTAAGCCAAGGAGAAGGTTTTGCGTCTTTTTATAGTCCGGCTCGCTTGAATCCCAGAGGATATCCTTATCTACCTTGGGGAAATTAAGCGGTTCGAAGATAACGTCTTGCTGTTTTTCGTTATAGCCCGCGATAACCTGAATTTCTTCGATCCAGAAATATTTTTCGGATTCGGGGAATTCAAAGCGAATATTTTTTGCTTCGATATATTCGGGAAGAATGAGCGAATAGGTAAAATTGTAATTATCGTTGCCGACATTATACATTCTGCCGACAAAGGTGTAATCTTTAGCTTTTGCGGCAAATACGTCGATATACGCGGGAAGCTCAACGTCTACACCGACACCGAGCGCATATACGTTAAACATATAGACGTTATTGTGCATCTTATCGAGGTTGACGGTAAGCGATGCGTTTTTACCGTTTTTCGACTTAAAGCCTACCCAAACATCATCGCCGAAATACTGCCCTGTGCGGTTATTGTCGGTAAGGAAGGTGTCGTTTTTAGGCGCTCGTTTGTCAAAATCGGCATTTTCAAAGCTGTATTTGCTTGAGACCGTGACGGCTTTGCTGTCAACGGGGGTCGCCTGAACGGCGGTAGAAAGCGCCTTCCACGCGTTGCGGTCGATATTTTCGGAAGCGTAGGCGGTCAGCGAGCTGTCCTCATTTACCTTTTCGTCAACGTCGGCATAAACCTCGATCTCATCGGTGAAGAAGAAGGCGCCGTTTCCCTTGTTTATCTGAACGCGGATATAGCGGTAATCGGCAATTTCACGAAGCTCAAGACGTACTTCGCTTACGGTAAGATCGCCGGTCTTTTTAAAGACGCGGGTGCCGAGCGATTTGAATTTTTTGCCGTCGGCAGAGCCGGAAAATTTGACCGATGCCGCAAGGGCAACGCCATCGCCCGAATAATCGAGCGCACGTGCAGAAACGGCGGAGATGCGTTTTCCGTCATCGCCGAGGTCGATAACAAAAATAGCGCTCTCGGTGAAGCCGACCATACGCGAATCGTTGTAATTCGCACCCGTGTTGCCCGCCTTGTGGCCGTCGGTGAGCTGTTGATCGTATTTATCGGGGTAGCTTTCGTTAGGGGTCGCGGATTTAGTGTAGGGCTTGCCTACGCTGACAAGCGTAAATTTTGTTTCGTCCTTAGGCTCCGACGATTCTTCGGAGGATTCATCATCGGTTACGTTGCTGACCGTTTCTTCTACCGTTTTACCGCAGGCGGTCAGCAAGAAAAGAAAAGCAAGAAAAAATAAAAAACACCTTCTCATTCGTTGTCCACTCCTGTTTTTTTAATACTTATTTAATTATACATATAAATAATCACGATTTCAACATATTTTATTCATTTCGACGTGAATATTATCGAAATAAAGTGTTGCAATATTCGGGCATACGTGTTATAATGTACGTTAATACGATGATATGCTTATCGATATACACTTTATCAATTGGCTTCGATATTCTTCATATCACATAGTTTAGGAGATTTTTGAGATGAAAAAGACCTTGATTTTTAACGGCTCGCCCAGACTTCGCGGTGATACAATGACACTTATTAACGCGCTTATTCCCAAAATCGAAGGTGAATGCCGCGTTGTCAATACCTGCAACCGCAAGATCGCACCTTGTATCGACTGCAGATACTGTTGGGAGCATCCCGGCTGTGCCTTTGTTGACGATATGCAGAACGTTTACAAGTATATCGAAGAATGCGATAACATCGTTATCGCCTCCCCCATTTATTTCGGTGAGCTTACCGGTCAGCTTCTTTCGGTCGGTAGCAGATTGCAGACCTATTTCTGTGCAAGATATTTCAGAAATGAAATTCCGATCGAAAAGATCAAAAAGGGCGGCGTTATTCTTGTTTCCGGCGGCGATGCGAACGACAATGCCAAGCCCTACAGCACCGCTTGCAGTCTTTTGACCGCAATGAACTGCAACGAAGTATTCCCTCTTATCGAGTTCCACAACACGAACACCATCCGCGCAACCGAGCGTGATTTCGCAGATGCGCGTCTTAACGAGCTTGCGGCTTATCTTAACGCCGATTGGGACTGATTTCACCACAAAAAACGATATATTAAGTGATTTTATTGCGAGAGAAAAACTTTTAAAAAAGTCTTTCTCTCGCTCTTTTTTCAAAAGCTTTTTTAATTATTATAATTTAAACAAAATTATACTTAACGCGAAAACTACGTATTGCGAGAAAATAATTCGCCCCTACGGTAAAAAATCAAAAGGACAGCCGAGGCTGTCCTTTTTTATTAAATTCAAGTCAAATCAAACCTTGTCTGCGTAGCAGAGCGGATGCAGATTGCGAAAATAAAATGCGAAGCTGTAGAAACCTACTGCGAGCATTGAATTTTTGCGATATGCGCTGCTATGCTTAGCACAACTCTTCCATTTCGGTAATGAGCTCGCCAAACAACTTCAGCGCCGCGTTTACGGGTTCGGGAGAGGACATATCGACACCTGCGATTTTAAGAAGCGAGATGGGGTCGGTGCTTGAACCGCCGGAAAGGAATTTCTTGTAATCGTCAACTGCGGGCTTACCTTCTTCGAGGATACGCGAAGCGATTGCAACTGCGGCGGAGAAGCCGGTTGCATACTGGAACACGTAATAGTTATAGAAGAAGTGAGGGATACGCGCCCATTCGAGTGCGATACCGTCGTCTGAGATCATATCGGGGCCAAAATAGAGCTTGTTGAGCTCGTGATATTTTTCGTTAAGTGCATCGGCGGTAAGAGTTTGTCCGCCTTCGCTCATCTGACCCATTAAAAGCTCGAATTCGGCAAACATGGTTTGGCGGTAAACGGTGCCCTTGAACTGATCGAGGAAGTGATTGATAAGGTATGCGCGTTCCTTTTTATCGGTGGTCTTTGCGAGGAGGTGGCGCATAAGGAGGATTTCGTTACAGGTCGATGCAACCTCGGCAACGAAGATAACGTAATCGCTTGTGTTAACGGGTTGATATTTGGTGGAGTGATAGCTGTGGAGCGCGTGACCCATTTCGTGCGCGAGGGTGAACATACTGTCGAGGTTATCGTGGTGGTTCAGGAGCACGTAGGGGTGAGGACGGCTGTTGCCCGAGGAGTATGCGCCGCCGCGCTTACCTTCGTTTTCGTAAACGTCTATCCAACGGTTGTTGAAGCCTTCCTTAAGAAGCTCGATATAATCTTCACCGAGCACTGCGAGTGCTTCAAGAATGGTTTCCTTTGCTTCGGAATAGGAAATTTCGGAAGCGGCATCGGCAACGATGGGGGTATAAACGTCGTACATGTGAAGCTCGTCAACGCCCAAAAGCTTCTTGCGGAGCGCAACGTAGCGGTACATTTTGTCCATATTGTTATGAACCGCTTCGATAAGGTTGTGATAAACCTCAACGGGAACCTCGGTGCGGTCAAGCGATGCTTCGAGGGTGGAATTATACTTACGGGCAGTCGCAAAGAAGCGGAGCTGCTTGAATTGAGCGTCGAGAGTTGAAGCGATGGTGTTTTTAAACTCGCCGAGGCGGTTATAAAATGCTTCAAAGGTGTTTTTACGGAGTACGCGGTCGGAGCTTTCAAGAAGAGGTACGAGAGTGCCGCCGGTGAGCTGATGCTCATTTCCCTCTCCGTCGGTTACCGACGGGAAACGCATATCGGCATTACGCAATATCGAGCCGATATTATCGGGAGCGTCGGCAATTTCGCCTGCGTTCGCAAGAAGCATTTCGCATTCGGGAGTGAGCACGTGTTCTGCTCTGCGGCGGATTTGGTAAAGCGAGCGGCGATAGGTTTCAAGCTCGGGTTCGGTTTTATAAAATTCTTCAAGAGCTTCTTCGGGGATCGCCATAATTTCGGGGGTTGCAAAGGAAGCCGCGCCCGAAATTGCAACGTAGGTGCTCATTGCCTTGCCGCGGAGGTCCTGATAGAAGCCGTTTGCGGTATCCTCGTCACCCTTACAGCTTGCATAGCCGTAAAGAGGAGTAAGACGAAGCTCGATTTCATCCTCTAATTTAAGGAAAGCAAGGAGATTTTGAGCGCTTTCGCCCAATTTGCCTTGATATTCAACGATTTTTGCGGGGAGTGCCTTGAGCGCTTCATACTCGGCAAGCCAAGCATCGTCGCTTTCAAACATATCGGCAAGGTTCCAGGTGTTTTCAACCGGAACTTCGCTTCTTTTAAGAATCTTATTAGACATTTTTTATTCTCCGTTTATATTTTTTTTATTATTATAGCACGGTTGGTAATATTTGTAAAGTGCTTAGATGTCTCTGCTTAGTCCGAGAAATTCGCGGAATGCGAGATAGTCCTCACGCATTTTTTCGTCAAGCTCGGATATTTCCGCCTTTTCTACGTTAAAAAGTTTGGGGTGCTGATGTGCATAAAAGCTGTCCTCGAACGCGTGATAAACAACCTGATCGGAATCAAGCGGCACGCAATATGCAGACCACCTGCAATCATCGTCTGCGCCGAGCGCTATGGCGTATTCATATCCGTTGCGGTCATCGGGGTATTTTATCAAATCGCCGTTTTCGAAAAACTTGGGGTAAGCCATTTCATCTTCATCTCTGAAATGACAGTAATTTTCGCAATTAAGGCATATTCCGTCGCATTTCTTGGGAAATTTACAATCGCAATCGTATGCTGTCGATACATCGACAACCTTTCCGTCTGTTGCGGTGCAGTTATGAGTACCTGCGGTCAAAACGTCATCATTTACTTCCGAAAGGCGAAGTATCGGCACTTTTTTTATAAAGAAGACGCTTGTCGGCG
>JAZRTE010000036.1:0-5586 GCA_045651785.1 Eubacteriales bacterium | reverse complement strand
TGTTTGATATAATGTCCCCAATAGATGCGATTTCCTCGGAAACCGATGTAAGGGAGGGTTTAAAATGGCAGAGGTAAGAGTTAAGGAGAACGAAACCATCGACAGCGCTCTCCGCAGATTCAAAAGATCTTATCTCAGAAGCGGCGTACCTGCTGAAATTCGTAAGAGAGAACATTACGAAAAGCCCAGCGTAAAGCGCAAGAAGAAGTCCGAAGCAGCTCGTAAGCGCAAGTTCAGATAAGCTTCTGAATTTTGTTAATTTAAAACAAAATACAAACAATACAACGGTCAACGCCGTTGTATTTTTGTTTTCTTATTGATTTTTCGAATGAGTTAGGTTATAATTAAACGATAAGATTTATTTCGGAGGTAACAATGAAACGAGCTTTAATCGTCTTACTGCTTTTAACCTTGGCACTGCCTTTGTTTGCCGCGTGTGAAGATACAAACGTAACCGATGCTTCAAGCAATACACCCGATAACGACTCTAATTCCGCCGAATCGGAGGAAATTTCAATGGAACCCGATAAAAACGCAGTGACCGTTTGGAAGGATGAATATTCAAACGGCGCTATAAGCTCCGCAAACGACGTTTATGCGCTCAAGGCCTTCAAGGACGGAAACGCGACCGACGATTACAAATCACTCCCGTCGGGCGATACACGTTTTATTTTTGAAGGCAAGGACTCCTCGCGCGCGGTAGTCCTGCCCGAGGGCTATGCCTTGACGCTCCCCGGAACCGGCATCACACCCGATTTCTCGCTCGGCGCGTTAAGAAGTAAATATGAAGGCTCGAATTACGTCCTTACCGTTTCCTATGAGAATAAAAACCCCTACGGTGCAAACCCCAACGGCTGGAAGACCTATTACGATGAATGGATCGCGCGTTATTTTGTAAGCAACGAGTTCCTTATGGAAAACAGCATCCGTCGCACCCGTCAGTACGGCGAAACGACCGAGCTGTTGAACGGCTACGTTGTTAATTACTTTGATTTCCGCATCAACGTCGCATCAAAAATGAAATACGATTGCTACAGCATCGCGATTGTGCGCCCTGCAAACAGCTATAATTATTTCTGGTTCTTCGTGCTTAAATCCGATGAAATTATGACCAAGCAAATGGATGCGATCGTCGCCTCCTTTAAGGAGATCGAAAAGCAGGGAACCGCAATTAACAACGTCGGTGCCTATGAGCTGAAGATCCCCGAATTCTGGAACGAGGAAACCAAGGCGTATTATAACAAGCTCCTCAACCAAACCACCGTCGATCTCGGCGCGTTCTTCCAAGGCCGTGACCAAACCTATATGGATTGGTTCGTTTCCGAGGAGGGCATCAACAGCAATCTCGATATCTATATGGACTATCTCCATATCGGTTGGTACGGCGCCGATTATTCGCAAAACAACCTCGATGTTGATTATATGCTTGAACACGCGGGCGGTAACGGCTTCAACGGCAAGCCTGTGCTCGAGCTTACCTATCAGTTCACAACCACAAACAACACGCTTGGCGGCTATACCCCGATGTTCGATATCTGCCGCGGCAAGATTGATTCGGTATTCCGCCGTCTTGCAAAGGATATTAAAAAGTACGGCAAACCCGTTCTTTTCCGTCTTAACAACGAAATGAATACCGACTGGACCTCCTATTGCGGTATGCAGACCTTCAACGACCCCGATATTTTCATCGACACCTGGCGCAGACTTTACGATATCTTCAAGGAAGAGGGCGTTGACAACTGCATCTGGATCTGGAACCCCATTTCAACGGGAATAAATATCGAAGCAACAGGCTGTCCCTACAGCAACTGGGGCGACCAGCTTTGTTATTGGCCCGGCTCGGATTACGTTCAAATGCTCGGTCTTACCTTCTATCAGATGAACAACGATTCCGAAATCGAATCGTTCAAGGATATGTATACCAAGCTTTATAAGACCAACACACCTTATTTCGATAATTTCCCCGCAATAATCGGCGAGTTTGCTTGCGGCGCAGGCGGCGAGGTCGTTTATGACTGGGGCAAGGGCGGCTACGTTCCCGTTCCCGACCTTGAAACCAAAAAGCAATGGCAGGCTGATTGGATAAAGGGTATGTTCGATTGCTTTATGAAGAATCAGGAACCGGGTTACGAATTCGCAAAGAATATAAAGGCGGCGGCTTGGTTCTCCTGCAACGACTATGCAAAAGTAGACGACGTTGACAAGGTAATCAACTATCTGCGCCTCGATGCGGGCGTACCCAAAGCGCTCGAAGCCTTCCGCGACGGCTATGCCAAGCTTAAGGAAGCAAGAGAGAAATAGTTTTTATTTGTGTGTTATAACGAGAGAGGTGCTTTTTACAAAAAGCGCCTCTCTCGCGCTCTCTCCGCAAAAACTTTCGATATAATATTATTTAAAATACACGAACGCACGCGACGAATAAATCTAACGTTATTGTTTTAAATAACCGATTTCAATCATGCGCCATTTTTTACATCAACATTTCGTTCGACCAAACCGTATCAAGCGGGCGATTCACGAATCGCCTGCACGAAACAAATAAATTAAACGTTCGTTTTTTATAAACATTCGCGAATTTGGACATTTACGCACAGATTTTCCCCAAAAACTTCAAAACAAAAAGGCACTCAAGCGAGTGCCTTTTTAATATTTATTCCCAAGTATAGGTTATCTTTTTTGCATCAAGCATAATTTTTAATTCAAAGAACTTAGAACTTTGCACCTTGTCCTTTTTCAGCTTGTATAAGACTATATAAAGCGACAGCTCATTAAAACAATCTATCGAATATTTGTAGCTGCGGAAGGTGTGGTTTTTGAATTTTTTATGAAAGTCTTCGGGATTCTCAAAAAAATCAACAACGCCGTATTTCTTTTTGCCGCGCCAAACTACGTCGCAATACGATTCGAATTCGTATCTGATAACGACCCTTTTATGCTTGTATATCGGTTCACCGTTGGGATCAACGAGTCCTTCATCAAGGTTATCGTAGGTAATAACAAGCGTTTTATCTTCGAACGAAAATTGAGAAATATCGCAATCGTGCATTGCGTCCATATCGAAGAAATTTTCTTTTGTAAAGGTCTGAACGAGCATTTTATTCACCTCTTTCGATTTTATTATAGATGAAACACTTTGCGAAGTCAACCCCATGATATATTACTATTAGTTGATTCTATTTTTAAAAGTTTTTGCGGAGAGAGCACGAGAGAGGGGCTTTTTGCAAAAAGCTCCTCTCTCGTTATAATCTATACTTAAACAAAACCTATCAAACACCGAAAACTCTCTTGGCGTTGCCCGAGTAAATCGCGTCCTTTTCGGAATCGGAAAGACCGATCGATTCAATTTGGTCAAACGCAAATCGAGTGTTCCAAAGCGGATAATCCGAACCGAAAAGCACTTTTTCAACACCGTGCTTTTCAATAAGGCGGTAAAGGTTTTTGCCGTCCATACCGATAAGCGCTTCGCTCGTGTCGGTGTAAACGGGCGTACCGATAAGATATTCCTCTGCCTCGTCCCAAACGCTGTAGCCGCACATATGCGCCGCGATGACGGTCAATTCGGGAAGCTTTTCCAAAATGCCCAAAACCTTTTTCGGAGTCGAAAATTCGGTATTCTTGTCACCGACGTGGAAAAGGATGGGCAGCTTAAGCCGCGCACATTCCTTGTAAATAGCCATAGCGCGTTCGTCATCGATATTAAAGCGTTGAAAGTCGGAATGTATCTTTATACCCTTCGCGCCGAGCGCCTTGCAACGCTCAAGCTCGCCGACAGCCTCGTCAAATGCCATAAAGGGATGGAAGGATGCGAGGGGGATAAATCGTTTGTCCGCATTGGCAGTGTTGATAAGGAAATCGTTGCCGACCTGTGCGTGTGCAAGATCGGGCTTTAAGGTTGCGGAGGAAATAACGAATCGGACGTTATCGAGCCCTTCTGCGCCCTTGAAAATGCCCTCGACCGAGCCGTCACCCTGACGGGGAAGGGAATAGTAGTTAACGATATTGTCCGCCGCGCGCAAAGCGATTTTGTCGGGCCAGACGTGTGTATGTACGTCAATAATTTCTCGGGATATGCTCATAATTCACCTAAAATTAACGCGGTAGGCGCACCTACCGCGTTCTTTTTTTGAAAATTTGCTTATTCAGCGTCTTCGCAGCAGCCGCATTCGCATTCGCAATCGTCTTCAACGTCGGTTTCGACGATGGTAAGAACCTTGCCGCAGGAAGGGCATTCAAGATCGTCGATTTCTTCGATATCGCATTCGTCGATATAAACGGGTTCGCCGCAAGCGGGGCATTCAAGCTCCAAGCATTCGCAGCAGTCGCAGCAATCGCAATCGTCATCGCAATCATCGCAATCGCAATAATCTTCGTCATCGCAATCGCAGTCACAGTCACAGTCGCAGTCGCAGTCGCAATCGTCATCATCGCAGCAATAGAAATCTTCTTCTACAGCGCCGAGATCTTCATCGATTTCTTCGATATATTCGCGAAGAGTAGCGTTTTCATCTTCAAGATCCTGAACGGAAAGCGCGAGATCTTCAAGCAAATCAGCCATAACTGCCAAAAGCTTACCTTCACCCTTAGAGGTATCGATTTCCATACCTTCCATAAGACCCTTGATGTATGCAGCCTTTTCAGATACGTTCATATTATTAGCTCCTTTTTTGGTTCACACGGTAGAGGCTGAATGTAGTTGATTCGTTCTCTCCGCGTGGATGTTTTGTTCTTGCAGGTCGTAACGGTATAAATCTACCATACTACATGCACGGTTGTTTACAAATTAGTATTAACCAAATATACAATTAAAATACTTATAAAAATCCGCGACATGTGCGTGGATTTTTATACCTCAGAGTGCCGCGAGCGGTATGGGGTCCCCGAAAACGCTTGCGTTTTTGGGGGTATATAGCGAGACGCGAGTGTCCGGCACTCACAAAACCCCGCCGCGCGGGCATGGGGTCCTCAAAAAACCGTGTGTTTTTTGGGGAGAGCGGAGCGATTATACTCTTTCAAGATATTCGCAGGTTCTGGTATCGATCTTGATAACGTCGCCTTCGTTAATGAATATCGGAACCTTAACCTCAGCACCGGTTTCAACGGTAGCGGGCTTGGTAACGTTGGTAGCAGTGTTGCCGCGAACACCGGGTTCGGTAGCGGTAACTTCAAGCTCAACGAAGATAGGAGGTTCAACCGAGAAGACCTTGCCCTTGTAAGCCATAAGTCTGCAGGTCATACCTTCCTTAACGAACTTAAAGCTGTCGGGAAGCTGTTCAGCGTTAAGGGGTTCCTGATCGTAGGTAACGGGATCCATAAAGTAGTAAAGATCGCCGTCGGAGTAGCTGTATTCCATATCTCTTCTCTCAACGAGAGCGGAGGGGAATTTTGCGGTGGGGTTAAAAGAAGTTTCGATAACAGCGCCGGAGATGATGTTTCTCATCTTGGTTCTAACGAAAGCCGCGCCTTTACCGGGTTTTACGTGCTGGAATTCGATAACCTGCATAAGCTGGCCATCCATTTCAAAAGTCAGACCGTTTTTGAAATCGCCTGCAGAAATCATAATGTATCCTCCTGATTTATGTCCTGTTT
>JAZRTE010000035.1:0-11273 GCA_045651785.1 Eubacteriales bacterium | reverse complement strand
ACATGGCAACGATCCGACTTGACCGCTTTTACCCCGAGATAAAGGGGAACAAGAGCCGCATGCTCACGCGAGCTGCCTTGACCGTAGTTTTCGCCGCCGATGATAATACCGCCGTTCTTTTCCTTTGCGCGGGAAGGAAATTCCTCGTCGCAAACCTCAAAGCAGAAGTTGGAAAGATAAGGAATGTTGGAGCGGTAGGGCAAAATTTTCGCGCCTGCAGGCATAATGTGGTCGGTGGTGATGTTGTCGCCAACCTTGAGGATACATTCGCAATCGATATTATCCTCAACGGGACGGCTTTCGGGAAAGGGCTTGATGTTGGGGCCGCGAACGACCTCGACTTCTGCCGCATCATCAACGCTTGCGGGCTTGATGACCATATTATCGTTTATCATAAACTTATTGGGCATTTTGATTTCGGGCATTTCACCGATAGTTCTCGGGTCGGTAAGCACACCGGTAAGCGCGGAAATTGCCGCTGTTTCGGGGCTTACGAGATATACCTGAGCATCCTTGGTGCCGCTTCTTCCCAAGAAGTTGCGGTTGAAGGTACGCAAGGAAACGCCTGCCGATTGAGGCGATTGTCCCATACCGATGCAAGGACCGCACGCAGATTCGAGAATTCTTGCGCCCGCATCGATCATCCAAGAAAGAGCACCGCTTTCGGCAAGCATATTATAAACCTGCTTACTGCCGGGAGCGATGGAAAGGCTTACGTTATCGTGAACGGTTTTGCCCTTCAAAATGTGCGCGACCTTCATAAGATCGACATAAGACGAGTTTGTGCAGGAGCCGATACATACCTGATCGACCTTGATAGCACCGATCTCCTCGATAGATTTTACGTTATCGGGGCTGTGAGGACAAGCCGCCGCAGGAACGAGCGAAGAAAGATCGATATCGATAACGAGGTCGTAAACGGCATCGTCATCTGCCTTAAGCTCAACGTATTGATCCTCTCTTCCCTGCGCCGCAAGGAAAAGACGGGTGTTTTCATCAGATGGGAATACCGAGGTGCTTGCGCCCAATTCCGCGCCCATATTAGTGATAGTTCCGCGTTCGGGAACGGTGAGAGTTTTAACGCCCTCTCCGCCGTATTCGATAATTCTGCCGACACCGCCCTTTACGCTCAGACGGCGAAGAACCTCAAGAATTACGTCCTTTGCGGAGACCCAATCGTTTAATTTTCCGGTAAGATTAACGCGAACCATTTCGGGCATGGTGATGTGGTAAGCGCCGCCACCCATTGCAACGGCTACGTCCAAACCGCCTGCACCGAATGCAAGCATACCCAAGCCGCCGCCCGTGGGGGTGTGGCTGTCCGAGCCGATAAGGGTCTTGCCGGGCACACCGAAGCGTTCAAGATGTACCTGATGGCATATTCCGTTACCGGGACGCGAGAAATAAAGACCGTACTTTTTCGCACAGGTGCGGATATAAAGATGGTCGTCGGCATTCATAAAGCCGTTTTGAAGTGTGTTATGGTCGATATATGCAACCGAAAGCTCGGTTTTTACACGCGGAATACCCATCGCCTCGAATTCGAGATAAGCCATGGTACCGGTTGCATCCTGAGTAAGCGTTTGGTCGATTTTAAGCCCGATGGGCGAGCCCTTGACCATTTCACCTTCAACAAGGTGAGCTTTGATTATTTTTTGAGCTATTGTAAGTCCGGACATTATAAATTATCCTTTCTGTCATCAAGTTCGATATAAGGCAATTTTCCGTGGAAGGTACGGTATGCGGGACGCATTATGCGACGGCAGGTGATGATTTCCTCAAGACGGTGAGCGCACCAGCCCGAAAGACGGGCGATCGCAAACAACGGGGTGAACAGCTCTTGAGGGATGCCGAGCATACGGTAAACAAGGCCCGAATAAAGGTCGACGTTTGCACAGATCGCGTTACCGTAATGCATTTTGTTCTGCAAAAGCTCAGGCGCAAGCTTTTCAACTGTATGTAAAATGTTGAAGTCCTCACGCATACCGAACATATCGCAATGCTCCTCTGCCGCCTTGCGGAGGATAGTCGCACGAGGGTCGCTTAAAGTATAGACCGCGTGGCCCATACCGTAGATAAGGCCGCTTCTGTCGCCCGCTTCTTTATTAAGAAGCTTTTTAAGGTAGGAAGCGATTTCGTCCTCATCCTTATAATCGCCGACGTTTGCTTTGATATCGTCGAGCATTTTAACTACCTTTATATTAGCGCCGCCGTGACGCGGACCCTTGAGTGCGCCGATGCCTGCGGCAATTGCCGAGAAAGTATCGGTGCCCGAGGAGGTGAGCGCACGAACCGCAAAGGTCGAGTTGTTACCGCCGCCGTGTTCGGCGTGGAGTATCAAGCATTTATCGAGCAGCTTTGCTTCCTCACGCGTGAATTTACGGTCGAAGCGAAGCATCGAAAGTATATTTTCCGCCATGCTCTGTCCGGGAATCGGAGAGTGGAGGAAGAAGCTTTCGTTATCGTAATAACGCTTTTTTACCTGATATGCCGCCGTCATTATCATCGGCATACGCGCGATTATCATAAGCGACTGACGAAGCACGTTATCGACGGAATTATCATCGGGATTATCGTCATAGCTGTAAAGAGCAAGCACGCTTCTCGCAAGCTTGTTCATAATATCGGGACTGGGCGCGCGCATTATCATATCCTCGATAAAGGACATGGGCGGATCGCTGTATTCATCGATTATGGTATCGTAAAAATCAAGCTCGTTTTTTGTGGGGAGCGAGCCGAAAAGAAGAAGCCAAGATGCTTCGTCATAACCGAAGCGGTCGTTACGGTCGGTTGCATCGATAATTTCGTTGATGCTTATACCGCGGTAAAAAAGCTCACCCTCGCAAGGGACACGCTCATATTCGTTGATAACGTAACCGTGTACGTTACTTACCTTGGTAATACCGGCAAGCACACCCGTGCCGTCGGGATTACGAAGTCCGCGCTTTACACCGTATTTTGTATGCAGCTGTTCATCGAAAACGCTGTTTTCGGTCAGGTTCCTCGCAAGCGCTTCGATATTCAATTTATTGTTCATATCATATCCATCCTTCCGTTTCCTGCAATTATATCAACTAAGTAATGCCTTGTCAATAAAAAATGCAACATTTTTGAAGTTTGTTGCATTTTTATTGCATTTTGATCTCAATCAAATGTCTTTTTAGCGATATTTTTGCAATTTTCGGGATAAGAAATTGCATTTTTATTTCACAGGGGCAGATGCGGATTCGGAAAGCAGGTTCTTCATCGAGTACATACCCTTTTGCTTTTTCGAAATATATTCCGCCGCTTTAAGCGCACCTTCGGCAAACAATGCGCGTGTTTCGGCAGTATGCTTGATGCTTAAGGTTTCGCCGTTTCGGCTCAAAATCACTTCGTGTTCGCCGAAAATGCCGCCGCAACGAATCGAAGAAATGCCGATCTCATTTTCGGGACGCACACAGCGTCGCGCGGTTCTGTCGGTAACGAATTCGGTTTCATCGGGCATAAGCTCCTTTATTCCCTCGGCGATCATAAGAGCGGTGCCGCTGGGTGCATCGAGCTTGTTGCGGTGATGCTTTTCGATGATTTCAATATCGCAATCTCCGCCGAAGGCGGTGTAAGCGCTTCTGCAGAGGTCGATAAGCAGATTGATACCGAGCGACATATTGCGCGAGAAGAATACGGCAAAATCCTTGGCAAGCTCGTTCATCATCGTGCGTTCGCTTTCGGTATGTCCGGTTGAAGCGATAACGCAGGGGATACCGCTTTTACGCACGAAATCGCAAATTTCGGGAAGTGCTGAATGGTTGGTGAAATCGATAAGAGCGTCTGCCGCTTCCTTCACCTCGGAAAGAGAGGAGTAAAAGGGAATATTATCGAATTCGGGTGTGCCGAATTTATCGACGGCGGAAACGATCTCCACACCGTTTTTGTTTGCGGCGGCAATGATCTCCTTGCCCATTCTTCCGCAAGCGCCGTTAAGTATGATCCTCATATAGCTGTTTTCCTTATATTAAATTACTTGATAAGGCCCTGCTCACGCATAAGCGCGAAAAGCTTTTCGTTATCTGCATCGTCCATCGGGCAAAGCGGCATACGGAATTCGTTGTTGCAAAAGCCCATTTTGGAAACGGCAGTCTTTACGGGGATGGGATTTACCTGCATAAACAAGCCGTTCATAAGGCGGAGGTATTTAAGCTGAAGCGAAGCCGCGGTCTTGAAATCGCCGTCAAGACAAAGCTTTGCGATACGGTGCGCTTCGGAGGGCATAATGTTCGAAAATACCGAAATAACGCCGATTGCGCCCATCGACATAAGAGGAACGATTTGCTGGTCGTCGCCGCTGTACATATTAAGGTCGTCGCCGCAAGCCTCAAGAACCTCCATCATAAGAAGAAGATTGCCGCTTGCTTCCTTGGTTGCAACGATATTTTCGTGCTTGGCAAGCTGCTTGTAGGAATCGACCGAAATGCAGAATCCTGTTCTTCCGGGTACGTTGTAAACGATACAGGGAATATTTACCGAATCGGCAACGGTGTTGAAGTGGCTGACAATGCCCTTTTGCGAGCATTTGTTGTAATAAGGAGTAACGAGCAGCAAGCCGTCGGCACCTGCACGTTCGGCAAAGCGCGAAAGGTCGATGGCATACTGTGTATTATTGGAGCCGGTGCCCGCGATAACGGGAACGCGCTTGTTAACCTTTTCTATTGCAAATTCAAGAACGCGCTTGTGTTCATCGTCGTCAAGAGTTGCAGGTTCACCCGTGGTACCGCAGATAACGAGAGCATCGATACCGCCGTTTATTTGAAATTCAAGCATATTTTCAAGTGCGGCATAATCGACCGCGCCGTCTTTAAAGGGGGTGATAAGTGCGGTTGCGGCACCCTTGAAAACAGTTTTGCTGACAGACATAAGATATTCCTCCGCGGATAAAAAAATAATTTCATTGTATTTTAACACCGAAATTGCCAATTGTCAATGTTTTGACAGCTATTTGATACGCAAATTATACTTTTTATTTATCACGTTACTTCGATATTGACAAAGCTATTGACTTTTAGGTTTTGTTTGTGTATAATATTGCTTATTAATTAGCAAAGCGAGGTTTCACTTATGAAAAAGTTTACGCGCACACTTGCCCTGTTACTTTGTGCAGTAATGATGTTCTCGGTTTTTGCCGCTTGTGAAGACAGCTCCTCCGTTTCGGACAACGATTCGTCGGCGGCTGAATCTGCAAACGCCGAATCGTCATTTGACGACGAAAAGGGCTTCTACGGATATGATGGCGTTCCCGAAGGTGCCGATTACGGCGGACAGGTAGTTAAGGTTCTCACCTTGGCACCTTATCAGGTAAAGCCCGAGGATGCACCTTGGTACGACGAAAATAACGTATCTACCGTTACCGCTGCCGCTTCCGAATGCACCCGTTTGGTTGAACAGCTTTTGAACGTAAAGGCCGAAGAAGAAGGTATTGATACCGGCTCGCGTTACGGCGGTCCCTTCTACAAACGCGTCAACACCGATGCTATCGCAGGCACCGCTGACTATATGTTCATTATGCCCGCACTTACCGAAGCGGCTATGTTCGCTTCCGACGGTCTCCTTTACGATCTCAACACTCTCGTTGATCTTAGCAACCCTTGGTGGTGCAAGCAGTTTAACGATGCCGTTACCATCGCAGGCAAGACCTATTTCGCATCGAGTGACGTCACCACGGTAAGCGTTTCTTCCACAATGCTCGTTCTTTTCAACAAGGAAATTGAAAAGAAGCACGGCCTTGCGGCAAAATACGGCTATGAATCTATGTACGATATGGTCGACAACAAGGCATGGACTCAGGACGTAATGTACGAAATGGCAAAATCGGTTTACGTTGACTCTAACGAAAACAACATTTCCGACCCTGCCGATATAGTAGGTATCTCTGCTCAGCACAACGTCATTTTCTGGCTCCTCCGTTCGGGCGGCATTAACGTTTGCACACTCGACGGCGACGGCTATCCCGAGCTTACCGTTAACAACGAACGCGCTATTTCGCTTATCACCAAGGCACAGGAATATTGTCAGGATCCCGTTTCCGGTCTTGTAATCGCAGACGAGCACAAGCCCGAAGGCGGCGGTGTAAACCCCTGCTCGCAGGCGTTTATCGACGGCAGAGGTCTCTTCTTCTTCAACGCGGTTTCCGCAATGGATGCAGTACGTACCATGGAAGATGACTTCGGCGTTCTCCCCTGCCCGATGTTCGACAACACTCAGGATAACTACACCTGCAACGTTGGTGCATGGACCTCTAACTGTATAGCTATCCCCACCTTCGTTACCGGCGAAAATCTTGAACTCGCAGTTCACTTCATCGAAGCTCTCGGTGCGGTTTCCCGCAAGAAGCTCACCCCCACCTTCTTTGAACAGAACCTTCAGTACCAGATCTCCCGCGATGACGAATCTATGAGAATGCTCGAGCTTATCAACGAGGTTCGCGTTCCCGACCTTTCGGAAATGTACCGTTGGGGTAAGATGATGCAGACCATCGCAGATTTGCGTACGGCTCCCGTTGGCACATTCGTTTCGGCTTACGATATGATCGACGAGCAGACCATTCTTGAAATCGAAGCAACCGTTGAAAAATTCAAGAGCAGCGAAGAATAAGCAACATCAATAATTACATCAAGAGGACGGGCAACCCGTCCTCTTTTTATTGCAAAATAAAACGGCACCCGAAGGGGTGCCTTCCGTAAAGCAGGTTTTACCTGCCGGAAATATCGTAGGGCGGTGATAAGCCTCCCTTGTGTAAAGGGAGGTGGCTCGCGTAAGCGAGTCGGAGGGATTGTAAAAAACAAAATTTTATCGAAAAACAATCCCTCAGTCACCTTTGGTGACAGCTCCCTTTACACAAGGGAGCCTTTAGTTTGTGCGCCCCGAAAGTCCGTCTTCTTTTCCTGACAAGCACTGCTTTTGTGGACACAAAAGCGAAGCCCCGCGCAAGGCGTGGCGAGAATCAGATATTAAAATGTTTTTGAAAATCTTCTCTGTCGTGTAACTTATCAAATGGACTACGTTTTATAGCTTCATAAAAAGCTTCCACATATTTTGTCCCGCCAGTTCTCCAAAAATTATCAGGATTATATTCCAGTTGATTGAGAAAAGGACTTGTAAAGCGATAAACAGTATTTTCCCTATCAGAATCATCGGCATCTGTCGCATATTCAAGAGCTTTCTGCAAATGACAAATAGCCTTTTCGTACTCTTCGTTTGATGTATATATGGCTGCTCTTTTACGATAATTATGTGCGAGATAATCATTATAATAGAGATAGTTGCCATCTGTAATTATCGAATTTAATAACTGCTCCTGCGCTTCGCAAGCTGCCATATCGTAATTGCCTATATGATCCAAAATTTCTGACAGCATATTAGCTAACATCTTTTGATAATGTTTTGTTTTTTCTTGTCCTTGTAAGCAATCTAAAAGAACGCGGTCTTTACTTACACCGTTGCTATCCGGATACATTTCGGCATATCTTTTGGCATCATCGTGTCTTCCTCTAAAGCAAAGATACTGCACAATACCTTGTACTGCACTTGTTTTAATCTTCGTATCGGTTGCATTTTCTATAACAGTAGCAAAATGCTTGATAGCTTTTTCTTGTTCAGCAATATACTCTTTATCATCCTTAAAGTCAAAGGAACGCATAGCCTCACACCACGCAAGCCAATTAAGATATTTCATTTCTCCGGGATACTCAGCCACGGCAGTACAGGCAATCTCATATCGTTTGGCAAGATCGCCGCTTATCCAAGTTTCACGTTCTTCTTTTTCGAGTTCCTCTCGGCGCGCATCTATATCGTCATTTTTTAGTCCTAATAATTCATCAGCTGAAACGTGAAGCAATTTCGTCAAAGGGCCAATCAACGAAAGATCGGGACTTGATAATCCACACTCCCATTTTGAAACTGCTTGATAGGACACGCAAAGATAGTCCGCAAGCTTCTCCTGTGTCAAATCATTCTTTTTTCGTAATTCTTTAATTTTTTCGCCTATTGTCATTAGAATCACCTCTTGAAATTCTTTGAATCCGGATTCTGATATTATTATAACACACATCAAATGTCAAAACAATAACTTGTTTTTCGAACTGTGACGCAACCTGTGGTTGAGTTCGCAAAAAGAATGGGGCACCTGCTTTATGGCAGGTGCGCCAAGGTGCCGTTTTTTGTTTGTGCGATATGCGCGATTAGGCGAGGTTGATTTCCTTGCCCTGTTCGGAGGAGTCATACATAGCCTGCATCATAGTTGCGGTGATGATTGCCTTGTCGATGTGAGAAGGAAGCTTTTCGCCGGTCTTGATGCAGTTGATAAAGGAATCGATTTCGTTCTGGAACATTGCGTTTGCCTTGAACTTAGGCTTGAATTCGATAAGAGTATCGCAGGAGGTGGTATACATGGTGAAGTCGCCGCCGTAGGTAAGACGGATACCTGCCTTGGTACCGATAAAGTCGATAAAGGTTTCCTGAATGCCGATGTTTTGTGCCCAAGCGCCGTTGAAGGTAATGGTGGGACCTTCGGTACGAACGAAGCCGGTAACGAAATCGTCAACGTCATAAACGCCGTTGAGGTCCTTGGTATCTTCAGACCACATTCCGTTGTAAACGTAGTTAGGCATATCTACGCCGAGCTTGGAGAATGCCTTTGCGGAAACGGTGAGAGGCTTGGGGTCATCGGTACAATACATAACGATGTCGAGGTAGTGAACGCCCCAGTCGATAAGAACGCCGCCGCCTGCGATGGACTTATCGGTAAATGCGCCGCCGAGGCCGGGGATGGAGCGGTGAGCGCGGAAGCTTACATATACGTGATAAACTCCACCGAGCCCGCCTGCTTGAATAAGCTCGCGAACCTTATTAACTGCTGCATTGAAGCGGTTAACAACGCCGATATTGAGAACCTTGCCGGTTTCGTGCTGTGCTTTTTGCATTTCAAGAGCTTCGGAAAGAGTTCTTGCAGAAGGCTTTTCGCAAAGAACGTTCTTGCCTGCTTTGAGGAAGTCGATGGTGATGGTGCTGTGCATTTTGTTGGGGGTACAAACCGAAACTGCTTCGATTTCGGGATCGTTAAGGATATCGTGATAATCCTCAACAGCAGTACCGCAGCCGTATTTTTCAACTGCAGCATCAGCCTTGGACTTGATAATATCGCAGAAATATTTGATTTCTACATCTTCGTTTGCCATGTAAGCGGGGATGTGCGCGCTGTTTGCGATGGTACCGCAACCGATAATTGCGATCTTCATTTTAGACATAATTCTTTCCTCCGAAATTTACGTTTTAAATGATACTGGTATTACACCAAATAGTTAAACCTATATTACCATAAACATTTCCCTTTTTCAATAGATTTTTCCAACAAAACTCAAAAAAACACTTGACACAGGCGTACTTTACGTTTATACTAAGGTAGCAAAAGCAATGAAGGGGACAAAGCTTCCGATTTTGCACTTTTCAGAGAGCCGTCGGTTGGTGCGAGACGGCAGGTGTTACGGATAGCGAACTCACCCCGGAGCTGCCGTTCCGAGGATATTTTTCGTTAGGTTCGGTCGGGTTTCTCACCGTTATCAGGAGAGCACGCTGCTTGGCGTTGCGATGATAATATTGATTTACCCTGCTCGGTCTATGCTTTTCGCTTTGACCGGGTTGTTTTTTTATTCTGTATTATCCAAAAGGAGCAACAAAAATGAAATTATCCTTCTCGACTCTCGCCTGCCCCGAATACAGTTTTTCGGATATGTACGCTATGGCGAAGGACCTTGGATTTGACGGCATCGAGGTGCGCGGTCTTGGCAACGATATATTTGACAACAGGCATAATATGCCCTTTTCAAGCGCTAACATCACCGAAACCGCGAAAATGCTCAGATCCATCGGCCTTGAAATTTCGATCCTTTCGTCCGACTGCTGTCTGAGGTACAAGGATCTTGCCGAGGAAAACAAAAAGATCGTTTCGGAATATATTCAAGCGGCAAAGGCATTGGGCACGAAATACGTGCGCGTGCTCGGTGACGACGGCCCCGCCCCCACCGACGGCGGTAACGATGAAGAGGTTATACGTCAGCTTTTGGATATCACCCCTCTCGCAGAGGAGGCGGGCGTTACGCTTCTTATCGAAACGAACGGCGTTTACAGCGATACCGCGCGTCTTAAGGCTCTGCTCGATAATATCCACAGCGACAACGTAGCCGTGCTTTGGGATATTCACCATCCTTACCGCTTTATGCACGAATCGCCCGAAACGACCGTTCAGAACTTGGGTATGTATATCGCGCACGTTCATATTAAGGACAGCATTGAAGAAAACGGCGAGATCCTTTACAAGCTTATGGGCGAAGGCGATATGCCCATAGAGGATATGATAAACGCTTTGCGCTCGATCAATTTTGAGGGTTATCTTTCGCTTGAATGGGTCAAGCGCTGGGCTCCTTATTTGCAGGATGCAGGCATTATCTTCCCCAACTATATCAACTATATGAGCGCTTATACGGGCAGAATAAGCGGAAGCGATACGCTTATCGACGACCTTCGCGGAAGCGGCAAGTATATTTGGCAAAAGAATATGCTTATCGACCTCACCTTCCCCCAAGTGCTCGACCGTGTTTGCGAAGCATTCCCCGACCAATATGCATTCCGCTTTACCGAATGCGATTACACCCGTACCTATCCCCAATTCCGCGATGACGTTGACAGATTCGCGCGCGCGTTGATATCGCTCGGCGTTAAACGCGGCGACCACGTTGCGGTTTGGTCGACTAACCTGCCGCAATGGTATATCGCTTTCTGGGCGACAACAAAAATCGGCGCGGTTTTGGTTACCGCAAACACCGCTTATAAAATTTACGAAATCGAATATCTGCTCCGTCAGTCCGACACGCACACGCTTATTATGTGCGACGGATATAAGGACAGTGATTACAACGCTATTATTCACGAGCTTTGTCACGAATTGAACGAGCATCAAGCGGGCAAGCCGCTTTACACAAAGCGTCTTCCCTTCCTTCGCAACGTAATCACCCTGCAAAGCGAGCAAAAGGGCTGTCTTACTTGGGATGCCGCGCTTGAATATGCCGAAAACACCCCGATCGAAGAGGTTTACCGCCGCGCATCGCTTATAAGCAAGCACGACGTTTGCAATATGCAATACACCTCGGGCACGACGGGCTTCCCCAAGGGCGTTATGCTCACCCACTACAACGTTGTTAACAACGGCAAGTGTATCGGTGACAGAATGGGACTTTCCACCGCAG
>JAZRTE010000034.1:0-10880 GCA_045651785.1 Eubacteriales bacterium | reverse complement strand
CCGCGGTGTGGCGGAACACCTGCTTGCCCTCTGCTTCGGCAAAGGTGAGAAGCGCGATTTCGTCGCCTTCTTTAATTGCGGTGTTAAGCGCGCAAACCGTTCCGTTTACCTTTGCGGCGATGACCGCGCGGCTGATAAGCTCGGCTTCCTTTGCGGCATCGTAAACGGTAACTGCTTCGTTTACGTTAAATTCGTTTCCGTTGATGATAAGCTTCATTTTTATATTTCCTTTCGATATTATTTACAAAAATAAAAATACCCCGACAGTTTTTAAGCTGTCGGGGTGCAAATACAATCGTATCGCACGGTTCCACCCGTACTTTTAACTTTTTATTTCATTATTTAAGCTAAGCAGGCGGTATTCGGCAACCCGTTTCTTATAACGCTTTCAGCCCACGGCGTTAATTCTCTGCTAAGACGTAAATGCCAAACTTGTTCTGCTATCATCACTTTTCTTTTATCAGTATACCACTTTTTTCCCATTTGTCAATGTTTTTTAGCCCGCGCACGGAGGTTTTTTATTTAGATAACCTTAAGTTCCCGCGACGGAGGGTTGTTATTATTGTTTACCCTTAAAGCTTCTTATATTCATCTGTCTTTCACGCGCTGTCGCGAAGGTACCAAAGGGTACGTCCTTAAAAACGCGGTGCGGAGTAAATCCGCCCTCGTAAAGGAACGGCCCGTCATAGCCTACGCTCTCGAGAAGACCGATAAGCTCATCCCAATTTATTTGTCCGTTACCGCAGAAAAAGTGCTTTTCGTCGTCAAAATCGTAATCGCTCATGTGGCAGGTAACGATTTTGTCGCCAAGAGCGTTAACAAAATCCGCATGGGTACAGCCGTAAACGGCAAGGAGATGGTTTACGTCGAAGCAGACTCGCAAACGGCTGTCCGCACCGACGAGGCAAAGCATTTCCGTTACGTTGTGACCAAGACAGCTTCGCGGAAGGTCCTCGACGCATATTACCGCGCCCAAGGTGTCGGCATATTCGGCAAGTATACGCAGTGATTCCTTTGCGAAATTCATCCTCACTTCCCTCTCGTCATCGGCAATCGGCTCGTAAGACGGATGTATTACAAAGCGTTTTATGCCTATATCCGTTGCTTTTTTAATCAATTCCTTTTGCCATTCGACGGCGTTTTGACGCGCAACCTCATCTATGCACGAAATATCGCTTCTGTCACCAAAGGGAAGATGATAGGACCAAAGCGTGATTCCCGCCTTTTCGGCGTTTTCCTTAAGTCCCGACCAATCTATCTTATGCACGTCCCATTCGCTTACCGAAAGCTCGATTCCGTCGATGGAATAGCCCTTTAATTCCTTTAAAAATTCATAATCGGTGCGATTGGTCGATATCGCGGTCATCCATTCTGTGTGCTTCATTTTTATTTCCTCATAGAAACAAGCTGCCGTTTTCGGTTTTGCCGAAAGCGACAGCGTTGAATTTTGATTTGTTGAGGGCGAACGGTTTTGAGGCTAAAATCGTGTCTTTGCAAGGCGCGTGCTGTAGAAACCTACTGCCCGCCTTGCCAAGCGCGATAGAAAATATCCGACACAGTCGCATATTTTCGGTTTAGCCCAAAAACGACAGCCCTATCTTATAACTGATAAACGCTTTCTCCATCCAAAAGATCGCAGCCCTGCGCCTTGAGTGCGGCGATAGCGGTTTCGTTATCGGCAACGCGCATAATGAGATAAGCGCGGTCCTGCTCACGCGAGATGAAAGCATACATATATTCAACCGCAACGGCTTGATTTGCAACCGCGGTGATGGTTTCGGCGAATCCGCCCGGTCTGTCGGGGATACCGATGGCAATAACGTCGGTAAGCGAAACGGTGAGTCCCGCATCCTTCAATATCTTTTCTGCCTCATAAGGCTTATCCACAACGAGGCGAAGAATACCGAAATCGGTTGTATCGGCGATCGAAAGCGCACGGATATCGATGCCTGCGTTGGCGATTATCGTGGTAATTTCGGCAAGTCTGCCGTCTTTATTTTCAACGAAAACGGAAAGCTGTTTGATATACATATCTGTTATCCTTTCGTAATTATTTCTTGCGGTTGTCTATAACACGCTTTGCCTTACCCTCGCTTCTGGGAAGACTTCCGTATTCCACAAAGCGAATATCGGCATGGACGTTAAGCGTGCTTTGCATAGCATTTTCGAGCTTTTTCTTTGCATTTTCAAGACCCTTTACGGTGTCCGAGAAGGTGCCCACGTTCATTTCCACGTCTACCGTCAGGGTATCGAGATTGTTGATTCTGTCAACGGTGATAAGGTAATTAGGCTCCATTCCCTCCTGAAGAAGCACGTGCTCGATCTGACTCGGGAAGACGTTTACGCCGCGGATGATGAGCATATCGTCACTGCGTCCGACCGGCTTGCTCATTCTTACCAAGGTTCTGCCGCAGGCGCATTTTTCGCGCGTTATCGAGCAAAGGTCGCGGGTGCGGTAACGGATAAGCGGAAGCGCCTCCTTACCGATGCAGGTGAACACAAGCTCGCCTATTTCCCCGTCGGGAAGCGGCTTTAAGGTTTCGGGGTCGATAATTTCGGGATAGAAATAATCCTCGTTGATATGCAAGCCGTTATGCGCTTCGCAATCGAACGAAACACCGGGACCTGCAATTTCCGAAAGACCGTAGATATCGTAAGCCTCGATACCCAACAATTCTTCGATCTTTTTACGCATTTCGTCGGTCCAAGGCTCTGCGCCGAAGATACCTGCGCGGAGCTTTAAGTTTTCAAGCGGAATGTTGTTGTCGCGTCTGTACTCGCCCAAATACATTGCGTAAGAGGGGGTACAGCAAAGCACCGTCGAGCCGAAATCCTGAAATATCTGCAATTGTCTTGCGGTGTTGCCCGTCGAAACGGGGATTGCCGTCGCGCCGAGATATTCAGCGCCGTAATGAAGTCCCAAGCCGCCCGTAAACAAGCCGTAGCCATAGGAAACGTGAACGATATCGTCCTTGCTTCCGCCGGTTGCGACGATAGCACGCGCCGCGCTTTCCGACCATACGTTTATATCGTTTTTGGTGTAACCGACGACGGTTTGCTTACCCGTCGTGCCCGAGGAGGCGTGCACGCGCACAAGCTCGCTGTTGGGCACCGCAAAAAGTCCGAACGGATAATTATCGCGCAGGTCGGTCTTAACCGTAAAAGGAAGCTTTGTAATATCGTCGATCGAATTGATATCGTCGGGAGAAACTCCTGATTCGTCGAGCTTTTGCTTATAAAACGGTACGTTTTCATAAGCGTTCTTTACCATTTTTTTAAGACGTTCTGTTTGGAGCGCCTTCATTTCGTCACGGGAGGCACATTCTACCTCCGGCTTGAAGATTCCCATTGCTTTTTCACTTCCTTAATCAGAGATTATATCCCAACTCAAATGCTTTTTCGTTAACTTCAATCGTCTTTTGCGGTACGGTCGCACGGATGGCGTCAAGACATTCGTCCTTATCGATACCTAACTGCTTTGCGGCGATGCCCAAAAGCACAATATTTACCGATTTTGCGCTTCCTGCCTTTTCGGCAAGAGCAAGTGCATCCGCCGAAACCACCTTTACACCCGAATTTTGGATAATGCCTATGGGATTTTCGGGATATTCGGCATTGCCCATAATTACGGGCATAGGATCGATTTGCGCGGTGTTGGAGATAACAACGCCGTCCTTTTTAAGATAAGGCAACCAACGTGCGCTTTCGAGCGCTTCAAACGAGATCATAACGTCGGCTTCGCCCTTTTCGATAACGGGAGAAAATACCTTTTCGCCTGCGCGAACGTAGGTAACGACACTGCCGCCGCGTTGGCTCATACCGTGAACCTCGCTGACCTTTACGTCATAGCCCTTGTCGATATAAATTTTGCCCATAAGCTTCGAGGCAAGGAGCGTTCCCTGTCCGCCTACGCCGACGATAAGAATATTGATGGAATTCATTTTCACTCTGCCTCCTTAATTATTTTTAACTATAGCGTCAAGACGGCAGGTTTCGATACAAACACCGCAGCCCAAGCATTGGTTGGGGTCGATAAACGCTTTCGTTTTGCCGTTTTCCTGCTTTTTCTGGGAAATTGCGGGACAGCCGACCTTAAGACATGCCTTACATCCGACACACTTCGATTGGTCGACTGCAAGCGCGGGCTCGTGCTTAACGCTCTTAAGAAGCGCGCAGGGTCTTCTCGAAATAACGAGCGAGGGCTCGCTTGCCTGCAATTCTTCTTCAACGGTTGCCTTGGTGCCCTTGATATCAAACGGATCGACAACGCGGACACGGTTGATGCCGATTGCCTTTGCAAGCGCTTCAAGATCAACCGCGGTTGTGGGGTCGCCCTTGATGGTCTTGCCGTTAAGCGGATTGTTTTGGTGGCCGGTCATACCTGTTATCGAGTTATCGAGCACGATAACGGTAGAGATGCCCTTGTTGTAAACGATATCGATAAGACCGGTGATACCCGAGTGGATAAAGGTCGAGTCGCCGATAACCGCAATCGATTTCTTTGCCGCTTCGCTTCCGCGCGCGGTGTTATAGCCGTGAAGCGCCGAAACCGATGCGCCCATACAAACGCAGGTGTCCATCATCGAAAGAGGTGCTTGCGCGCCGAGGGTGTAGCATCCGATATCGCCGCTTACGTAAAGGTTAAGGCTCTTAAGCGCGTAGTAAAGACCTCTGTGAGGACAGCCGGGACAAAGCACGGGGGGACGCGCGGGAACCTCGCAATCGACGGAATTAAATTCGTTTTCCTTGTTAAGTATCGCCTTTGCGATAATTGCTTGGTTATATTCACCGAGAGGAGGAAATACCTCGCGGCCGATAACCTTTACACCCAATTTTATGCAATGGGTTTCGATAATATCGTCAAGCTCCTCGATAACGTAAAGGGTTTTAACCTTTTTCGCAAATTCGATGATAGCTTTTTCGGGAAGCGGATTAACGATACCGAGCTTTAAATAGCTTGCCTTTTCGCCGAGCGCTTCGCGTGCGTAAGCATAGGTGCTGCCCGCCGCGATAACGCCGATTTCATCGGAAAACAGCTCTAAACGGTTAACGCCGAGCTCAAACGCCTCGGTATCTGCCCATTCGGTAAGAGAAGCGTTGCGCGCTTCCACCTTTTCGTGAGCCTTGCGAGCCATTGCGGGCATCATTACGTTTTTCATAACGTCGCGCTTATATTCGCGTACGCCGACCTCGTTACGGTCGGAAAGCGTTACGAGCGAGCGCGAGTGGGAAATTCTTGTCGAAAGACGAAGAAGGAAGGGGGCATCGAATCTTTCGGAGAGGTCGTAAGCGATTTTTGTGAAGTCAAGCGCCTCTTGGCTGTCCGACGGTTCGAGCATAGGAACCTTCGCCGCGATTGCGTGACGGCGGGAATCCTGCTCGTTTTGCGACGAGTGCATTCCGGGGTCATCGGCAACCGCGCAGACCATACCGCCGTTAACGCCGATATAGGATGCGGTGTAAAGAGGGTCTGCCGCAACGTTCAAGCCGACGTGCTTCATCGCGCAGAACGATCTTGCACCGCCGAAGGATGCGCCTATTGCAACCTCAAAGGCAACCTTTTCGTTAGGTGCCCATTCGGAATAAATTTCTTCGTATTTGCTTACCGCCTCGGTAATTTCTGTGCTGGGGGTTCCGGGGTAGGACGAAACGACGCGCACGCCTGCTTCATAAAGACCGCGTGCAACCGCTTCGTTACCCAAAAGAAGCTTCTTTTCCATAATTTATATTATTCCTTTACTGATTTCTGAGATCAAGAACGCGCTTTGCCTTGCCGGTGAAGCGTTCGATGGAATTGGGCTCGACAAGCGTAACCTTTATCGCGATGCCCAATATATTCTTGATATTGTCCTGAATTCTCTTTTGGAGCGCAACAAGCTCGCCGTAGCGGTCAAGCAGACTGCTGTCGATAAGCTCAACGCGAACCTCCATCGAATCGGAATAGTTTTCGCGGCGGAGAACTATCAAATAATTGGGGCTTATTTCGGTCATACCGATAAGCGCACTTTCGACCTGCGACGGGAACACGTTAACGCCGCGCACCTTTATCATATCGTCGCTACGACCGATGATCTTATGCATTCTTGCGCTTGTTCTTCCGCACTTGCAGGGCTCGTAATTTATGTTGGTAATATCCTTCGTTCTGTAACGGAGCATGGGAAGACCGCGTTTTGTGAGGTTTGTAACGACAAGCTCACCCGTTTCGCCCTTGTCGAGCACGCTTCCGCTTATTGAATCGATGGTTTCGCAAAGGAAATGGTCCTCGTTGATATGCAAGCCGTCGCGATACATACATTCGCCCGACATACCGGGGCCGTTAAGCTCGGACATACCGTAGTTGTCGGTACAGAAGATTCCGCTTCCCCAATGCTTTTCGATCTCTGCGCGCATTTCGGGGGTGCTGCCCTCGCTGCCCAAAATACCGTATTTGAGCTTATACATATCCATCGGATATTTATCCGCCATACCTCTTGCCGCTTCGGCGAGATACATACAGTAAGAGGGTGTCGCAACGATAGCGTCGGTGCCGAAGTCGCGCATAAACTTAAGCTGCTTTTCGGTGTTGCCCGACGAGGTGGGAACTACGACAGCACCAATCTTTTCAAGACCGTAGTGCAGACCGAGCGCGCCGGTAAACATACCGTAGCCGAAGCATATCTGAACGATAGTGCCTGCATTCGCGCCTGCGGCGACCGCAAGACGTGCCACCTGCTCCGACCAGTTTTCCATATCCTCACGGGTGTAAGCAACAACGGTGGGGTTGCCCGTTGTACCCGACGAGGCGTGAACACGGACGATCTTTTCCATCGGTACCGAAATCATACCGAAGGGATAGGTATCGCGAAGATCATCCTTTGTGGTATAGGGGATATATTGAATATCCGAAAGCGATTTGATCTTATCCGCGGTAACGCCCGCCTTTGCCAAGCGCTTCGAATAAAATTCGGAGTTCCTTTCGCAATAATCGACGAGCGATTTCAAACGCTCAAGCTGGAGTGCTTCAAGCTCACGGCGAGGCATACACTCCATTTCCTTGTTAAAAATTCTGTTTTCCATTTTATATTTCTCCTTTGGGGAGTTTTTCTTCTTTATAAGTAAGCACGCTTACAACCAGCACGAGCAAAGCCGAAGCCGCCATTGCAAGACAAGCAAAATGCGCGCCCATATCGCAAAGTCTGCCAAAGCCGCCGAGTGCGATATCGCTTCCGATCAATTTTGCGACAAGCGGAGGCAAAGCGATGGCAAAGCCGCCCAAAATACCTGCCCAAGCGCCTGCCTTGGTGACCTTTTTGTAAAACAGCGCGATTGCATAGGGAGCAAGGAAGCTGCCCGAAATGATGCCCCATGAATAGCTCATCATATCGAGTATCGGCGTGCCCTCGCCCTTCCAGGCGATGAGGAAGGAAAGCAGCACGAACAAAACGCAAACGGCTTTTGTAAGCAGTGAAATATCCTTTTGCTTGTCCTTTAAAATTCTGTCCTTCACAATATCCATCGCAAAGGTGGTGCTTGCGGTAATGGTTATCGACGAAAGCGTCGAAACGCTTGCCGCGATAAGAAGCACGAGCACGATGCCGACCAGAATATCGGAAATGCCCGATTCGATAAGCATATTGGGAACCAAATAATCGGTGCCGCCTTCGGGAAGCTCATTAAAGAACAAATGCGAAAGCGAGCCGATAAGATAACCGCCACCTGCAACGACAAGCGCAAAAACTGTCGAGATAACGGTGCCGCGCTTGACCTCTTTATCGTCGCGGATGCCGTAATATTTATGAATCATCTGAGGCAGACCCCAGGTGCCGAACGAGGTCATAAGCACCGTCGCCCAAAGTCCGATATGTGCAAAGCCGTCAAGCCTTAATTCCTCGGTCTTTGCGGCGATATTCTTAAAGCCTTCGGTAAGTCCGCCGACCGAATCGCTGTTAAATACCGCAAGGATAAGCGCAAGCACGCCGACAAGCATAACCGCGCCCTGAACGAAATCGGCACGCAATGCCGCAAGATAACCGCCCGCAACGACAAGCAATGCGCTGACCGCCGCGATGATTATCATACAGGTAAGCTCGTCAATTTCAAGCAATACCGAGCATACGCTCGTGAGTCCCTTATAAACCGACGCCGAATAGGGCAGAAGGAAAATAAAGATGACGATTGCCGAAAAGAGCTTCATCGAACGCGAGCCATAGGTCACTTCAAAAAGCTGGGGCATCGAGGTGACGCCCTTTTCGCGCGTTACCTTACGCGTGCGCCTTGCAAGGATCAGCCAAGCTAAAAGCGAGCCGATGATCGCGTTTCCGATACCCGGCAAAACGCCCCAAATACCGTATTTCCATCCCGTACCGCCCGCATAACCGATAAACATTACCGCCGAAAAATAGGCTGTGCCGTACGAAAATGCCGACATCCATGCGCCTGCGTTTCTCCCGCCGACGGCAAAATCGCCCATATTTTTCGCTTTTTTGCTGCTTATCAGGCTTATAGCCGCCATAAAGATAAAATATATTCCGATTGTTATCCAAAGTATCTGCTGCTTTGTCATTATGTCTGCCTCGGGAAATTTGCTCAAATTTTCTGCTTATATTAACCCACATTAATATTTTGTCATTATACTACTTTTTCCTGCAAATTTCAATAGCGCAACACCGAATTAAAGCATATTTTTGCAATATTTTGCAGGAAATTTCAAGAAAAAT
This sequence comes from Eubacteriales bacterium, assembly GCA_045651785.1. Taxonomy (GTDB): domain Bacteria; phylum Bacillota; class Clostridia; order Oscillospirales; family CAG-382; genus Coliplasma. Next base: position 2,184 of record JAZRTE010000034.1, on the reverse strand, counting down.
TGCATTTTTTTGCAAAATAAAACCGCCGTCACAACGACAGCGGTTTGTTTTGTTATTTTTCGGCAAGTAACTTTTGAAGCTCTGCCATAAATGCGCCGATATCCTTGAATTGGCGGTATACCGATGCAAAGCGGATATATGCGACCTCATCAAGTCCCTTCAGCTTATCCATAACCAATTCGCCGATACGGTCGGAGGTTATTTCGTTTTGCAGCGTATTTTGAAGGGTTATTTCGATTTCGGTGACGGCTTCGTCCATTTGCGAAAGTGTTACCTGACGCTTGTCGCAGGCGCGGATTATCGAATTAAGGATCTTGTTGCGGTCAAACGTCTCGCGCGAGAGGTCCTTTTTAATAACGATAAGAGGAAGAGTTTCGATATTTTCATAGGTGGTGAATCGCCTTTGACAACCCAAGCACTCGCGGCGGCGGCGGATCGAGCTTCCGTCGGAAGAGGGGCGCGAATCGATAACCTTGTCTTCAAGGTGTCCGCAGGAAGGGCATTTCATAATTCATTTCTCCTATTTCTTCGATTTCTCATTGATTGTAATCATAATAACACATTTTTTGCCGTTTGTAAAGGGGCGATGCCCCCATTTTGATGAATATAGTACGAAAGCAGTTTTTATGTATATAGTGCGAGAGCTGTTTTTTGATGAATATAGTGCGAGAGCCCCTTTTTAAAAAAAGTGACTCTCGCGCTCTCTCCAAAAACTTTTCAATATTAATAATTATTTGTGCATTGATGTTGCGTTTATTTTAATTGTTTTCGGCGGGCGATTGATGAATCGTCCCTACAAAGTATCTCTTATCTATTATCTTTTACCCACCACATCCACCAAAAACACCCCACGATAATTTGTGCAAACTGCTTCATTTTGTAGACTGGGCGTAGAAAATGATGGGATGACAAGCGATAAAAAACCCGATATAATTCATATTGAGGTGAGGATAGCGCAGCCGCGCGGTGTGTTGTTGTTACGTTGTTGTAAGGTTAAAACAACAACAAAAACAAAAAAACATTTTTGGTAGTTGTTACGTTGTTAGTTGTTGTTATGTTGTTGTAAGTAATAAAACAACAAAAAACACTACGAAAAAAGATTTTTTAATTATTTTTTTAACAGAACGGAGGACACAATGAACAACACACAAAACACCTATCCCACCGAAATTATCGAGCTTATTAAGTTTTTCAACAGCGAAACCTCGTTTGAAAAGGTGGTCTCACTCAGCCCGTGGGACGAGGAAATCCTGAAGTCATCGCTCAAAATTTACGGCGCGGAAATTATCAAGAGCGCCTTTCTCAGAGCGAATAAATCGCGGTTTCTGACGGGTAATAAGGGGTATGAATGGAAGGCGGGATTTGGCTGGATAGTTGAACCCAGCCATATCGAAAGCATCCTTAAAGGGAAGTACGACGACTATAGAAGGGCGGATAAGCCAATCTGCGAAAATTCCGATCCGTCGATTTCCGATTCATCGCTGACCAATGCCGACGAATATATAACCGCCGCCCTTGCCCGCGGATTTGAGGATCTGCTTTAAAGCATCCGCGCTACAGCCAAAACCGTAGGGGCGATTTTTGATACGCCCGCATACGTTACGATTTAATTTTACGTTCGTTTTATTTCATTGCGGTTGCATTTATGATATAGCCTTCCCCCTTGGGGGAAGGTGGCATTTTCCTTGAAAAATGACGGATGAGGGGTAGATGCGAAGCATCGTTATATTTATCTTTAAATACTAACAAACCCCTCATCAGTCACCTACGGCGACAGCTTCCCCCCGAGGGGAAGCCTTTTCCGAGAATCGCGTTTTTTATCCTAATGTTTCGTTTGCCGTATTTATTCCGTGCGGGCGAGAAAATGAATCGCCCCTACGGGTGTATTGTTTTATCGATAACGCGAAAAATGAAACGTAAATTTAAATGAAATGCAACAATTTTAATAATCAAAACAACAATTTAAACCGTAGGGGCGATTCACGAATCGCCCGTTTTGGTACGGATAAAACAAACGAAAAAACAAAAAAGACGGTACAATTACCGTCATTAAAATAATTAATATTGAAAGCTTTTTAATTTAATCTCCATAAAAATCCGCGACATGCGCGTGGATTTTTATACCTTAGATGTTCGCGCGCGGTGGAGCGAGGCGCGAGAATGGGTCCCCTGAAAATTGTAGAT
>JAZRTE010000033.1:0-27216 GCA_045651785.1 Eubacteriales bacterium | reverse complement strand
TGCTGCCATCTTGAAGGAAAGCTCGTTGGAGTCAACGTCGTGATAAGAACCGTCAAAGAGGTCTGCCGCAAGGTTAACTACGGGATAGCCTGCAAGAACACCCTTCTGCATTGCTTCCTGAAGTCCCTTTTCAACTGCGGGGTAGAAGTTCTTGGGAACGTTACCGCCGACAACGGTCTGAGTAAAGGTAAGGCCGTCTTCCTGACCGGGGCCGAAGGTGATCTTAACGTGACCGTACTGACCCGAACCGCCGGACTGCTTCTTATGCTTACCTTCGACCTGAACGGTCTTCTTGATAGCTTCGCGGTATGCGATCTTCGGTTCGATAAGCTCAACGCCGGTGCCGAATCTCGATTTAAGCTTAGCGCAAACAACGTCGAGGTGGATATCGCCCATACCCGAAACGGTCATCTGCTTGGTTTCCGCATTGTTCACGTAGCGGATGGTAGGATCTTCTTCAAGAAGCTTGGTGATACCGGAAGAGATCTTATCTTCATCGTTCTTCGAAAGAGGCTTGATAGCCATGGTGTAGTAGGGAGTCGGGAAATCGATCTTATTGAATTCTTCGCCCGATGCGCCAGCTACGAGAGTATTGTTCACGTTGGTGTTGTTAAGCTTTACGGCATAACCGATATCACCGGTAACAAATTCGGTGCATTCGATTTCCTTCTTACCGATAGCGGTACAGATCTTAGCGAATTTTTCCTGCTGACCGGTGGTGATGTTGTTAAGCACCTGATCCTTGGTAAGGGTACCGTTCATAACCTTGAAGAATACCTTCTTACCGAAGTTATCGGAAAGGGTCTTGAAGACAAAGAGCTTGGTTTCGCCCTTTTCGTCCGCAGTCTTCATTGCTTCAAGAGGAGAAACGAAAGAAGCGGCAGCAGTATCAAGGAAGAAGCGGATACCGGCAAGCGCGGTTGCGGAGCCGCAGAATACAGGAGCGATATCGCCGCTGAGAAGACCGGAATTAAGAGCGTGGAGCTTTTCTTCGGCGGTGAAGGGCTCTTCCATAAGGAATTTTTCCATAAGCTCTTCGCTGGTGATCGCAAGAGATTCGTTAAGTGCGAGCTTATATTCTTCGATCTTATCGGTAAAGTTTGCGGGAACGGTGGTTTCAACACGGTTACCGTTCTTTTCGCAATAGAACACTTCATCTGTGATGAGGTTGTAAAATCCTACCTGACCGCTACCTTCGTTAAAGGGGATAAGGAGAGGACAAACCGACGCGCCGAACTGTTCACGAAGACCTGCAAACGTGCCTTCAAAGTTGGAATTTTCATCATCGACCTTATTTACAAAAAACGCCTTGGGCTTACCTGCGGAATATTCCCATGCAAGCTCGGTACCAACCTTACAGCCACTCTTTGCGTCTACAACGATAACGGTACTTGCCGCAACGAAGGCTGCAGCCTTAGCTTCGCCCGCAAAACCGAACATACCCGGTGCATCAAGAATGTTGATCTTTGTGCCGTTCCATTCAAGGCTTGCGAGAGAGGTGGATATAGAATAGCCTCTTTTTATTTCTTCGGGGTCAAAGTCGCAGACGGTATTACCTTCTGCGGGCTTGCCCAAACGGTCGGTAACCTTTGCAAGGTAAAGCATCGCCTCGGCAAAGGAAGTTTTTCCGTCGCCGCTGTGACCTACAAGACATATATTTCTGATTTGAGAAGATGTAAATTTCGCCATTGTTATAATTCCTCCGTAAATATTAGTGCATATATCTATATACAGTACACATTATATATTAAAAAGTCAAATTAATCAAGAGGAAATTTTATATTTTTATTGCAAATTGACAAATTTTTCAATTTGTTCACTTTCTTAACATCAAAAACGATATCAACCATATCGGAAGCAGCCAAAACAGCTGGAACGCAACCGCATGGACCGACGTGATCGCACCTATCGCGCCCGTAACCGAAAGAAACGCGACCGCCGCGAACGACAGTATAACGCTGACAACGCTGACTATGATATTGCTTTTGGTAGCGTGACGCGCTTTATCGCAAAGCGAGAACATTTTAAGGAAATTATGCAGCGTCGAATTGCACACGATACCGCTCGTTGCATTTTCGACCTCGCCCATAACCTCCTCGGGCTCGATTCCGCGGAGCACCGAAATAGGGCACTTTTTAAATTTGACCTGTGAAGCGATCATTTCATTGCTGATATTCGGGTCGAGCGTTTTCACGCCGAGACACAAGCCTGCCTTGTACATATCGCGAAGGAGCGAATCGAACAAGGGGTTGAGCGTATATTTAATGTAAAGCTTTGCAGCGAGCTTTTCGTCAACGACGACATACATAACCGAGCCGCCGTTGCGATCGTATGCATCGTCCCCCTCGTCAACGGGAGTTTCAAAGCGATAACGGCGCATATACGAGCGCTTTCCGAGAAAATAGTTGTGTCCGTCCATCGCAACGCAAAGTCCGTCGTTGGTGCTTTCGATCGCTCTTATCGCATTGGGGCTTTCGACCTGTCCGTTCAGCGTTGCGGAAAGCACCTTAGAAAGCGGTCCGCCGACATATTTGAACGCCTTTGCCATATCGGTAAGCACGCCGTCGATACGGAAATCGCCGTACATACGTATGTTGGTTATCTTAACAAGGTTTGCCGGATACACCTCGGTGTCCGCAAAGGAGAGCACCGATGCCGTCGCATATTCCTCCGCGACAGCGTTACCGATAAAGGCGGTCGAATGCTTCAAGCCAACCCTGTTTGCGGAAACGGTGGGCAGAGTGAACACAAAGAACGCGGTTGCGGGAACGCTTGCGGCGAGCAACACCGAAAAAGCGGTGTAGGCGTCGTAAACCTCGCTTCCGAGCACGCTCATCGTGATAAAGAGAGCCGCACCCGCAAAGAATATAAGCGGAATTATAAAGTTAAGAACGTCTTCAAACTTGGTGCGTTTTTCGGTTCTTTCGACAAATCCGTCGATAAAGTGAGCGCGCTTGACGGTATAAATATCGCTGTCTTCAAAAAGATACTTGTAAAATTCGTCAGCCTCTTTCGTGCCGCCCGTAAGCTCACAGGCGGTATATTTCGGGCGCTTTGAAGCAACTATTCTGAAGCAGCGGTAATCCTTCTTGGCGCACATATAGCCCGAAACGGCGGCACAGAATGCCGCAAACGCAGCCGGAAGATTATAAAGCTTGAGATCCGTCGCATAAGGGTTTCCGAAAAGCGTCACCAACGAATACGCCGCCGCAAAGAATATCGAAACGACGAGCAAACTGTCGGTGTTCAGGCGCAGCTTGAATATTCCGGATAAGCCGTTGCGCACGGAGCCGAGCATAGCGATCGCAATAAAGAACAAAAGCTGAAGATCGATAAGGATATAAATTATGCCGTATCTTCCCTGCTTCGCAAAATCGCCGTGCAGACTGCTGTCCTTTGAAGCGATCTCCAAAAACAGTATGCCGAGCGCAAGGATACCTACGATGATAATACGGATAAGCGCCTTGCGCATACGCTTGCGGAAGTGCGAAGCGATCTCGGAATTTTGTTCGCGCGAGGTATATTTAATGTGATTTTCACCGTCACGGATTTCCTTTTCGGCACGGCTCTTTTCGCGGTTTCGCTCTGCGATCCTTTTGAGCGTGCCCTCCTCGTCCTCCATCATTTCAAACGCAAGACGGAGGTTTATATCGGTTTCGTCAAGCTCTTCCTCGCCAAGGACCTCAAGCTTATCGTCATCGGCAACGAAGCGTACCTGACCCTCGTTTTCGTTTTCAAAGTCGATTCCGCGCTTTTCTATCCTTTCGGTGAGCTGCTCATAATCGGAATCGAAGCTTGTGACCTCGGCTTCTTTGATATCGTCCTCAAAATGAATGGTATCGCCGAGAGGGAACATTTGCTCTTGCGTGTATTCCTGCTTTTCGGGAACCGGCTCGTCGGAAAAACGGTTCGTTTTTATTCCGACGGGAGGTTTTTTCTCAAGGTCGGAAAGAGTGCGGGTGCGAGCATCGTTGATCATTTCGTAAAGCTTGTCAACGCGTTCACTCTTCGCAGGTTGCTTTTCCTCGGCAAGATAACCCAAAAGCTCTGAATTTTCGTTCTGCTCCGCGAGCTTTATTCTTAATTTTTGAGTATCGCTTAACGATTTATTTTCTTTTTTTGTGCTGTACCGGTCTATAAGCTCGGCAGTTTCCGCATTTATGCGTTTTGTTACCTTGGTGCGCTTTTTAGGCGGATTTTCGGTGTCGGCAACAAGCGTTTTTTCCAATTCGGGCTTACGCTCCGCCGTTTCCACGCTCATGTCCGCGTGGTTCTTTTCCTCCGCCTGACGGAGCAGCTCAAGTATATCCAAATTTTGTTTGCCGTTCTTGGAGCTTGGCATTTTATTCACCTGCTTCTTAGGTAATTATTTGGAGTTGCGTTGCTTTGCGGCTTCGAACATAACTATCGCGCCGGCATTGGATACGTTAAGCGAATTCACGGTACCGTACATCGGGATACCCGCAATAAAATCGCTTTCTTTTTTGAGAATATCGGACACTCCCTCGCCCTCGCTTCCAAGAATGAGCGCACACGAGCCATTGAAATCCTGCTCGTAATAGGGTCTTCCGCCTGCCTCGACAGCCCAGATCCAAACACCGTTTTCCTTGAGTGTCTTAACCGCGCTCGCAAGGTTGGATACCCTTGCGATAGGCATTGCGAAAACAGCGCCCGCGCTTGATTTTGCAACCGTGCCGTTCACACCGACCGCACGTCTTTTGGGAATGATAACACCGTTGACGCCCGCACAGTTTGCACTGCGGATAAGCGCGCCGAGATTGTGGGGGTCATTTATCGAATCACAGATAAGGAAGAACGGCTTTTCGCCCTTTTTATCGGCATTCGCCAAAAGCTCCTCGACCGTTAAATAATCGGTTTCCGCCGCAACGGCAATAACACCCTGATGAACCAAACCGTCGGCAAGCTTATCGAGCTTACGCTGATCGGTTTCGACCAAGGGGATGCGCTTTTCACCCGCACGCGCGCGTATTGCGCCGAGAACCCCTTCGGATTGTTCACTGCGGATATAAATGCGATCTACCGTTCTGCCGCTGCGAAGCAGCTCCATAACGGCATTGCGTCCGACAAAAAGACCTTCCTGAACCTGTTCGTCATTGAAATTTTTCGTGAATTTTTTGTTATCTTTCATCAAGCGTTTCCTTGTTTATATAATCTTAAGCATTATATCACAATTATTATCGGGTGTCAATCGAATTGACGATTTCGTTTTAAAGAATTTGCATACCGTTTTCTCGGCTTTATATGTCATTCTCAACAAAGTCAAGTCCCCTTTCACCAAGCGACAAAAAAACGCCGTGCCATAGCGTAATGCCCTTAAGGACACTACGCAGCTATGATCGCCTGCGGCGAGTTTATAGTTATGATTGGCTACGCCAAGTTATGATGTGCCTATGGCACAGCTTGAAGTAACAAGGCGATCACATCATAACGTTTGCGGAGCAAACTCATATCGGTGAGAGTAAGCGAACCTCATAACTCATAACCGAAAATAGCTTCTGTAGCCACAGAAGCAGTGCTTGTCAAGCAAAAAGGACGAGGAATTCTAACAATTCTTCGTCCTTCTCCTGTCGGTAGGTAACATATTCTGTTTGATTTGCGAAACTGTCCTTTAAAGTACGTCCCGATCGCACAGCGTTTTTACGTTTATACTTAAAGCGTTATGTGGTCGATAATATAGTTAAGATAATTCTTATAAGCTTGCTTATCCGCAACTATACGCTTCATTTCGTAAAGTTTGTTGGGAGAAATGCGTTCTTCCTCCTCGGGCTTAAGCTTGCCCTTCATAAGCTTATCGACGGTAAGAGCATCGAAAATATCCATTGACACGATATTGTTGCCGCGCAAGCACATTACCTGCTTCATCTGTCCCTCGATCAGATTTTCAACTGCCGCACATCCCATTTGCGTTGCAAGCACGCGGTCACGAAGTGTAGGTGCGCCGCCGCGCTGGATGTGTGCAAGACGTGCAAAGCGGCTTTCGATACCGCTTCGCGCTTCGATCATAGCGCTCAATTCTTCGCCGTAATCCTTACCCATACCCTCGCAGGTGATGATAATAAAGTTTCGTTTGCCGCCCTTACGTGCCGCAACCATTTTTTCGATAACGTGATCAAAATCGGTAGGGATCTCGCGGATGACCGCAGTGACCGCACCGAGTGCGATGGCAGTCTGAAGTGCGATATCGCCCGCTTCTCTGCCCATAACCTCAACAACGGTACAACGCGAATGGCTTTCGCTCGTATCGCGAAGCTTGTCGACAAGATCAACAACGGTGTTCATTGCCGTATCAAAGCCGATGGTCGCTTCGGTCGATGCGATATCGTTATCAATGGTAGCAGGGATGCCGATACAGGGCACGCCGTCGTTGGTAAGCGCAACCGCGCCGCGGAAGGTACCGTCGCCGCCGATGGTAACGATGCCGTCGATGCCGCGTTTTTGACAGTTTTCAACAGCCTTCGCTCTGCCCTCCTTAGTACGGAAATCATCGCTTCTTGCAGAATAAAGCATGGTACCGCCGCGATTTATAATAAAAGAAACGTCGCGTTCGCGCAAAGGCTGTATATTATCCTCGATCAGGCCCTGATATCCGTTATAGATACCCATGACCTCAATGCCCTTATACAAAGCAAGACGGGTCACCGCACGGACAGCGGCATTCATACCGGGAGCGTCGCCGCCGCTGGTAAGCACACCGATTCTTTTAATTTCCTTCATCACATTCTCCTCCGGAAAGCAAGAGTTTTTTACTGAAAGTAGGATAGCACAAAAAACATTCAATGTCAATCGGTTCTATACAAAAAACCTTGTGAATACACTTGTAACAAAAACCGCAAGGAGGACACACGTATGACCGATATGGGCATATACAGCGACATAGCTAACCGCACGGGCGGTGACATTTACATCGGCGTCGTCGGACCGGTAAGGACCGGAAAGTCGACGCTTATCAAAAGATTTACCGAAAACCTCATTTTACCGAACATCGAAACCGATTCGGCACGTGAAAGAGCAAAGGACGAAATGCCGCAATCGGCATCAGGCAGAACGGTTATGACCACCGAGCCGAAATTCATTCCCGAATCGGCGGTCAGCATTCCGCTTGACGAACAAACCGAATGCCGTGTCAAGCTTATCGACTGCGTCGGATATATCGTTCCCGGCGCAATGGGACTTATCGAGGACGGTCAACCGAGAATGGTCATGACCCCTTGGTCGGAATCGCCGCTTCCGTTTGAAGCCGCCGCAGAAACGGGAACGAGGAAGGTAATCGAGGAGCATTCGACCGTTGGTATTGTCGTCACCACCGACGGCACCGTCGGAGAGCTCCCGCGCGAAGCATACGAGGAGGCGGAGGCGCGCGTTGTTACGGAACTTAAAGCGTTGCAAAAGCCGTTCGTGGTCGTATTGAACTGCGCCCACCCGAATGCACCCGCATCGGCGACGCTGGCTAATAAGCTTGAGGAGGAATATGACGTTCCCGTAATTCCGATGAACTGTCTTGATATGGATGATTCCGACATCAGAGACATTCTGCGCGGTCTCCTTTACGAATTCCCCGTACGCGAGGTCGCTTTTTCACTCCCGAGCTGGATAAGCGTGCTTGATGAGAGCGACGAGCTGAGAGCAAATTTGTTTTCGGCGGTGAACGAGGCGGTGAACGGCTTAAGGCGCGTGGGCGAAATACGCGATACCGCAGAGGCGTTTGCGGAAAACGGCGATATGACCGCAAAGCTCGATCATCTTGACCTCGGCAACGGCAGTGCAAGGATCGACGTTCGCATTCCCGACAGAATATTTTACCGCATACTCGGTGAAAAGAGTGGCTTTGAGATCGAAAACGAGCGCTCGTTGCTTACGATAATGACCGAGCTTTCGGACGTTAAAAAGAAATACGACAAGGTCGCAAGCGCGATCGACGATGCCATGAACGACGGATATGGGATCGTTATGCCCTCGATCGACGATCTTACGCTCGAAGAGCCCGAGATCGTAAAGCAGCCGGGCGGTTACGGCGTGAAATTAAAGGCAAGCGCGCCTTCGATCCACATGATGAAGGCAGATATAGAAACCGAGGTCAACCCGATCGTAGGCACCGAAAGTCAGTCCGAGGAGCTTGTAAGCTTCCTTTTGAAGGAATTCGAAGAAGACCCGAAAAGCATTTGGGAATCGAATATGTTCGGAAAAACGCTTCACGAGCTTGTCAGCGAGGGGCTCAACAGCAAGCTTGCGCATATGCCCGACGATGCACGCGCCAAGATAGCGGGCACGATCCAGCGCATCATCAACGAAGGTAGCGGCGGTTTGATATGCATACTGCTCTGATTCCCGTAATCTCCTGCTTTACGGAGCTGAAAAACAAGGAGGTCATCAACCTTTGTGACGGGAGCCTGCTCGGCTGTATCGGCGACCTTGAAATAAATACCTGCACGGGCGAAATAACCGCGTTTGTCATCCCCGGAAACGGATTGCTCTCATCTATCTCCTCCAAAAACCGAACCGTCATCCCATGGCGCGATATCGAACGTATCGGGAAAGATACGATACTCGTTCGGCATGAAACGAATACGAAATAAACGAATACGAAATAAACGAAAAAGGACTTGCGCTAAGCAAGCCCTTTTTCTCGTTTTGCTATTTTAAATTTTCCTTAAGCAGGCTTGCATACGCCTGAGCGAAGAGCAGGACGGCATTTTCGGCTTCCTCGACGGTATTTCCGCAAGAGCCGACCTCCAAAAGTATACTGCCCTTGGTAAGTGCCTGATTAAAGGCGGCGGCGCGCAGATTGATAGGTCTTGCAAGCGTAGGATAATAATCGTTCATTTTTTGCTGCAGATGCGTCGCAAAGGTAAGGTTGTCCTTCCAATCGGGGTGGTCGGAGCCGCCCTCGTTAGTGCCGATAACGAGCATAAGCTGAGCGCATTTTTTACCGTTGAGCGTTGTCAGCGGCTTTATATTGTTGCCGCTTGAATCGAAAACCGAATCGCGGTGAAGATCGATAACGAACCGAACGGTCGGATATTTTGAAAGCGCGGCTTTTATCCCCTCGCGTGAATAATTATAGGACTTATTGAAGTCGGTAAGGTCATACATCGTTTTGTCATGAACCGTTCCTATTCCCAACGAGTTCAGCTTTTCGCTCAGCACCTCGCCGATATGCACGACCGTTTTTTCTTCATCGCGCGAGCGAAAGGTTTCCTCGGGCGAATAAAATTCGTATCCCTTTTCAAGATAGCTTTCACTTCCGTGGGTATGTACGATAAGCACCAACGGGGAATCGTTTATATCGGTGTTTATCGGGAACGGCTTTTGAAGATATGCGTTAAGGTCGACCGAAAATTTGGTGCGGTTGATTATATTCAGCATCGGCGGTTCGGTCGCATCATACCAAGCAAGATTGTTAGGTGTTACGGGCAGATCGTATTCTCCCTGCTCGGGTATCGGTATAGGCTCCTCGGGCTCGAATTCGCCCTCGTTTTCATCGGGCATCGATTCCTCTGACGATGCCTCGAAGCTTCCTCCTCCGAGCGGATATTGCGGAATCGCTCCGCCCATCGCCTCGTTGCCGTTCAACACGTCGCGCACAGTTTCGCTGTCCATCTTCGGCAACGCGTTAACGATATAGGGTATCGCCGCAAACACACCTCCGAGCATCAGCACCGACAGGGTCAGGCAACCCCATTTGATCAAGCTCTGCCTTTGATTTATTGTCAATCTTCTTCTCATTTTATCACTTCCTCGTGTAATTATATTCACGAGGGACAAGCTTTATGACAAAAATCCGTTGATTTCCGAATCCGACATATTGTGAACGGCCATGTTTATTGCCGTCGCGATAAGCCTTGCCGAGCTTTGCGCGATAACGTCGTTATCCTTCGGCGTTACAAACATCGTTTTTCGGTCGGTCGAAAATACCCTTTCAATAATTCGCGTAAAGCTTTCGTTTTCCTCCCCGACCGCCTCCTCAAGCAAATCGCGGGCAAGCGTAGCCGCATCGACAACGGTCGGTATCCCTATCGATATCACGTCAACACCGAGCGTGCTTCTGCTCAATTCCGCGCGGTGGTTTGCTACGCCCGAGCCGGGCGAGATGCCCGTGTTTGAAAGCTGAACCGTGGTTGCAAGGCGCGCAAGGCGGCGCGATGCAAGAGAATCGATAATAATTATGCAATCGGGGTTGACTTTTTGAACAACACCCGATATAATATCCATACTTTCAATACCCGTCTGCCCCAAAACGCCGGGGCTTATCGCGGCAAGACTGCCAAATCCGGCGCCGTCGAAAAGCGTTTGGTCGATAAATTCAATGTGGCGGGTAACGAGCAAGCCTTTAACGGCGTTCGGGCCAACCGAATCGGGCGTTATCGATTCGTTTCCCAATCCGACAACAAGAAAGCTTTTGCAATTTTCGGGAAACAGCTTTTTCATTTCGGCGGCTATCAGACCTGCTGCCTCAACAAGCCTGCCGCTTCCCTTTTTGTAGATCTCACCTACGTCAAAGGTGATATATCTCCCCGCCTGCTTACCGGAAAGGCGTTCTCCTTCACCCTCGGCTATATCGGCATAGGTTACGGTGATTTCTCCCACCTTTATCTCATTTACACTTATGCCCGAGTCTTTTCCGTGCAATTCATGCACCTCAAGGGCAAGATCAGTACGCTTTTCGAACATAAAATGCTCCCAAACAACAACTTTTTTATAGATTTTTCCCTAAAAGAAAAATTTTATAACTTTTTTTGCATAACCTATTGCAAAACCAAAATTTTTATGGTATAGTTGAATGGTTCCAAAATTCGAATGGAGGTATAGAGAGTACATGCCTAACATTAAATCTGCAAAAAAGCGTGTTAAGGTTACCGAAACAAAGACGCTTCAGAACAAGATGTTCAAGTCCGCAATGAAGACTTCTGTTAAGAAGTACAAGGCAGCAATTGCCGAAGGCAACAAAGAGCTTGCTGAAAAGACTTATCTTGAAGCTATCGGCATGGTTGACAGAGCTGTTTCTAAGGGCATTATCCACAAGAACAATGCCGCTCGTAAGAAGAGCCAGTACACCAAACTCCTCAACGGTATTGCCTAAGTAATAGTTTAAGGCGGCGGATGATCGCCGTCGCCTTAAATAATCACGCGGGTGTAGTTCAATGGTAGAATCCCAGCCTTCCAAGCTGGTCGCGCGGGTCCGATTCCCGTCACCCGCTCCATTTTACGATCACACAGAGAGAGGAAAACCCTCGGCTCGGTTAATTAAATGTGCCTTTAGCTCAGCCGGATAGAGCAACTGCCTTCTAAGCAGTAGGTCGGGGGTTCGAGTCCCCCAAGGCACGCCATATGGTGGCTGTAGCTCAGCTGGTTAGAGTACCAGGTTGTGGCCCTGGGGGTCGCCGGTTCGAACCCGGTCAGCCACCCCAAAGCCCCAAGGACGATAAGTTCTTGGGGCTTGCTTTTTACCTATTACCTCTTCACTCTTCCCTAAAAAACCTTGGAGCATTGGAAGGTAATAAGTAAGAAGGAATAAGTAATAAGTATTTTTTGCAAGGCTTTGCCTTGCTCTTTTTATCAGAAAGGCCGATTATGCAAAGCAACTATAAGGAATTCACCCTCCAGCTAAATGACGAAGAATGGGCGTTTGAATATACCGATCACGACAGAAGCATCGCAAGAGCAATCGTTTTTGACGACGACGGATATTTTTACTTTGTCCGCGCCGAACGCGATGACGATTTCGGCAAAGCAACGCTGATCGAAACCTCGGGCGGCGGTATCGAGAATAACGAGGATCTGCATACCGCCATTTTACGCGAATTAAAGGAAGAGCTTGGCGCAACCGCGCAAATAATTTGCAAGATCGGTGTTGTAAGCGATTATTACAACCTGATCCACAGACACAATATAAACAACTATTTTCTTTGCAAAGCAATATCGTTTGGAAGCAATGCTTTGACCAAACAAGAGCTCGAGGATTTTCATCTTTCAACCTTAAAATTAACCTATGACGAAGCCGTTAATGAATACAAGCTACGTTCATCGACAAAAATCGGTCGGCTTGTTGCCAACAGAGAGCTGCCGATACTCGAAAAAGCAAAGACAATCATCGACAGTATAAAATAACGTGCATATTTCTTGACACTCAACACAAAACTTGTTATAATATAAAAAAACAAAAAGGGTGTATTTTATGAAGAAGATCATAGCGCTTTTGATGTGCGCGCTAATACTCGTTTCCCTTGCATCTTGTAACAACATTACCCAAGAGGTTTTTGAAAAGGACGGATTTTCAATAACCCTGACCTCGGAGTTTCTTGAAAAGGAATACGAAAATTATTTTGTAAGCTACGATTCAAAAAACATTTTGGTCGCGGTTATCAAGGAACCCTTTTCGGCGCTTGAAGGTCTTGAAGATTACACTCTCGGCCGTTATGCAGACCTTATGAAGCTCAACTGCACCAAGGATAATATCACACCCTCCGACGTTACCGAAAAGGACGGCATCACTTGTTTTGAATACAGCTTTTTCAACAAGGAGGGCACGTCGTATAAATACTTCACTGCGATGTACAAGGGTGACGATGCATTCTGGACCGTGCAGTTCGCAACGCCCATTTCGGAATATGAAGGCTTCAAAATTCAAATCCTCGAATTCGCAAAGAGCGTAAAGGTAACAAAATAAACGCGTTTCATTATTTGAACCCGTAAATATCCATAACGACAAACGGACGGCTTTCGCTGTCCGTTCTTTTTTGTACAAAAAGAAGAAGCGCCGACCAAGCGCTTCTTCGGTAAGGAGAAGGTACCAAACTTTGTTTAAAACACCTTATAATATTAAGTATATTTTCCGCGTATTACGTAACCGCCGTCAGTTTTTCTTTTATACGGTCGGACAGTTCTAACACCTCTAACCACTTTTCGCTATTACTAACAGCGTGCACATTCCAAAGCTCTGTCCCCTCGAGCGCCCTAAACTTGCTCGCAAGTTCGAGAGCCATATCAACGATTTCTTGCGCGATTGCCCCGGAAAGTCGAAGCGGATTTAAAGTGTTTTCATGCAAAAACGAAACGCAATCGCCGTCAAATTCCTCGAATATATGATAACCTACATCCTCGTACGAAAGGCCGAGCAAAAACTTGCCGCAGTGATCTAATGTATCTTTGAACAGCTCGTATTCACAGTTCTTTTTGGCCGTATTTTATCTCCGGCTATATATAAAATCAGTGCTAAGTTATTCTTTATAGAAACACTTATAGAACTTCAATTATCGTCCTCATCAAAATATATACACTGTTTCAAGCATTCTCCGCAGTTTGTGCAGCTTTCATCTACGATTGGAGAAGGAAATCCGTGTTTGTTTTTCTCAAACGTAATATGTTCACAACTACAAGCACGGCAGCCTGTGCACAAGCCCAATTCGACAACTTTCATTATGTTATTCATTTTCCGTTTTCCCCACTTAAGCGCATCATTTAAAACAGAAGAACCCGTCACGTGAGCAATTGGGGTAAAGCCGCAAATACTCGTTAGCCTTCTCGGTCACAGTTTGCCAAACGTCTTCGCCGAAAAGCTTTGTCTTTTCCATAATCTTATCGTCCTTCTTACCGAAAAATAATTGGACGAGCGGAGCGAAATCCGTATATTGACGGGAGTATTTCTCGCCGATATGTATGTCGCCGGCGATTGCCCGTTCGGTAAAATAGACATTGGAGGTAGTCAAACAAGTTCCTGCCGTAAGATTGTATTGCTTTGCAAATTCATCGGGGAAACGAAGCATCACGACTGCGTCCATTTCGTCCGAATAAGCTCCAATCAGCAAAGGAGCCGTCGATACGACAACTGCAGGTTGGGTATCCCCATAAAAAAGCGCCTTTGCAACAAAGTCTATTTTCATATCGGCGCGGAATTTTTCGGAAAATTTAGAGCAGATTTTATTTCGGAACGAGTAATATTTTTTGTAGGAAAACTTTACTTTCGCCTGATTTTCTGCATAGCTTGACATAACTAATAACCTTTCTTTATTGATTTTTCTTTTACTATGACATCTTTTTTATGAAACAAATTATAAGCATGTTACAGAACATAACTCAACTGTAAAGTTTCACCATATTAAATCTTTCATCGCCATAAATAAAAACGCAAATAACCCAACGCAATGAACCGCAACTAATGCAATACTGCTAATAGAAAAGTCTTTGCGAATAGCAAACCATCGAATTATAAAAAACAAGGAACTCAAAAAAAACAGAACCGCTAAAACAAGCCAATCATAATGAATCATAATTTCCTCCTTCTAATCCAGCGCAATCTTCTTAGCGCCCAAGTTTAACAGTTTTACTTACAAAACACATTATTTCTTCACTGTCGGCATAATCAAAACTAATTGTTATCTACAGTGTCACTAAATCTCGTTGTAATGATGATATCCTCTGGGAAGGATATTGACTCCGGAAGATTGCCACCAGAATAGTCGCCGACAAAAACAAAAACATAAGCGCACTCTGATTTCCCCTCGATAGTAGCCACCATCTCGTTTCTGTTGTCATCGACCCCTTTTAAAAAGGTATCTTGTGTTAACCATCCTTCGGTTTCGCTTCTTTTGAATTTTGCACCTAAAGTAAATTCGCACTTTTCGTCAACAAAACTTTTAAACTGTATACTGTATTTTATTGCAACTTTATTATTGGGCAAAAGCTCACAGCTAACCAAATAACTTTTTTCAGGGATCCATGTAATACACTCGTTTGTTTCGACTTGACCGCTTTTGCATCCACACATTGTTACTACCAGAGAAACTAATAATAAAAATATAATGCTTCTTTTCATAATTTACCTATTCTTGCGGCTTTTTGAAATTATATCATGCCCCAAAGGTAAAGTCAATCTACGTATGGTTGAGTCTCGTCTTCTGCTTATCGCCTCTTTTGTATATATAGTCTTTTATGCCATCGATTTGTTAGGAATCTGTTAAAAAATATTTCAAGATAATCTTATGCGCGCAACACCGCCGAGGAATTCTCGGCGGTGTTGTTCATCTATCATTACTTCAAAACAACGTATGTGGCAGGCATTTCAAGAGGATGCCATGCGGTGCTCAAAAATTGTCTTTCGATAAGAATGGTTGCAGGGATGCAAACTGCGTTCAAGAATTTATCCATAGACGCAACGCCCTCTACCTGTTCTTGCAAATGTTTAGGAGTGTGTTCGCTTAAAATCCTTATAGCCGTTTTATCTAATTCGTTAATGATTGATTTCAGTTCGGTCGATACAAATTCCGACACCATATCGACAATAATCCCATACTGCTCTGCGGTATATATCGGAACTGCCGCACGATACGTTTCGTTCTCCTTAATAACATATCCCTTTTTTATCATTTCCGCAACAGCTTCAAGATCATATTCACTGAAAGTTATTTTTTCACCGCGGCAAATATCACAGAAAATATTAATATAACGATCGTTCCCATAAAAATCATGATGGTTGCCCTTGCCCTTGCCGTCTTTCCAATAGTCAAAAAAGTATAGACTATCTCCGTGCTTACCATCTACGCGGCTATAATTGAACACGAACTTTTCGTTCAATTTCTCCACACACCAAAGGTAAGCAGGTTCTCCCCAACCCGTTTTAGGTACTTTGAATTCGTTATAATCAACTTCTTGGATTGCCATAAAGAGAATTGCAGCAAGTTGCCAACGCAAAGTGCTTTCGGAAAAATTCCTGCCGATAAACCCGATGCTTTTATATTCCAAAGTCTTTTCCTTTATGAAAGCTTCGATCTTATCAGCAATTTTCTCGTGATACTTTGTATCGGCACGTTCAATTTCGTCGGCACACTCGGATGTTATAATAATCACATTTGATTTGTAGTGTTTTCCTTCTCTAATTATGATTTGTTTGTCTTCAAGTTCTTTAATTTCATCGTCAAGATACGGAAGCGGGATACCTGTTTCAAGGCTGATTTGCTGAACTGTAAGCGCATCGTTATAGCAAGCGCTAACGATATTCTGTCTTATTTTACTCTGCATAAAATCCCAAAATTGGTTAGGACCATGACCGCTATACATCGGGATTAATGTTTTCGGATTATAGCTTAATTCGCCAAGATTTCTTTCCATATTCATTCCTTCTTTCAATATTTTTCTTGATTTAAAAAGCAGATATTTCACCGTATTTTCCGTAACGGAGAGCGCAGATGAAATTTCCGAGCAAGAACGTCCGTCGACATAGTACATAATCGTTGCTTTACGGTATTTTTCCGACAGCAAAGTCAATTCGCGACGCAAAAGATATATATCATTGTTTTCGTCTTCAATGAAAGCATCTTCCGTTGGAATTTCGGTTGTCAATTCGCTTGCAGTATTTTTTAGTTTCTTCCTGTACCATTGCTTATAGACATTTCCTGCAACGCCCCACATAAAAGAGTAAAACGCCCTGTCATCACGGATGTTTTCTGCCGATTTCAACAGCTCGCACAAAATATCCTGCGATAAATCCTCGGCTTCTTCCCGTGTGGGTGTTTTCGCCATACAGTACGAAAAAATCGTTTTCGATACCTCTGCAATCTTATCGTGAAGTTCTTTTCTGTTCATCTGCTCACCTCCTTGTGTGTTTTTAGAAGCTTCTGCCCTTATAGTGAAAGAAAAATGATTTGGTTAACGTTTTTTCTGAAAATATAATAACATATTTTTTCGTTTTGTCCACAAAAAATGCCGAGAGTGGCGAAACGGCTACTCTCGGCTTAATTTTAATTAAATGTAATAAAGAAGATCGCCGTAGGTCGGGAACGGCCAATAGGAGCGCTCGGTGAGGGTTTCGGCTTCATCGGCGGCTTTACGGAGCTCGTCCATAAGAGGAAGCACCTCGTCACGGCAGAAGAATCCGCATTTTTCACTGCTTAAATTACGCTGAGCGTGCTCGGCATTGGCGCGGAGGCGCGTAAGCGATGCCGACATTTCATCCGAAAGCTCGACAAGGCGATTGAGTGTGCTTGTCGTGTGGTGAGGAATGGGAGCGCTTGCGCTCTTTAGCTCGTTAACCGTCTTTGCAAGCTTAAGAATATACGAGCCGACCGCAGGGATAATATCTCTGGATGCCATATCGCACATTGTAAGTGCTTCGATAGCGATTATCTTGCAATAGGATTCAAGAAGAATATCGTGGCGCGAGCGCAATTCCTTTTCGGTATAAACGCGATGACGGGTAAACAGCGCGATATTTTCCTCGTTTACGAAATGAGGCAATGCATCGGCGGTTGTGGGAAGGTTCAAAAGTCCGCGGCGCGCCGCCTCGGTCTTCCATTCGTTCGAATAACCGTCGCCGTTGAATATAATGCGCTTGTGTTCTTTGATAGTACGACGGATAAGCTTGTTAAGAGCGGTTTTGAAATCCTCCGCTTTCTCAAGCTCGTCGGCAAACTGCATCAGACTTTCGGCAACTATTGTATTTATAACCACATTCGGCTCTGCAACCGACATTGCCGAGCCGGGCATACGGAATTCAAACTTATTACCGGTAAATGCAAACGGGCTTGTACGGTTGCGGTCGGTGGTGTCCTTCGGGAAGGTGGGAAGAACGTGGACGCCGATCTCCATTTGGAGCTTTTCGGTGCCGTAATAGGGCTTACCCTCGTCGATAGCATCGAGTATTGCGGTAAGCTCATCGCCCAAGAACATCGAAACGATTGCGGGAGGTGCTTCGTTCGCGCCGAGACGGTGGTCGTTGCCAGCGGTTGCGACCGAGATCCTCAAAAGGTCCTGATGCTCGTCACCAGCCTTGATAACACCGCAAAGGAAAAGCAAGAACTGTGCATTTTCATAAGGGTTTTTGCCGGGAGCAAGAAGGTTCGCGCCCTTGTCGGTTGCGAGCGACCAGTTATCGTGCTTACCGCTGCCGTTGATGCCTTCAAAGGGCTTTTCCTGAAGAATGCAAACCAAGCCGTGACGCTCGGCAACCTTCTTCATGGTTTCCATCGTAAGCTGATTGTGGTCGGTCGCCGCATTCGCGGTGCCGTAAATGGGCGCAAGCTCGTGCTGACAGGGAGCGGCTTCGTTATGCTTGGTTTTCGAAAGCACGCCAAGCTTCCAAAGCTCCTCGTCAAGCTCCTTCATAAACGCCGATATTCTCGGCTTGATAGCGCCGAAATAGTGGTCTTCAAGCTCTTGTCCCTTGGGAGGCTTTGCGCCGAAAAGCGTTCTGCCGCAAACGACAAGATCTTCTCTTTTATTAAAAAGTGCTTTATCAACAAGGAAATATTCCTGTTCGGGACCGCAGTTGGGGTTGACGTGAGTTGCATCGGTGCCAAACAGCTTTAAAATACGCATTGCTTGTTCGTTCAACGCTTCGGTAGAACGCAAAAGCGGTGTTTTTTTATCGAGCGCTTCGCCGCCGTAGGAGCAGAAAACGCTGGGGATACAAAGCGAGCCATCCTTTACAAACGCGTAAGAGGTCGGGTCCCAAGCAGTATATCCGCGCGCTTCGAAGGTTGCGCGAAGTCCGCCCGAGGGGAAGCTCGAAGCATCGGGCTCACCCTTGATGAGTTCCTTGCCCGAAAACGACATAATAACCGTACCGTCGGTATTGGGCGTGACGAAGCTGTCGTGCTTTTCGGCAGTGATACCCGTCATGGGTTGGAACCAGTGGGTATAGTGAGTTGCGCCCTTTTCGATAGCCCAATTCTTCATTGCCTCGGCAACGACGTTTGCCACGGTGATATCAAGATCGTCGCCGCGCTGGATCGTATGCTTTAAGGATTTATAAACGTCTTCGGGAAGGCGTTCCTTCATAACCTCGCGGTTAAAGACCATAGAACCGAAAATTTCGGGTACGTTATTCATCGCTTTGTCCTCCGTGGGAGAGAATGTTCGGGACAAAATATCCCATTTTTATACATCATAATCGATAACCTCCGAAATGTCAAGAAAAACAAGCATAATAGCGGCAATTTGAAAAGCTTTTAAGTTATTTTCAAAAAACTCCGAACCATTTAGCGCTTTTTTCAGACTATATAAGTGAATACCCGATACGGTTGAGCCGATTCAACCAACGGTATATTGACATGCACTCACAAGCGTAATATAATCAAGGCATAAAAAACAAATCAACACGGAGGAAAGTAATGAAATCAAGATTCACAAGGTATTTCGGCGCAAATATCGCCCGAAAGATCTACATTGCCTGCATCGCGCTTATTGCAATAGGCTTCGCGATCGGTTACCTTTATTGGTGGTATTATGCATCGCCCTTTGTCGTTATCGGCGTTATCGGCTTCTTTATTTGCTATGGCATTCAGGTTTCCGACAAGGACGTAGACGAGCATATCCAAAAAACTGTCGAGGATTTCAAAAAGAATATTGACGGCAGAGCAATCGGCAAATCGGTTACCGACGCGCGAAACTTTTCGGTATTCCAAGGCTTTTTACGTGAGGATGGCGAAACACGTTTCAAATCGGGTGCCGACGGCAAGCTCCGCACGAGCAAGTATTTTATCACCGCAGTTTCTGCCGAAGGAAAGGATATTACGGTATTTACCGCAAAATATGATCTTTTCTCCGAAGAAGCTCCAAACGATTCCTTTATCACCACAAAGGGCGCAGACAGCGTCGAAATGAGCCGCGAAATCATCGAATTTCCCAACAAAAACAGGAAATGCACTCTTAAGCTCGCGCGAAACGGAGTTGAAGAAGAATTGACCTTCTATCTTCCCAACGATGCTTTTGCCGATAAAATGATTGCAAAGCTTTTATAACAGAACAATGCGAGAATTCAAAAAGCAGGTGGTTTGCCCCCTGCTTTTTGAATTTATTATGCGGTTTATTAACCGTTTAGCTTTTGATGCATTGCCTTTACCTCATCCGCAAATTGACGGATAGAGTAATTATCGTAAGGCGATATGCCAATGCTGAAGGTGTCGCGCATCGCGGCGGAAAGGTCGTTAGGTATTTCCTTTTCGCCAAGCAACGCACCCATAAACGAGCCGACGGTCGCGCCGTTGCAATCGGTATCGGCACCGCATTCGATCGCAAAGGCAACCGCGTTGCGAAAATCGTTTTTATATCTTGTTATAGCGGCAATACAAAACGCCGCGTTATTTATAGTGTGCACCCAATTGTATTTGCTTCCGCGCTCGATAAGCGCAAGAATAAGCTCGTCACGCGGCATATCGCTTTCGGCAAGCGCCTTTGCCCAAAGAGCTTCCTCGTAAAAACGGCTCTTTTTCGGAATGACCGCAAGCGCGGTTTCAAAGCATTTGTCGACGTCCTTTTCGGTAAATGCCGCCGAAATAAGCGCGGCAAAGAACATTTCGCCGTAAATTCCGTTTTTGACGTGAGTGAAAAACGCGTCGGTGTGCGCGAGCTTTGAAGCAAGCTTCGGCATACCTGCCGCAACGTATGCGAACGCATCACAGCGTATCTGTGCGCCTATCCATTCGCGATAGGGATTGAGATAGCTGCTGACCCTTTCCCTGCGCATAATATCGACCGCGCCGGACGGCTTATTCCAATGCGTACACTCGTCAAGATTTATAAAGTTAAGGTAACTTTGTGTTTCCGCAGTAAAAACGTAACGGTAGGGCAGAGTGCGTATCCAATGCTCGGCAACGTCCCAGGAATCGACCTCATAGCCCTTTTTACCGAGAAGAAGATAATTTACAACCGTAAAGCGGGTATCGTCATCGAGCGGCATACCGCACAAATTCTCGTCCGACGAGGGGTGCTGACTGCGGTTTTCGCCCGAAACGGTGGGCACGAAATAGGTTATGGGATACTTCCCCGCCTCTTTATACCATTTTATTATTTTTTCGGAGCGCCAGCCCTCGACAGGTTGACCGAACGCGCATCCGATGCAACGTCCAAGCCAAGCGCCGCGGAAATAATCGGAGTCGATTTCCGCATATTTATCGTCCGGAAGCTTATCTATATCGCTTTCGGCATATATTTCGTCAAGCTCGCTCGGTTCGATATAAGGATAACCGTTTTTTGTCGGCAAATCGCAAAGCTTGGCATAAACGTCCATAAGCTTTGACTTTTCGTTATTGCACGCATTGATTTCTCCAAGCCAATAATCAACGTCGATTTCCTTTCCCTCTTCCTTCAGCTGATAAAGCTCAACCTTTAAAAGCTCTCTTAATTCGCATTCGCCTGCCATAACTTACCTCCGTTGTTTGATGCTTTTATGATACCACACCGTTTTTTAAAATTCAAGATAATTTTATTTTTGATGAATATAACGCGTTCAAGCGTCAACAATAGAAATACATTCTATTTTTTCGGAGGTAAAACAAATGTCACCCAAAGAGCTTCTTTACGTTGAAGACGCGCTTTCCCACACACAGCAGATCAAAACGGTTTGCACCGACTTTTCGAATCAGATCGGTGATACCGAGCTTTCCAACTTCATTTCGCAGATAGCTCAGAAGCAGCAGCAGGTTTTTGACAGCATTTACAAATTACTTTAAGGAGGACAGACAGTATGCAGGACAAGGTTATTATGAACAACATTCTTACGAGTGTTAAAAACGCGTGCGATATTTTTATGCACGGCACGATAGAATCTTCCACCCCCAATGTAAACAGTGCGTTCAAGCAGGCGCTTAACGAAACGCTTTGCATCCAGAACGAGATCTATGCCAAAATGTCGCAAAAGGGCTGGTACCCCTCAACTCAGGCACCTCAACAGCAGATTCAGCAAACAAAGCAAAAATTCGCTAATTCTTAAAAAGAAAGCCGTGGGAGAAGCTCGTAAAAAAGCATCGCCCACGGTGTTTTTTTAAATTTAAAGTTTTGTTCCGTCGCTGTATTCAAACGGCAATCTGTCGGCGTAGATGTGCGAAACGTCGGAATGAGTGAATACCTGAGGAGTGGTATAGCCATCTTGGTGGTTTTGGAAATTGATGGTCGTTATACCGGTATGAGTAAGCGAAAAGGTCGACCAGAAAAGCACAGGCGGAATATCGAGAAGATGTGCAAGCCAGGTCGTGCCGAAGCCGTAGTGGCAGAATACCGCAACACGCTCGTCGCTCGGCTTGATTATACGGTAATGCTTGCCCTCGTGCTTATAGCCCAACGATTCCATAAACGCATCCGATTCGCGCTGAATCCTTTCAAAGCCCTCTTTTGCATTGCAATGAGTAAACGGAAAGGTTTCATACCATTTATCGCCGAGCGCAATGCCCTCCTCGCGGAAGCGGTGAGGATTCAGACCGAACGACCAGCAATAACGTCCGCCGTCCTCGGGATTATGGAACATAAAATCTCTACCTGCGAGATTTTCGCTCGTCCAATCGAGAATAACCGCTTCCTTGCCCAAAAGCTCGCAAGTCGGACGTGCGGTGTCCTGCGCTCTACCGTTGGGTGAGGAATAAATTCTGTCGAGTCCGTTGACGGCAAAGCGTTTGCCCACTGCCTCTGCCTGACGGTGTCCCTTGGGAGTAAGTGTATCGGGATCGTATATCGGATCGCCGTGACGAATTACAAATAAAACCATTTTCCTTCTCCTTTTTGATCAAATCCATATTTTTTCACAGAACGTACTCATTGAAAAATATGGGGATATTACTTGCTTTCAACAATATAAAAATAAGAGCTTGTGGGCGAATTGATTATTCGGAATTTTGCACAGCAATATTTTTTGCGGTCGAGAGTTGAAAGCATTTCGTTTATTAACTCACCCTCAATCTCGCCCTCCTCGTGTCCGGGATATACCGCAATAAGCAGTATCGCATCTCTGTCCAAAAGCTCGATTGCCTTTTGAATCGCAACCATTGTCGTTTCTCTTTTGGTTGTAATGCTTTTGTCACCGCCCGGCAGGTAGCCGAGATTGAACATTCCCGCCTTGATCTTACGGTCGATATATTTATCGGAATTGTGATGCGAATCGCATATTAAAGTATAATTTTGCGGTGCGTTGTTTTCGACAAGACGCTTTTTCGTGCTTTCCAATGCCGCGGGTTGAATATCAAAGGCATAAACGTGTCCGCTTTCTCCAACGGCTTTCGAAAAGAAAAGCGTATCGTATCCGTTGCCCATTGTGAAATCGGCAACGGTGTCGCCCTCTTTGATATGCTTTAATATAAAGCTTTTTTCGGTTTCTAAAATATCGAGCATAAATTACTCCGAAGATTCAAAATAAGGGAGGTCGGCGACCTCCCTCTTTTTTTAGGCTTATTTATTGATGTAAACGCGTTCGCCGGTCTTGCCGCTCTTATAGATAGCACAGATCATTTCCATAGTTTCGTATGCGCTTTCAACGGGGATGAACATAGCCTCACCCGATTCAAGGCATTCATAGAAGTTATTGATCTGCTTGCAGTGGTTAACGCCCCAATAGGACTTAACGTTGCCGTAGCCGAAATCTTCGTTAGGCTGAACTGCGTGGAATTCTCTGCCGTCGTAAAGCTTGATGTCTGCTCTGTCGGCAAGGAGAGTCGCAACACCGTTTTCGCAGTGGAATTCAATGAATACCTCTGCATCGTAGGTGTAGTAGTTGATAGCGTGGAAGTTTGCAAGCATACCGTTATCAAAGCGGATAACGCCTTCTGCGGTATCTTCAACGTCGATCTTAGCGTGACCGCGGTTTGCGATAGTCGCATAAACCGATTCAACGGGACGGTCGATAATATAGCGCATCATATCGAGAGTATGGATTGCTTGGTCGATAATAACGCCGCCGCCTTCCTTATCCCAAGTGCCCTTCCAGTCGCTGCTTCCGTAGTAAGCATCGGAAGGGTCCCAAGTAACGTAGCACTTAGCGGATCTGATAGCGCCGAGAGTGCCGTCAGCAAGCAATTGCTTGGTAAGAACGGTACCTGCATTATAGCGGTTTTGGAAGATACAGCCGAGAACAACACCGTTTTCGTTTGCGGTATCGATCATAGCGCGTGCATCTTCGATATTAATGGACATAGGCTTTTCGGTAAGCACGTGTTTGCCGCGCTTGTTGCATTCCATAGAAACGATGGGGTGCAAATAGTGAGGCAAGCAGATATGAACTACGTCGATTTCTTCTTTTTCGAGCATTTCGATATAGTCGTAATATGCCTTTACGCCGAATTCTTCGGCTTTAGCGTCTGCTCTGTCCTTCTTAACGTCGCAAACAGCAACAAGCTCTGCGTTGGGGCATCTTACGATACTTACTGCGTGCATGGGGAAGATATTGCCGCAACCAATGACGGCCGCCTTAAACTTTTTCATAACAAACCTCTGAATTCTTAAGTGATACCAATGGAATTATACCACAATTATCAAGAATTTCAATACTTTTTAAATATTTGTGTCAATTATTTTCTGCGGAAAACGCTATTTATTTTTTTGAAATAATCGGTGTCAATCCCGTCTATCGTTTCATTCGTCGTGCGGAAGCACCACTTGCCGCTGTCGTCACCGGGAACGTTCATTCTTGCGTCGCTTCCGAAGCCGCACATATCCTGAAAAGGAATTATCGCAAGTCGCGCGTGCGAGCGCCAAACCGCTTCGATTATCTTCTTGCAGGCAGGCGCATCGTAACCGCCCTTACCCCAATCGCCGTGATCAAAGCCGCAATAATCGAGCGCAAAGGCGCGTTCCTCCTCACTTGCCTCCCAAAGCCAGCCGAGCAGAGTGTTGTTATCGTGCGTGCCTGTGTAGGCGATACAGTTTTCGGGATAGTTGTGCGGCAGATGAGTCGAATCGTCGTTAGGAACAAAACCGAATTGGATTATTCTCATACCGGGAAATCCGCTTTTTTTCAAAAGCTCAACAACGTCGTCACCGAAAACACCCAAATCCTCGGCGATTATCGGAACGTCACCAAGCGCTTCTCTGACCGCTTTGAAGAGCGACATTGCGGGGCCCTTCTTCCAAACACCGTCGCGCGCGGTCTTCGCATTGCCGTCAATCGCCCAATAGGAAGCAAACGCGCGGAAATGGTCGATTCTAAGCATATCGTAAAGCTCAAACTGACGTTTTATGCGCTTTATCCACCAGGAATAGCCATGTGCTTTATGATATTTCCAATCGTAAAGGGGATTGCCCCAAAGCTGACCGTCCTCCGAAAAATAATCGGGCGGACAGCCTGCAACTCTTGACGGCTTATAGGTTTTCTTATCAATATCGAAAAGGCAGGGGCTTGCCCAAACGTCGACGCTGTCGCGCGAAACGTATATCGGCATATCGCCGATAATGTCAATTCCGCAAGCGTTGATCTGCTTTTTCGTTTTCTGCCATTGGGTATCGAAAAGATACTGAACAAATCCGTGATATCTTACCTCTTCGGCAAGCTCGTCGGCATAAGCCAACGCTTCGGAATACACTCTTCCCTTTTCCCATTCCCAAAACTTTTTGTTGTCATTTGCTTTTTTCAAGGCACGGAAAAGGCAGTGCGGAAAAAGCTCCTTTTCGGCTATAAATTCATCCACATCTCGTTTTTGCTTCGCATCAAGACGCGAAAATGCCATTCTTAAAAGCTGTTCACGCTTTTCGCGCGCAAACTCGTAATTCGCGATATAAGGACTGCCCGAATATTCGTTTGAAACGGCTTCTTCCTTGGTAACAAAGCCGTCGACCGCCATCATATCGGGTGAAATATAAAGCTCGTTGCCAGCAAAGGCGCTATCCGAGCCATAGGGAGAATTTGCATAATCAAGCGGAGTGAAGGGCAAGACCTGCCAATAAGAAAAGCCCATTTCGGATATTTTCTTTGCAAAATCGACGCATTCCTTACCAAACGTGCCCACGCCGTAACGCGAGGGTATCGCAGAAATGCTCATCAGCACACCGCTGCTTCTTTTTTCAGACAATACATTCACCTTCTCTTCGGAAAGTTGTTTTTTACAGTATACACCCAAATATAAAAATCCGCAATAGTTTGATAAAAGAAAAAGGAGCTGTTTTCAACTTCACAGCTCCTTATTAATATTTACGCTTTTTTCTTGCCGGTAACGGTGTTGAGAACGTATGTGATAAGCATTACAAGACCGATTACTACGAAAATACCGAGCATACCGAGTCCCATATACTTGATGTTTCTCAAAAATCCTTCGTTACCAAAGCCGTTATATTCAAGCTCAACGTCTAAGGTTGCAGGTTGGATAGCGGAAATAATGATATCCGCCG
This sequence comes from Eubacteriales bacterium, assembly GCA_045651785.1. Classification (GTDB taxonomy): domain Bacteria; phylum Bacillota; class Clostridia; order Oscillospirales; family CAG-382; genus Coliplasma. The sequence goes on along the minus strand of JAZRTE010000033.1, from coordinate 1,122 downwards.
CCGATTCGGGAATTACCTGTGCCGTAGCCGCATCATAAACGAGATTGGAATTGTTGACCTTGAAAAGTGCGAGATACTGTTCGGTGGTAAGGTCATACTTTTCGGTCCAGTCAACGTCTTTTCCGTCAACCACTGTCGTACCGTTGATAACCATTGCGTTGGTTTCATCGGGAACGAGAATTATCGAGGTGATACAGAAATTATCAAAGCCTTCAAGCTGTCCGATCTCATAAGCTACGTCTGCGATTGCGGTTACTTCTGCCTTATCGGTATTTTCATCGGCAGAAACGTTAAATGCAAGTGTGCAGGAAACAAGGATAACGGTGAGAAGAACAAGAACAAATTTTTTCATTGATTTTACTCTCCTTTCCCTATTAACCGAAGAAGTTAAGAATCATACCGCCTGCGATAACGGAAGCGATCTGACCCGAAACGTTAACACCGGTTGCCTGCATAAGCAAGAAGTTTTGAGGATCTTCCTTAAGCGCCATTTTGTGAACAACACGTCCTGCCATGGGGAATGCCGAAATACCTGCCGCACCGATCATGGGGTTCATCTTGGTCTTCAAGAAGATGTTCAAGAACTTTGCAAAGAGAACGCCGCCCGCGGTATCGACGATGAACGCGACAAGACCCAAGCCCATAATAAGGAGGGTTGCGGGAGAAAGGAACTGCTCCGCCTGCATCTGACAAGCGATGGTGATACCAAGGAAGATGGTAACGAGATTTGCAAGAACCTTTTGCGCGGTTTCGGAAAGCGATGCCAAAACGCCGCATTCACGGATAAGGTTACCGAACATAAGGAAGCCGATAAGAGCAACCGAATCGGGCGCGATAAGACCTGCGATAACGGTAAGGATTATCGGGAAGAGAACCTTGGTGGTTTGGGAAACCTCGCGCTGAACGTAAGGCATTCTTATCATACGCTCCTTCTTGGTGGTGAGGAGCTTGATAACGGGGGGCTGAATAATGGGAACGAGCGCCATATAGGAATATGCCGCAACCATTATTGCGCCTATATAGTTTGAATCGAGCGCCTGAGCAACAACTATCGAGGTAGGGCCGTCTGCCGCACCGATAATAGCGATAGAAGCCGCGTCCTTATCTACAAAGAAGATAGAC
>JAZRTE010000032.1:0-12330 GCA_045651785.1 Eubacteriales bacterium | reverse complement strand
TTAAAAGTGTACATATCTCCCCATATTTCACAATAGGTTTTTATACCACCCTCAGTTTCCCAATTCATATCTCGTATATCTCCCAAACCACTGCCGATATAGTGACACTTAAAGCCGTAATCGGTTATTTCTTTAATTTGGGCATCGGTAAGGCAAACATAATATCCCTCGCCCATAAACAATCCTCCGATTTCTACGGTGATCACCTCAAGGTCATCGTCATATTTCAAGAGGAAATCTTTTAGGTCAATGGCATCATAGGATTGAACAAGAACATTGAATTTGGTTTCTTCGTCCTTGTTCATAGACATCATTATCGCAAGAACCGAACCGATATTTTCGTGATACCCCTCGGGACGATACATATCTGCAGCAAATTCGCCTGCACTGCCTGAAGTCGAATAGATTGTCAGCACATCCGCTGAAGGGGTTGATACATCCGTGTCAATGTTGGGTTCGCTCGTTTCGGTATTTCCCGACGTATCGTTCTCGGGTTCGGACGGCCCGTCGACACTTGCATTGCTTTCGCCGGAGTATTCGGACGAATCATCCGACGTACCGCCCGCAGATTCGCTGAAGATAACTTCGGAGTCCTCCCCCAAAGAGTCTTCGACGCTCACGGCGCTTTTATCGTGGGTTATATTCGGCTCGGATGATAGATTTTCCGAGCTGTCGATTATCGGAGGAGCGTCGGGAGAAGGATTCAAACCGATAAATACACTTGCGGTTATGATCAAGGTGCTCACAACGGCGGTTGCAATTTTAAACGCGGTTCTTCCGAAAGGTTTTGCCGTTTTCACCGTTCTTTGAGCATTTGCTGTTTCGGGAAGCATTTTTCCCTTCTGCGGAATTTCGATCGAATCGTAATATTTTTTTATTTTCCTTTTGAGCTTCATAAATATCACCTCAGTTGCGTTTTCAGTTTTTTCAAAGCGCGTTGACAGCGTTTCTGAACCGTCGAAAGCGGTAATCCAACTATCTCGCTTATTTCGCCGAATTTCAACCCCGAGACTATCTTCAAAACAATTATTTCGCGATCGATACGTTCAAGCGTCATCAACGCTTCCTCGATTATCAGCTTATCTGCAAAGTCGGAGCTTTTTTCCTCTTTGCAGATCACCGAAACGTCTTCAATGCAAAATTCGTCCTTCTTCTTACGTAACAGGTCGATAGCCGTATTTCGCGTTATTGATAACAGCCACGCCCGCGCATTACCGTTACTGCGGTATGAATGGATACTTTGTATCACCTTAAGAAAGGTCTCCTGCATAGCGTCTTCGGCATCTGCGTAATTTTTAAGAACAGAGAATGCCAACGCGAACATCTGCCTTGCCATGCAATCGTATAAGACGGTAAGCGCGCCCGTGTCGCCCTCCGATATTCTGCACAATGCCTGATCGCAACGATAATTACAGGTCAATTTGTTCACGTTATCACCTCTTTCTGTTAATAATACGAAAAATCACGGCAAAAACGGACATCGGTTTTTATATTATTTAGTTTAAAGCTCAAAAAGCACCGCCGAGGAGTTTATTCTCGGCGGCATCTTGCTATCCATTATTAATATGTAAGCATCTCGGTGTTATTCTCGGAATATTCTATCTCCTCCGAAATAATACTTGCAAGGATGGCAATATCGTTTAAGGTTTCCGCCCTTTGCGAAACGATAAGCGACGACAACAACCGTTCGCAGAACAGACAAAACGCCAATCGGGCGCGGAAATCCTCTTCGTCATACGCTTCAGTACAATGGCGGTAAACGAAATATGCCAAAGCCCTTTCCAAGCATTCGTCCCAACCGACCGCGCGCTTTTTATCCGAGTAATTCATAAATAATTCTCGGTGCGATTCGTCAAGATACTCCAAGGAATCGATTATTTCCAACCAAACGCAATCGTCAACCGAATCTATTCCGTAATCGAAACAAATCCTTTCGATTCTCGCTTGATAATCAAGCCTTCCGTCGCGCAATATCGCATAAACGCTTTCGCGCTCAAGCCGTCCGTTAAAGGTCAAACACAAATCCTCGGCATCTGATTGTCCGATTTCATCCATAATGCAATAATTCGGCGACGAAAGTATCAGCCTCGCCGCCTCGCGGCAGGACATACCCAACCCCACCTCGGCAACGTCGGTGTAATTGTAAAAGCGCGGATGCTCACGACAAATGCCGCAAAGATAATCCTCGCCGACCTCAAGTATTATCCTGCACAAGCCCATCTCGTCAAGATGCGGACATCTGTCCCTCTCGCAAAGCTTAAAATGCGGCGCGCCGTCAAACGAAATACTGTCGGCAATGCTTTTGCCGTAACCGCATTCAAGCGCTTTGTATCTTTCAAGGGTATCGTCATCAATGTCGATTTCCCAGCCGATACAACAGCTATGCTCGCATTTATCCGCGATACATATAAAATTTTTGTAATATTCGGGTGCGTAAAGCTTCATAATATACGCCTTTTCATTATTCTCTCATCAACATAGCAACAGCGAATAAACCGTTTCGCCGCCGTTGACGAAAATTTCCAAAATATATTCGTCGCGCAGGATTTGAATATCTCTAACCGCCCCTTTGTGAACAAGCGGTTCGCGCAATTCCCTTTCGACAACAAAGCCGTCATCGGTAATTTTAACGGCTTCATCCTCGTTTTTAAGCAGATGCACAACCGCTTTTGCGGGTTTACCGCAAATATGACCGTTTTCGACCACTATCTCACGCGGGATCGATAAACACCCAACGTCCTTCCCTTTTACAAAGCCCGAATAGCTCCAACCGGGAATCCAAGTCATCAAAAGCGGTTCTCCGTCTGCCGAAGCAAACGCCTGACCCGCATATTGGTCGGGTCCTTTATCAAAGCGATCGGACAGCTCGCAATCGAATTTCCCGTTTTCAAGCGTGCCGATCATTATTTGAAAGAAGTGCGTTTCATCGAGATTGCAAACCGAAGTCGAAAGCAGGCATTTTTTACCGCCAAGCGGCACGATAGAGGGACATTCGGCATATTTTGCCGCCTCCCACTCGCCCAAAACCGACCGAAACTCCCAATTAAGCAAGTCCTCACTGCGGTACAAAAGCAGCCGCGCCGTTTTTGTTTGCGGATGCCCCGAAGCAACCACGCAATAATATATTCCGTCAACACAGCACACCGCAGGATCGCGGAAATCGGGTCCACCCTCGGGCGGAAAGGTTGAAATCACAGGGTTTCCGCTGTGTTTTTCAAAATCAACACCGTCCTCGGACACCGCAACAGCGATAACCGATTCCGCGGTAATTCCCGCATAAAACAAATAGAGCTTGTCATCCTTCACTATCGCCGTGCCCGACCAGCATCCGCTTTTGTCATAGGGCGTATCGGGTGTCAACGCTATCGGCAATTCCTCCCATTCAAGGAAATCCTTCGTCCGCGCGTGTCCCCAATGCATCGGCTCCTGCCAAGGGATCTCGTGATTCGGCGCGTGCTGATAAAACGCGTGATAATACCCTTTGAAATAAACAAGCCCGTTCGGGTCGTTCATCCAACCCTTTTTCGGTCTGTAATGATATTTAAGCGTCTTTGTGTAGTCCATATCCGCACCTCCGTCCGATTGTACGTCTGCCGATACATTATATCACAAGCCGTTTTGCTTTGCAACCGCAATATGTGTATTGTACAACCCGCAACGTACTATGTAAAAAGGACACCACACGACTAAACGGACTTACAGATGCGTTCTCGATATAGGGTCAATGATTGGGTTGCAATAGACAAACAAATACCGCCGAGGAAATTTTAACCTTTGGCGGTGTTTGCGTTGTATGAGGTTAATTAATTTAACCGTTGGTTAACTCTATATTACCTATATTTCTCTTGTAAATGAAAATATGCCATGATATGTTCGAAACAGTCGAAGCGTGATATAAATATCTTCTCATATGCTAACCTCCACATCAACACTACCATTTATCATGAAAAAACAAATCTTGTAGTTTTATAAATTTTATGATATAATAATGTGAAAATCAGATAAGGTTAATTAAGTATTATTGATTTGGATTTTTCAGGAAGATTTATCAACATGAAATATAACAAAAATCATATGCAAAAGATTTTGAATGATCCTCTCCCTCAATTGCCCGAAGATGAACGCATTTATCTTAACGTGCCTTATCAAGAAAGAAATTTCGCCAAAATCACAAACTGCGGATTTGACAAAGAAAAGAAGGAATTATTTATGAAACGCATATTATCTATACTTATGATTGCTATTATTTTATGCACATCAGTTTCCTGCACCAAAGAAGATATATCTGAATATACGGATAACTATCTTTATACTTCAATGAACGGTGTGCTTTATCGAATAAGTCCCGTTTCAGATTCGGTAACGCCCGTATGTCCCGACCCGTTGTGCACCCATTCTGATGAAAGCTGTCCCTTTTATGGAGTTGAAAACATTCAAACGGTTGGACAGTTCATTTATTATTTGAAAATGAATTATAATACCTTCGAAACCGCAAAACTTTGCAGATATGACTTAAAAAACGGCAAATACGAGGAACTTTATCAGCCTGACAAGGGTAATCTATATGATTTTTATGCTTGCTCGGATTATATATATTTTAATCAATCGGTTTTGGACGAAAACCAAAACAACAAATATTATGTATGGAGGTACGACTTAAACGAGTACAACGCTGAAAAGCTATCCGACAAAAGCTTTGACGATTTCCAAAATGTCATTCTCGTAAAAGATAATCGTGTATATTGGCAAGGCACAAGTTATTACTCAACCGATTTAGATTACAAAAACATTCGTGATAACGACAGAGGTTATCATCCGAATCTTACAATGGACAAATACTATTTCGAGCTTGAAAGCAGCAAGATTATGGGCGTCGAAGGATACAAGCAAATGTGTTTCCGTTTGACTCGTGTAGATTCAGAAAACGGCGAAAAGGTTATTGTATCCGAAGAAATGGCGAGTGCGCCTATAAGACATAACGGAAAATTCATTTACGGAAAAGTCGATGAATTGCGCTATATTGGCAAAACGAAGAACGAAGAAAGCGGAGCTTGGGAAAAGTATTACGACAAATATGGAGGAAAGCTTTATATCTGCGACAGCGACGGAAACAACGAACGTGTGCTTTGTGATTTCGGTGATACAAATTATACCATATCCGTTACATCGGGAATCATCGGTGGCAAGAGCGGCATCGGCGATTGGATAGCAATAAGAGTGTTCACCTATGTTTGCGCAGACGAAACCGATCCTGAAAAGGTTATGCGAGGGGATAATGCGTATATGCTCATAAACATAAATACAGGCGAAATGAAGGTGGCGAAAATTGAAAAGCGTTCTTGAACTTCATAATATAAGCAAAAATTACGGTAAAGTAAATGCATTGAACGATGTGAATTTGAAGCTATCACACGGCATTTATGCCTTGCTCGGTCCAAACGGCAGCGGTAAAACCACGATGATGAACATAATCGCTAATTTATTAAAACCCACTTCGGGGAATGTTTTGTATAACGGCATTGATACAAAGAAAAACCCCGATTTTTTGAAAAATCTCGGATATATGCCACAATACCCTGCAATGTACCCCACATTTTCGGTTGTGGAATTTCTGCTTTATATGTCTGAGCTAAAAGGACTTCCCGACGATAAAGGAAAGGAAATCGATTATTTACTGTCCCGTGTTGAGCTTTCAGACGTAAGCAACAGAAAAATATCCGCCCTTTCGGGAGGAATGAAGCAAAGATTGTCGTTATGTTCTGCCGTGCTTGGCAACCCCGAAATACTTATACTCGATGAGCCAACAGCAGGACTTGATCCGAAACAGAGAGTTGCATTAAAAAACTTTGTTTCGGAAATCGGCGAAAGCAAAACTGTTATATGGGCAACACATATTGTTTCCGATGTAGAAAACATAGCAAAAGAAATCATCTTTATGAAAAAAGGCATCGCCACTTCCGTCTTACACGACCCAGTCAGCTCTCTTGAAGAAAGTTATTTGTCATTCTTTGGTGATATATTATGAAAATGCTTGTTTTTGAATGTAAAAAGCTTTTCCGAGCAAGCGGATTCAAAAAACTTTCATTAGGCATACTTGCGTTTTGCTTTTTGTGGATATTCTTTTCAGAGATTCCCATAACAGAGCCACAAAAACAGCAGGATCATATTTCGAATTACAGCGACAACATATCATATGCAATAAGAATTGCCGAAAGGAACCGGATAGATTACGGCTATACCGCAGGAAACGAAAGCTACATCGTAAAATACCAAGAAGACATAATTTCAATATATTCCAGCCTGCTTGAAAAAGGCATAGCCCCGAAACCTGTTGTTGGGTGGGACGAATATTTTTCTTATACCGCAGATGACTTATGTCTGTTTATTTTTGCTGTGCTTGTCGGTGTAATCCTTTCTATGACAGAATATGACAACCGAACCGATAGTCTTGCAAGAATAACCCCTAACGGCAGGAAGGGTATAAGTCGAAAAATAACCGTTTTTGCGATTTCGGCATTTGCATTTTCGGTTATTGAAATGCTTTTGACACTTTTGGGATTTGCGATTCGATTTGGTCTGTCATCGCCTTTTGTGCCGATTTGCTCGGTAATGGAGTTTTTATATTGCCCATACGATATTACAATATTTGAATATCTCATTTTGTCATTGCTTATAAAATCTCTAAATATGCTTTTACTGATGCTTATTTCTGCTTTCAATGCAAATATATTCAAAAGCTATATCCCTTCGATTTTTAGTTCCGCTTCCGTTATCGTACTATCATTTGGAATATCTTCGCTTCCCTCAAACAGCGGTTGGATTAATATAAACCCTTACGCAATCGGAATCACAGATGATATTTATGTTCGATACCGTTCAGTTAACCTATTCGGCCATTCGGCTTCTGTATCAGTAATAATAGCCGCTTTTATATTGTTTTCCTGCATCTTGCTAAGTGTGTTGCTCACTTTTCGGAACAGACAAAGCAATAGCAATACTTTTTTCCGCACACTCGAAAAGAAAATCTTGCATATTGGGGAAGTTGCAAAAGCAAAGATAGACAGAGTACATATTTTCACTCAAAAACGACATTCACTTTTCGTAAGCGAAGCAAAAAAATGCTTTATAAAATCAAAACTGATAATATTATGCGTCATAATGCTATGCGTCAAGATATACTTTATTGGCTCTGAGCTTCCGCCGGCAAGCAGTTATGAGCCGTACTACCGAGATATTTGTAACGACATGGCAGGCACACTAACAGATAACAAGCGTTTAGAAATCCGATCAAAGCTTGAAGAAAGCCGTGACATAATCTCGCAAAACGAAAGAATGCACAGCGATTTTAACAATGGCAGAATCACTTACGAGGAATATTCTGCATACCGTAATAAGTTGGATCTTGCTTTAGCCGATGAATTTGCATACACAAATCTTTACAGCCAATGCGAAAGAATCGATATTGCATCAGAAAACGGTATCGAAGCACAGCTTATATACGATACAGGATGGTTATATCTGTTTGAAAAAGGTGCAGATATAATTCTTTATGCATTTCTGCTTATGTTCTTTTGCGGCATTTATTCGATGGAATATAACAACGGATTCGATAGGATAGCCCGAAGTACTCAAAAAGGCATACATGCCTTGGATAAAGCCAAAATCAAGCTGGCAATTGTTGTTACATCCGTTGCATTTTTGTTATTTTTCGGATTGGATATTGCAGTTCTTTCAAACGACTTTCCGATTACAAATTTTAATTTTTCATCAGCAAGCATTATCTTAAATTCACCATCTTTTCCGTTATGGATTTCTTTGGTAATTCTTGCAACCGCAAAGCTCGCTATAGCTCTAATCTTATCGTGTATCACGTGTTTGCTCTCACGTTTCCTAAAGAAACCCTATTTATCGTTTGCTGCTGGGTTATTGATTGTTGCATCGCTTTATATCACAAAACTTTAGAAAAGTGCCACAAATCGTGGCACTTTTCTATTGTACAAAAAATGATGCTTTTTTGATGATGTAACAGACGGAACAGTTACGAACAGAACGGAACAGATGGGAAATCGCTCCTCGATTTGAGCATCAAAGTATTAGCCCTTAAAAAAACTAATATGCCGCCGAGGAATTAACCCTCGGCGGTGTTATCTTATGCCATTGACGGTTGCCTATACGGAGTTGGTTTTTCAACACACTGCAAGGTTGTTTTTATTTAAAAGAAACGGGGTTTGTTTCGCCGTTGGCGAATGCGTTGGGACCCGGGTCGGACATTGAAAAATACATTTTTGCGGCTTGTGTTGTACCAAAATCACAATTTGAGCCTGTGTTTTGAACCTTATTAAAGGCATCGCGGAACATTTGGTTATGTGCTTCCTCGCGATTCAACAGAAAATCGATTGTTTCGCGTACCTTTTTATCTTCTATCTGTCTATATAGATACTCATATACTACCTTTGCACGCTGTTCGGATGCGATATTGCTCAACAAATCCGCACACAAATCACCCGTAACAGTTACATAGTCAGGGGTCCAAGAATAGCCCGAGGCATTTATAAGTCCCGGATTAAGACCGAGAATTACGTGGGTTTGGATTTCGCCCGAGGGAACTTTTGCGGCATCTACATTATGACCATTCAAAAGATTTATGGTTTGTGCCACCATTTCCATATGACCCAATTCCTCGGCGGCAATATCAAGAAACAAATCCTTTATCTCCGGATCCTTAATTCGAAAGCTTTGCGACATATATTGCATTGCCGCCTTTAATTCTCCGTTTCCTCCGCCGAGCTGTTCCTGCAAAAGCACCGCATACTGCGGATTCGGCCGTTCTACCTCCACGGGGTGAAAAAGCATTTTCTCGTGTTTGAACATATTTATTTCCTCCTTATTTTATACGATATTATCTTTCTGTTTTTTCGAAAATTTATACTAAAGTATGTACTTATTTTCTGTTTGTATGATTAATATTTTTGAATCCACATTCGGACTTTTGACACCCACAGCTCCCCGTTGCCCTCATCTTGGCGGTGCGTTGAAATATAACAAAGACGGGAAGCTTATTGATACCCCCCAACAGACGATAACAGGTCGATAAATAATAAAAGCCGATACGAAGTCAACAGACCGATGTATCGGCTTTTTGGTTTAATTTCCGCCGGGACCGTCTCGGCGTTCGCGCTTGTCGGCTACTTCGATCTTACCCACAATGTCTGCAGGCTTTTTACTCTGCTTTGTGTTTTTGGTTTGTTTTTCTGTTTTACAGCATTTGTTTTTAGACATAGCTTTTACTCCTTTGTTTTATAAAATTCTTCTATACTATTTGTTGGCGGAAAACAGCGTTGCTCTTGGCAAACGTAATAGGTTGTTTTACTGTTTTTCAGAGGGTATGCTTCGGTTGGATTTTGAAGCAGAACAACCACGGCATCGGGCGGTAACAAAAGCGATATTTTACTTTTGGGGGTATTCTCATCAAGCACAACAGTAATTTTCATCGGTGGCTTTCTATGCTCCAAAAGCGATTTCAAGAACATTGCATAGCTTGTAGGATAGTCTGATGCATTTTGAAGCATAAAGTTAATTTGCTTTTCCGATTCATTTTTGTATTTTTCATCATCGGTAAGAAAAAACAGACGAATAAGGTTATAGCTCATAAGCGAGTTTCCGCTGGGGACGGCTCCGTCATAGGTTTCTTTGGGTTTTAGAATTAACCTTTCGTGCTCGTTGCCGTATAGATAAAACCCACCGTCAGTGTCCCCAAAATCCGATATAACCTTATCGGAAAGCCGTTTTGCCCTGTCCAAATATTCCTTTTCCAAGGTTGTGCGGTATAAGAACAGCTGGGCGAAAATATAAGCTGCATAATCGTCTAAAAACCCTAACGCTCCACGCTTTCCCGAATGAAAACTAACGTAGAGTGTATTTTCGTCGCAAAGATATTTTTGTATAAACCCATCTGCTTTTTGGGCGGCAACAAGGTATTTTTCTTTTTTGCTTACAAGATAAAGCTTGCACATTGCCGCAATCATCAAGCTGTTCCAAGAGGTTAAAATTTTCTCGTCGCGGTGAAGTGAATACCGTTTTTTACGATAATCGTAAAGCTTTGCCAAAAGCGGTTCGAAAGATTCATTCAAAAGGTCGCTTTTCAGCAAATTGGGAATATTTTTTCCTTCGAAATTGCCTTTACGGGTAATATCATACTTTTTATTAAAACCTTCGCCGTCCGGCTCTCCCAAAATATTAATAATTTCTTGCGGGGTAAACAGATAGTATTTCCCCTCCTCGCCCTCGCTGTCTGCGTCCTGCGAGCTGAAAAATCCGCCTTCAAGTGAGGTCATTTCTTTAAGAATATAGGTCGCTGTTTTTTCGGCAATTTCAAGATAAATGCTTTTATTCGTAACCGAATACGCTTTGCAATAAGCAAGAATCAAAAGCGCGTTATCATACAGCATTTTTTCGAAATGAGGAACCAAAAACACATTGTCGGTAGAATAACGGCAAAATCCAAATCCGATATGGTCGAACATTCCGCCTCGATACATTTGAATTAAGGTTTTTTCTGCCATATTTAAGCATACTTCTGTTTGAAATTGTTGGTAGTAATCAAGCAAAAACAGCAGATTGTGAGGTGTTGGGAACTTCGGCGCATATCCAAAGCCGCCGTTGCTTTTGTCAAAAATACGTTTATATTGCGCTACTGCCAAAAGTGTTAAATCAATATCGTTTTTGTTTTTCGGGAATTCGGGTTTTCTGAGATGCTTTATTATTTCATTGGATTCTTCCAGTAAGGCATTGCGGTCATCAACCCATTTTTCCAGTATGACTTCCAGCAGCTCTTTCAATCCGATCATTCCGCCCCTTGAGGTTTTTGGGAAATAGGTTCCCGCAAAAAACGGTTTTTGTTCCCAAGTCATAAAAATACTTGTGGGCCAACCGCCACTGCCCGCGAATGCCTGACAAAACGACATATACACGCTGTCAATATCGGGTCTTTCTTCTTTGTCAACCTTTATTGAAATAAAATATCTGTTCAACAAATCGGCAATTTCTTCATCCTCAAAGCTCTCGTGTGCAAGCACGTGGCACCAATGGCACGCGCTGTATCCAATGCTCAAAAAAATCGGCTTGTCTTCCCTTTTTGCTCGCTCGAATGCTTCGGCGCACCACGGATACCAATCCACAGGGTTGTCCTTATGCTGAAGCAGATATGGGCTTGTTTCATTTGCTAAACGATTACTCATAAACATACCTCCGTTTTTAATATTTTTAGCTTTTTCAAGCCCTTTATTCGAAAAATTGGTATGTATGCGTTTTTAAGATAAATGTAAACACTATAGAGTGAGGTATATCCAAACTATTTGAGTACGGATTATTTTCGTTTACTCTAAACAAGGTGGTGATAAAATGAAACGAACCGAAATGCCCATTGGCTTTTCGATGGCTTTGGCAATGAATCCCGAGGCAATGCAAAAATTCGCCTTGCTCGGCGAAGACAAAAAGCAAACAATTATCGCAGGAACGCACGGCATTAAATCAAAGGACGAAATGCAACGTTACGTTAACAATATTGTAAATGACAAATACTAAGCCTAAGCATTTTATAATTTTATAGAATAATAACGCCTTCCACAAATTCTATGTGAAAGGCGTTATTGAATTACAAAAACAACATTCTATAGCCGAAAACTTAAAATTCTATAAGCTATTCGCTTGTTTATCGGTTCTGATTGTTTTGATTGTTGCGATTGTTTTGGTTATTCTTGTTATTCTGATTGTTTTGGTTGTTCTGGTTGTTGCGATTGTTCTGGTTGTTCTGGTTATTCTGGTTGTTCTGGTTGTTCTGATTGTTCTGGTTGTTTTGGTTGTTGCGATTGTTTTGGTTGTTTTGGTTGTTTTGGTTGTTGCGATTGTTCTGGTAATTGTTTTCCATAAATAAATCCTTTCTTTATTGGTCTACGTATAGTTTTTGCCTCACTCCGCCAAACTATACATATAATATTTGGGAGGATTTTATTTGCTTTTAATTCAAAACGGATTGGTTTTTACAATGGAAACCAATAAAGAAATACGCGCCGATATATTAATTGAAAAGGAAAGAATTGTTGAAATTTCAAAAAAAATAATTCCGACAGAGCGTATGGAAATAATTGATGCTACAGGATTAAGCATATATCCCGGTTTTATTGATGCACATAGCCATATAGGAATCTCGGAAGAAAAGAAAACAAGTCAGGGTGACGCATCCAACGAGGGTACAAATCCAATCACGCCTGCCATACGCGCTATTGATGCAATCAATCCTATGGACAGCGCCTTTCACAATGCTTTGGCTGC
>JAZRTE010000031.1:0-14287 GCA_045651785.1 Eubacteriales bacterium | reverse complement strand
GTTGATGCCGCGATCGAAAGCGGCCGTCTTACCGCGATCAACGATTGGTTGCGTGAAAAGATTTGGAAATTCGGTTGTCTTTACGATCCCACCGACTTGTTCAATATGGTATGCGGCGAATTTGACCCCAATGCTTACGTTGAATATCTTGAAAGCAAATTCACCGAGGTATACGGATTATGAGCTATCTCGTAGGCGAACTGGTTCTCGATTCAGGCGCAAAGGTCATAATCCGTTGGACCGACGGCACCGAAACTCGAGCGGTTTATAAAGACACTTACGGATATAACCACTTTTTCGATGCGATACCCGAGGGCGAAAAGGAAATCCGACTTTCCAACCATTTTATGCGATTAAAGGGTATCCGCATCAGATTGGATGAGGAATAATGAGCTTTATTGATCTGCATACACATTCTAACTGCTCTGACGGCTCGATGACACCGACAGAGCTTGTCGCTCACGCCGCGGAGAAGGGATTGAAGGCAATCGCCCTTTCCGATCACGATACTGTCGCAGGTATTGATGAGGCGCTTGAAGCGGGGAAGAGGTATGGCGTAGAAATTGTTCCCGCGATCGAATTTTCGGTACAGTCCGAAACCGAAACCCATATTCTCGGCTTTTATATCGATCATAAATGCGACAGGTTAAAGGAAGCGCTTGAAAATATCAACAAGGTTCGTTGGCAACGCACTGTAAATACTTGCGTAAATCTTCAAAAGCTCGGATTTGACGTTACGATTGAGGAAGCGTTGAAAATTGCTCCTTCGGGTCTTATCGGACGTGCACATTTCGCGCGCATCCTAATGGAAAAGGGATATACCGAAAGCGTTAAGGAGGGGTTTGAAAAATACCTCGCCAACGGAAGACCTGCTTATGACGGAACGCAATATTTGACAGCCGAAATGGCGGTTAAGCTTATCGATGATATCGGCGGTGTAAGCTTTGTTGCGCATCCTCACCTTATACGCTTGAGCGATAAAGACCTGCGTGAATTTCTCATCAAGCTTAAAGGATACGGACTTTGCGGTATTGAAGGATATTACAACGAATATACCCCTGAAATGCAAGACTGTTTTCATGCCCTTGCACGCGAACTCGGTTTGGAAATTTCAGGCGGTACCGATTATCACGCAAAAATGAAGCCGCATATCGAAATAGGCGTCGGTCAGGCAAAGCTGCCGATGCAAATTCCGTATTCGGTTCTCGAAAATATTAAAAAAATCGTTTCTCTGAAAAATGAAAATTAACAAAGAAAACCTATTTTCGATCATAAACGGTTTGATTGAAAATAACGAAAAGGATTCGCCGATAATAATTGCAATTGACGGTAAGGCGGCATCGGGAAAAACGACTTTATCAAAGCGTTTTGAAAAAGACGGAATAACCGTTATTCATACCGATGATTTTTACCGTCCGAAAAATGCAAAGGGCGAGCTTGAAATAAGCAAATTCGATGGCAATTTCGATTTTATCCGTTTTAAAAGGGAAGTCGTTGATAACCTAACTCAAAAGAGCTTTTCTTACGGTGTGTTCGATTGCTCAAAACAAAAAATCGTTAAGACCGTTTCGGTAGATTTGCCAAAATGTATAATCATCGAGGGCACGTACAGTCACAATCCGAATCTTAACGATTATGCCGATTTGAAGGTCTTTTTCGATATTGACGAAAACACCCAAAAAGAACGCATTATCAAGCGGAACGGTGAATCAGCTTACGAAAATTTTAAAAAGCTTTGGATTCAAGCCGAAGAAAGATATTTTAATCACTACGGAATAAAACAAATGTCCGATTATATCGTTACGGAGGAAAACAATGGGCACTTTTAACTACAAAGAAAACCAATTTTATCTTAACGGAGAACCTATCCAGATCCTTTCGGGTTCTATCCATTATTTCAGAACCGTACCCGAATATTGGTACGACAGACTTTTAAAGCTTAAGCAGTGCGGCTTTAATACCGTTGAAACTTATATTTGCTGGAACCTTCACGAGCGTAAAGAGGGAACGTTTGATTTTACCGGTATTCTCGATCTTGGACATTTTATCGATCTCGCAAACGAGCTCGGTCTTCTTTGCATCATCCGACCCGGTCCCTATATTTGTGCAGAATGGGATTACGGCGGAATCCCCTCGTGGTTGCTTACTCACCGCGATATGCATATCCGCTGTATGGACGATGAATTTCTTAAATACGAAACCCGTTATCTCGATCAGGTCTTCAATATCGTTCGTCCCCGTCTTATAACAAACGGCGGCAACGTAATAATGATGCAGGTTGAAAACGAATACGGCTCCTTCGGTAACGATCACGAATATATCAAATTCCTTGCGGATTACTACCGCAAAAACGGTATCGACGTTGTATTGTTTACCTCCGACGGACCTTCGAACTTCTTCTTTGGCGGCGGTACTGTTGACGGCATTTTGAAAACCGGTAACTTCGGCTCGCATTGGAAGGAAAGCTTCGATTTTATCCGTAATTATTCCGATAATTCCGAACCCGTTATGTGCTCTGAATTCTGGGAGGGCTGGTTCGATTCTTGGAACGACATCCACCACAGACGTGAACCCGATGACGTAGCGGAACAGCTTGACGGAATGCTCGGCTCGGGCGGCAACGTAAACTTCTATATGTTCTGCGGCGGTACGAATTTCGCATTTAACAACGGCGCAAACGTTTACGAAAAATATTGCCCTCAAACCACAAGCTACGATTATGATGCCGCACTCACCGAAGCGGGCGATTTAACAAAGCGCTTCTATGAAGTTCGCGCTGTAGCCGAAAAGTATTTCAAAAATCTTCCGGAAATCACTGTTAAGAATACCGAAAAGAAGGCATACGGCGAGCTTAAGCTTACCGAATCCGCAAATCTTTTTAATAACCTTGATAATCTTTCTTCTCCCGTTAAAAGCTCTCACCCAAAAACGATGGAAGAGCTCGGTTGCGATTTCGGTTTTACTCTTTATTCAACCGTTATCGATTATCCTGTCGAAGCACCGCTTATTATCGATCCTATCCGTGACAGAGCATTGATCTATATTAACGGTGAATTCAAAGGCGTAAAAGAACGTGACAGACGTGACGATGAAATTATCGTTTCTGTAAAACGAGGCGAAAAGGTAAAGATCGATATCCTTATCGAAAACCAAGGCCGTGTAAACTACGGTACAGAAATGGCAAACAACGAAAAGGGTCTTGTTCGCTCCGCGCGACTCGGTCAGCAATATCTTTTCGGATGGACGATGTATCCTCTTACTATGGACGACCTTTCCAAGCTTGAATATATTGCGCATGAAGGTGCTACCGAACAAACAAGTACCTTCTTCCGCGGTACTCTTAATATCGAAGGTACTCCCAACGATACTTTCTTGCGTCTTGACAGCTTCCATAAAGGCTTTGTTACCGTAAACGGATTTAATGTCGGCAGATATTGGACCGATGCAGGCCCTACAAAAACACTTTATATTCCTGCGCCTATCCTTAAAGAGGGCGACAACGAAATTGTTGTTTTCGAGCTTCACGGCTGCAGTAACAATGTTGTGAAATTTTGCGATGAACCCGATTTGGGATAAATAAATTTATATAACGGGGAACGGTTATGTTTAAAAAAATAATTGCTCTTATCTTAGCAATGCTTTTTATCTCTGCATCATTTTCTTGTTCAGCAAAAATCGACTCAGCGGCTTTGCGCGGCGATATCAACGGCGATAAAGTGATAGATAAATATGACTATATTTGCTGTAAGCGTTGGGTTTTAAATACGCTTATTCTGGACGATGCTCAGAAAGAAGTCGCCGATGTAAATTCCGATGGGATAGTCGACGTATACGATTATATCCTCATCAAACGTCACGTTCTTAATACATACATTATTGAACAACCCGAACCCGAGCTTGAACCTATTTATGTTCCCAACATTTTGAGCGCAGGCAAACGTTATACTTCGTCTGTCGCTCCTGCTGATAATTATCCCGATAGCTATAACTGCGAATTGACCGATGGGGTTTATAACGTTGCGGCGAGCTACACCTCGGCATCCTTCTGCGGCTACAATTCAACGACTGACATCACCGTTGATCTCGGTGTTGACGGAAAAAACATCAACAAGTTTGAAATTTCCTACCTTTCGGTCAATGAAGCTGGAGTTAATATTCCGAAGAGCGTAAGCGTCAGCGGTTCAAATGATAATAAAACTTGGACATCGCTCGGAAATATGGAAATCCCTGCATTCAAGGCGGGTACGGTAATGCGCGCATCTCTTGAATTGAGCGCTGACGTAGAATACAAATATATCCGTTTTACCGTTGTGCGTACTACGGCATGGGTATTCATTGATGAAGTTTTTGTTTATTCGAGCGTCCCGAAAATGGTTATCGGCGAGGGCGGTGCAGTTACCGAATCCTATCTGAACGACCGACAAAGCGATGCGGAACTGATCGCTAACCTCAAAAAAGTTACAACCGGTGTAATGACCGATCTTTCGTTGGGCAGAACGCTTGTATCAAAGGGCTGTGATTATACCACGGTTTGTAAAGAATACGATTGGCGAAGCGACGAAAACGATACGCTTCTTACCGACGGCGGAGCGGTTGGCGCGCCTTTTGAATTTGAAGAATGGGTCGGCGTAAGTATTGCCGATAACGCTTCTGTAACAGTCGATTTGGGAAGGATCAGAAACGACGTTTTCGCATTCGAGCTTCACTGCTTCAACAGAGGCGAAGCTTCAATTAATTTGCCGACATATTGCGACGTTTCCGTCAGCACCGACGGCAAGAATTTTGTAAGGCTTAAACGACTTTATTCGCAAAATTGCAACCAAGAAAACTATGCGTTTTCTCTTGCACTTCGCGAGCTTATAAAAGTCCGTTACGTTAAATTCACCCTTGCTAAGAGTATGGGCTATTGTTGGATAGAGGAAGCGGCGGTTTATGCTAACTTTTACGAAAAGGTTGAAACCTTACCGCTTTACGGCGAGCTTGAATTCGAAACGACCGACGTTTTAAAATATTGGAGCTCTACCGCTTCCGATTACAACACAAGCAAGAATCTTTTGTACGGTCTTGACTGTCAGATTGTAACCGAAACGTTTATCGATTCCGAAACGGGTGAAAAGAATAACGCCCCCGAAAACTCGGGACTTCTTACCGATGGAAAAACCACTAATGACCAATATTGTTATAACGGTATTTGGCATCAATTCCACAGCGCAGGCGGCAGAAGAGTGTATTTCGATTTGGGTGCGGTTTCTTCTGTAAGTGAGCTTTCAATGCGCTTGTTAAAGAACGTAGGCTGGAGCATACACATTCCCGAATACGTTTCACTGATTTTGTCCGAAAACGGAAAGGATTGGTATATCGCCGGACAGGTTGTTCCCACGCTTAACAAGGATAGCGGTATTACAACGGCAACTATCAAATTAGCAAAAGCGTACCGTGCAAGATACGTAATGATACGCTTCGATACGGTTTCTCACGTATTTAGCGATGAAATCACCCTTACGGGTAAAAAGAATGTAAGCGGAGCAAGCTCTCTTACAGGACTTAATGTATATAAAGTGCCCGATAACGCTGAGGATCAATATGCCTATGCGGCTCCTTCCGAGGATATTCTCGGCGGCGTTAATGATGTATGTCTTATGTATTACACCGGCGGTGTAATGAACGAGAACTTTATGCTTCCTTACGTTGCTTACATGGACGAAAACGGCAAAATTAAGGATTCGATGTTTGACGGATTTTTATTCCTGCCCACCACGGGAGTGCTTCCCAGCGGAGGACGTCCCTACGGCACATCCATTGCATCGGATTGGCATTATTTGTTTGACGAGCTGTTTACAAAGGGAAAAAATTTGGACGCTCTTAACAAGGTTGCCGCAAAAGTAAATAACGCACTCGGTAAGAATGAAAAGTTAAAAGTGTATTTCACCATTCCTCATATGGATGATACGCTTGTCGAATTCGGCGATATCGATTTTGACGGTAAGAATGATTCCTTAACCTCGCTTTCAAACCGCGTATACGTTGCTAAATATTATGCACAGCGCCTTATTGATGCGTTTAATTCAAACAAATACGAAAATCTCGAGCTTTGCGGTTTTTATTGGTTCCACGAAGCAATTTCGGGCGGTGACGTTGAAACCTCCAAAGCTGTAAACAAGATGTTCGATGAAATCGGTTATCAGCTTTTCTGGATACCTTATTTCAATGCAGGCGGTTATTCAAGATGGGAAGAATTCGGCTTTGACGTAGGTTGCTTGCAACCTAACTACGCCTTTTCGCTTGAGGTGCCCGAAAGCCGTCTTCAGCATGCATCAGAGCTTGCAAAAAGATACGGAATGTGTGTTGAATTGGAAATCGATGCCGCTGCTATGCACGATCTCCGTTACTTTAAAAAGTATATGGGATATCTCTATTACGGTAAAGAATACGGATATATGGATGAAGCTATCCATATGTATTATCAAGGCGTTGGATACTTCGGTAATTCCGCCGCTTCCGATGATGCAAGATTGCGCTTGATTTACGATTATACCTATCAATTTATGAAGGGTACGTTAAAAACAACTCCCGACGCAGTTTCTAAACTGTTGTTTGCCGCAAAACAAAATACACCGTCAAGGAATACGTTGAATAAAAATGCCGATCCGACGAATATATATCGAATCAGTATATCACCCGAACACGGTACAATTAGTTTAGCGGAAGACGGTACTTTTGTATATTATCCGAACGGTGATTTTAAAGGGACCGACACCTTTACCTATCAATATTCAAATTATCTTGGCTGGTCTGAAGAATGTACCGTAACGATTACGGTCAAATAGTGAGTTATTATGAATAAATTCAAAATGTGTCTTTCGCTTTTCGGCACCTTCTTTAAAATAGGCGCTTTCACGATCGGCGGCGGTTATGCAATGCTGCCGCTGATCCAACGCGAGGTTGCCGAAAAACGAAAATGGATCGAAGAATCTACAATGTTTGATATTGTGGCGATTGCCGAATCGACCCCCGGTCCGATAGCAATAAATACCGCAACCTTTGTCGGAACTCGCGCCTGCGGCTTTTGGGGCGCATTTTCCGCAACGTTGGGAACGGTATTGCCCTCGTTTATGATCATCACTTGTCTTTCTTTCGTACTTGAAAAAATGCTTGATTATGAAGCAGTGCGCTTCGCATTTAACGGAATACGTGCAGGTGTTATCGCGCTCATCGTCAAAGCACTTTGGGGTATGGCAAAGCAATGCCCTAAAAACCTTATCGCGTGTATTCTCGCAGTTGCGGCTTTTGCTATAAAGCTTTTCACCGGTATCAGTGTCTTGTTCATAATACTCGGTGGCGCTTTGCTTGGCCTTTCCGTGACGATTATTTCAAAGGGGAGGGAAAAGTAATGATCTATCTTGAGCTTTTTCTCACCTTTTTAAAAATCGGCGCATTTACCTTCGGCGGCGGTTATGCAATGCTTCCTTTTATGCAGCAGGAGGTATTGGCAAACAACTGGATGAACGAAGAACAATTGCTTAACTTCATCGCCGTTGCCGAATCGACTCCCGGCCCCGTTGCGATCAATATGGCTACCTATATCGGAGTTCAAACCGGTGGCATCTTCGGTGCAATATGTGCGACGCTCGGTGTTGTTCTTCCGTCGTTCCTTGTGATTTTGATCGTAGCAAAATTTTATAATAAATATAAAAACAGCTTTGTAGTAAAAGGCTGTCTTGTAGGTCTGCGTCCCGTAGTTGTCGGACTTATTGCGGCAGCTATAATTTCACTTGGATTCGGCGTGTTCTTTCCTGTCGGAATCTCGCTTTCGGCTTTTGATTTCCAATTTTTTGCATCACTCGTTATATTTGCGATAGTCGTAGTCCTTGCATTGAAAAAGGTCAATCCCATTTATTTAATCTTGGGCTCGGCAGGACTCGGAATACTTTGCGGATATGCCGAAAAATTAGTTTTTTAATGTGCATAATTAAAAGATTAAATGATTTAAAAAAACACTTCGCCTTTGTCGCGAAGTGTTTTTACATTTTAATAATATCTTCAAAATATTTTCATAAAACAACGGCGATATGTTAAATAAAAAATCAAAGGAGTATTTATGAAGAAAACATCCTTGTTTATCGTTTTTTCCTTGCTTTTGCCGTTGCTTGCGATTCAATCAATGAATGTCTCTGCAGAAATGCCGTCATCCTCCGATCTTTGCGGTTATGAAAACGTTTGTCTTACCTATACGTTTGATTTATACGGGCGAAATTTCGGAAGGCATGAAGCATCGGATCTTATACCGTACGTCGGATATGTCGATGCCAACGGAAATGTCAGCGATTATTTTTTCGACAGTTATCTTTTTTTGCCGTGTAATTCAATCGGCCCTTCGGGCGCGCCGATGCACGCAAGTTCCGAAAAGCCTACCGTCGCGTCCGATTGGATTGCGTACGTCGACGATACGTTTGCCGAGGGATATAACGTCGATGCGCTTGAAGAAGCGTTCGGAACGGTAAAAACCTCGCTTAACGATGATTCTGATAAAAAAGCAGGTGTTTTCTTTTCGATTCTTTATCCGACAAAAACCTCGGTTTCGTTTGGCAATCTCGGAGGAAGAAATCTCAATTTTTCTATTCACGAAGACAGAAAATACGCCATTAAATGGTTAATCGATGAGCAAATTGAACGTTTTGCTGAAAACAATTACGAAAATCTCGATTTAGTAGGTTTTTATTGGCTCGAAGAATATCTTATGAACTGTGAGTTTACCGATGAGGATATCGAATTGTTCAATTACGCATCCGATTATCTCCATTCAAAAGGATTGAAATTTATTTGGATTCCTTGGTATAAAGCTTTCGGAACCGAACGTACAGATGAGCTTGGTATCGACGTTGCGTGTATGCAACCTAATATGTATTTTATGAGCACTGCCGACTACAACCGTGTTAAGTCGAGTATTCAGTTTTCGCAAGCGCACGGACTATGTATGGAAATGGAGATTGATGTGGGCGCGCTCTATAATGAAGAGTATTTCAACAGATATCTGCAGTACCTTGAAGACGGTATGGAATTAGGTGCAATGAATTCGGTAAAAATGTATTATCAAGATAAAAAAACCGCAGTTTATTATAACGCACACACAGGAAAAGCGCCTTACGGAAGAATCATATACGATCTCACCTACAAATATGCAAAAGGAACACTTACAAAATTCGATATTAATATTGCGAGAGGCGATTCATCACTTTTGGGTGATGTAAATGCTGACGGAGAAATAGATAAATATGATTATATTTTCGTTAAGCGTATTTGTATGAATACGGTTCAGACCGATCCGCTTATAATAGGACGATCAGACGTTAACAAAAACGGAGAGGCCGATAAATATGACTATATACTCATAAAACGCCACGTTATGGGAACGTATAAAATTTCATAATAAAGTCAAACCCAACGCAATAGCAATGTGTTGGGTTTGCTTTTTCAAATGCAATAAGATTTATTAAAACTATTGAAAAAAACAAGGCGCTATGTTAGAATTAATCAAACTGCTTTTTGGAGGCAACAATGAAAAAGGTTTTGATCATTTCACTTTGCATAGCTATGTTGCTGTCTGTCGTTTTCGCTTTTGACGTTTCCGTAAGTGCGGCAATGCCCACCCCCGAGGTTATGGACGGATATGAAAATCTTGTTCTCACTTATACACATAACTCTAATAAAAGTGATTACGGTCGCCATTATCCCGAGGATTTAAAGCCCTACGTTGCTTATCTTGATGAAAACGGTAATGCCAAGGATTTCTTCTTTGACAGCTACCTTTTCTTGCCCTGCGTTTCGTCAGGCCCCTCCGGTGCAAGAATTCATTATGATACCCAAAACCCTACAAAAGCAATTGACTGGACAAATTACGTCGAAGATACATTTTATAAGGATGCAAACGTTGATGCGCTTGAAGTAGCGTTTGGCGAAGCAAAAAAGGAGCTTAACGATAATTCTCGTAAAGCCGGCGTTGTCCTTACAATCCTCTATCCCGGTGTCGAAGCCGGTGATAAATTCGGCTCGCTTGGCGGCAAAGCGCTTGACTTCTCCAAAATGGAAGACAGAAAATATGCAGTTAAATGGATAATTGATGAGCAGTTAAAGCTTTTCAACGAAAGAGATTATCAGCATCTCGATCTTATCGGCTTTTATTGGTTGGAGGAATACCTTAACACAGGCGATAAAGGCACTGCCGATAAAGAGCTGTTTTTATACGCCTCTGAATATCTCCATTCAAAGGGACTTAAATTTGTTTGGATTCCTTGGTTCAGATCGAACGGTTACAAGCAATGGAAGAGTCTTGGCATAGATGCAGTAACTATGCAACCCAATATGTATTGGCAACAAATTGCCGATGCGAAACGTGTCGAAACCTGCTTGAATGACTGTATAATATACGGAATGGGCATGGAGGTCGAAATCGACGGCAAGGCGCTTACCAGCGGTGAATACTTCAATCGCTATCTCGATTATCTCGAGGGAGGTATGAAGCTCGGCGCAATGGATTCGATAAAAATGTATTATCAGGATGCAAAGCAAGCCGTTTTTTATGCCGCCTGCTACTCCGAAAATGCACGCGCTCGCGCAATCTATGACCTTACCTATAAATATTCAAAGGGCACTCTTACCGAAAATGATATAAAACCGCTTCGCAGTGAAACGTTCACAATGGATATTGACGTTGATTGGATTTCCAAGGGTAAGCCCTATACCGCTTCAAAAGCATATTCCGACGGAAGCACTATCGATTATCAGAAAAACGACGGAAAAGAGCTTACCGACGGCATTGTCGGTGCGAGTGAGCTTGGCACGGAATGGCACGCTTTTCATAAATCCTTGCTTGACAGCGACGGCAGAATGAGTGTTACCGTCGACCTAGGAAAGGTCAGAAACGATCTTACACATTTTATGGCGCATTTTAGCCATATCGAGCTGTACGGCATCGGCGATCCTTCAGATGACGTTCAGATATTGATTTCCGAAGACGGCGAAAATTTCGAATTGCTTGCAACTCCCGAGCTTCAATACGTTGATATTGTTTCTTACGTTAAATTTGTTTGTAAGCCCGTTTCCGCCCGTTACGTTAAATTTTCATTTATCAATTCCGATTCGAATTTTGTTTTCTGTTCAGAAGCACTTGTAGGTGTTGGTGATGCATCTAAAATACCCGATACCGAGGTTGTTTCCAAACCCGAATCAACTCCCGAATCAACTCCCGAATCAACCCCCGAATCGTTGCCCGATGTTTCCGAAAGCAGTGAAACCGAAAGCGAAAACAATACACAAGTGCCCGAAAGTAATACGTTTGTGTACGTTATTACAGCTGTTTGCATAGCAGTTGCAATCGCCCTTGTTTTCGTTATAATAAAAAAGAAAAAATCTTCCAAATAGGATAAACTCATAAAACGGAGTATATAATGGAATTAGTTGCAACCTGTCTCTTCGGCCTCGAGGGCTTGCTCGGCGAGGAAATAGACAACCTTGGATATAAAAGAATAGAAACCATTGACGGCAGAGTAACCTTCGAAGCGCCGACCGATGCTATAGCAAGGTGCAATATTCGTCTTCGTACCGCAGAAAGAATTTTGATAAAGCTCGGTTCGTTTAAGGCGTATACGTTTGACGATCTTTTCGAGGGCACGAAAAAGCTTCCTTGGTCTGACTATATAGGAAAATACGATGCGTTCCCCGTAAAAGGTCACTCGATAAGAAGCAAACTGTTTTCGATACCCGACTGCCAAAAAATAGTCAAGAAATCAGTAGTTGATGCGCTTTCAAACAAATATAAGATTCGCATTTTTCCCGAAACGGGCGCTAAATATCAAATAGAGTTCTTTATACTTAATGATACCGCAACGCTTATGATCGACACAACGGGCGTAGGTCTTCACAAAAGAGGCTACCGCGCTCTTTCGGGTGCCGCACCTCTGCGTGAAACACTTGCCGCCGCAATGGTTAAGCTTTCGCGTATGCGCGATAACGTCATTATTTGCGATCCTCTTTGCGGAAGCGGTACGATCGCAATCGAAGCCGCAACGCAAGCGTGTAACGTCGCGCCCGGTCTGAACCGTAAATTTATCGCCGAGGACTTTCCTTTGTTGATAAAATCGATCTGGACAAACGAACGAGAGTCGGCAAGGGCAGAAATTCGTGAGCCGTTGACTCAAATATTCGGTTCCGATATAGATCCTGCGGCTGTTGAGCTTGCACGCGATAATGCGAGAAAAGCGGGTGTTGGCAAGTATATCGATTTCAAGGTTGCCGATGCACGCAAGTTCGTTTCACCGATTTCGGAAGCGCGTGGTACGATAATTACCAATCCGCCGTATGGCGAGCGTTTGGGCGATTTGACCGAGGCGCGCGCCTTGGCAAAAGCAATCGGAACACAGTTTTCAAACGAGATTCCTAATTGGCAAATGTACATCATTACCTCGGACGAACTGTTTGAGCGTTATTTCGGCAGAAGAAGCGATAAAAAGCGCGTTCTTTATAACGGTATGATCAAATGTAACCTTTATCAGTTCTTTAAACCAAAAAAGTAATAAAATACACTTGAAATTCTTAAAAAACTGTTATATAATACTTAATTGGTGTTTGCCAAAAGGTTTAATAATTATTTTACTTAAATATTTGAACGTAACGGAGGTAATATTTATGAAACTTAAACCCCTTTCCGACCGCGTTGTTGTAAAGATGGTCGAAGCAGAAGAAACCACCAAAAGCGGCATCATTCTTACAGGTGCCGCTAAAGAAAAACCCCAAATCGCTGAAGTTGTCGAAGTAGGCCCCGGCGGAATCGTCGATGGTAACGAAGTCGTTATGACTGTTAAGGTTGGCGATAAGGTTATTACAAGCAAATATTCCGGCACCGAGATCAAGCTCGATGGCGAAGAATATATCATCGTTCGTCAAGGCGATATTTTGGCGATTGTAGAGTAAACTTTGGAGGTATATTGTAATGGCAAAAGATATTAAAAACGGCATCGAAGCACGCGAAGCCCTTCTTCGCGGTATCGATAAGCTTGCCGATACTGTTAAAATCACTCTCGGCCCCAAGGGCAGAAACGTTGTTCTCGATAAAAAATTCGGTGCGCCCCTCATCACCAATGACGGCGTTACTATCGCCAAGGAAATCGAGCTTGACGATGCTTTTGAAAATATGGGCGCTTCTCTTGTTCGTGAAGTTTCCACCAAAACCAATGACGCCGCAGGCGACGGTACTACTACCGCAACCCTTCTTGCTCAAGCTATCATCCGCGAGGGTATGAAGAACGTTGCCGCAGGTGCGAACCCTATGGTAATCAAAAAGGGTATCGCAAAAGCAGTTGACACCGCAGTTGAAGAACTTAAGAATTCTTCCAAAAAGGTTAACGGTACCGAAGATATCGCACGTGTAGGCGCGGTTTCCTCTGCAGATGAGGTTATCGGTCAGCTTATCGCAGACGCTATGGAAAAGGTTACCGCAGACGGCGTTATCACCGTTGAAGAAAGCAAGACCGCAGAAACCTCTTGCGAGGTTGTTGAAGGTATGCAGTTCGACCGCGGATATATCACTCCCTATATGGTTACCGATACCGATAAAATGGAAGCAGTTATCGACGATGCATTTATCCTCATCACCGATAAAAAGATTTCCAACGTTCAGGAAATCCTTCCCGTTCTTGAACAGGTCGTTCAAAACGGTATGAAACTCGTTATCATCGCTGAAGACGTTGAAGGCGAAGCACTTTCCACCCTCATCGTTAACAAGCTCCGCGGCACCTTTACCTGCGTTGCAGTTAAGGCTCCGGGCATCGGTGACAGACGTAAGGATATGCTTAAGGATAGCGCAATTCTTACCGGTGGCGAGGTTATTTCCTCCGAACTCGGCTTCGAGCTTAAAGAAGCAACCGTTGCACAGCTCGGTCGCGCACGTCAGGTCAAGATTAATAAAGAAAACACCATCATCGTCGGCGGCGCAGGCGATGCAGGCGAAATCAAGAACAGAATCGCTCAGATCAAGGCTTCTATCGAGGTTTCCACAAGCGATTTCGATAAGGAAAAGCTTCACGAACGTCTTGCAAAGCTTTCGGGCGGCGTAGCTGTTATTAAGGTTGGTGCTGCTACCGAAACCGAAATGAAGGAAAAGAAGCTCAGAATCGAAGATGCTCTCAACGCTACCAAGGCTGCAGTTGAAGAGGGTATCGTTGCAGGCGGCGGTGTTGCACTTTGCGACTGTATTCCCGCTGTTGCTGCTCTTGTTGACGAAGTTGAAGGCGAC
>JAZRTE010000030.1:0-29978 GCA_045651785.1 Eubacteriales bacterium | reverse complement strand
AATCAACTCCTGGGCTCACAGAACGACATGGCTACGACCCGACTTCCTCCTCCTTGTTGCTCTTACCGAGCCCGATCGAAAAGCGCGAAGCACCGCCGACGCCCGCAAGCACCGAAATAGCGATGCATATCGTCGTAAGCGGAAAGGCAACCGTGGTTGCGGCATTGCCGAGCTTGCCGACGTAGTTGCCGATAAACATCTGGTCAACTATGTTATAAAGCGAGCTTACAAGCATCGCAACGATGCTCGGAAGCGCAAACCTTCGCAAAAGCGTCGTTATTTTTTCATATCCTAACGGATTTTCTCTTACTTTCTGTTCAGTCATCTTTTTTCTCCACGGGAATATATTCGTTAACTCCTCTAATATATCACAAAATTCGACAAAAATAAAGAAAAACTTGTGATGAAATAGTAACGAAAATTTATACAATTCTCTATTGCGTTTTTGGTAAATAAGAGTTATAATGAGATAAGTCTGTTCTCATAAGCATAGGAATCTCATAAGCATAGGAAAGGGGGCGCTTTTATGCGCAGAGCAATAATATTCCTTATCCTGCTGGTAATAATGTGCGCTATCGCGTTCACCGTATATATCGCATACAGCAACCACGATCAGGCAGCCGAGCTGGTCGACCTGAGCTCTGATTCGCGCGTTCTTGATTCAAACGGCAATTTCAGCGGCAGGTTCAAGCCGAATGAAAATAAACTCAGCATTAAAAATTTCACCTATGAGGTTGTCGGGGATGACCTTCATTTGACCGTTTACGTCGGCTCCGGCGGCAACGTGCTCGAAACCGATGACGAAGGCTATGTTTTGATCGAAATAAGCGGTCTGCCCGAAATCGATAAGGTCTATTACGTCAACGACGATGCAAAAACGGTTTTACCGACCGAACGCGAATAACAGAGAGGATAATATAAAAATGAAAAAGCTTTTAATTCTTGCACTTACCTTAATAATGACGTTCAGCTTCTGCTCCTGCTCGAGTCAAGGCGACGAAGTCATCGTCGGCGACGGTCTTAAGCTCGCAGGCCTTGACGCAGGCAACAAGGCTGTTGAATACAGCTTCACCTACCCCGAAGATTGGTCGATGATCCGCAACGACGGCGTTATTGAAATCCAATTCGATTGCAATGAATCGGCAATGTATGCAGAATATGCGACGCTTTCGGTACTTACCTTCGGTCTTGACGATGCGGCAAAAACCGCAAAGGCATATTGGACCGATCACGAAAATCAGCTTCAGGGTATTTACACCGATTACAAATTGCTCGATACCGAGGAATACGCCGAAAAGGATAAATATCTCGATGACGTACCCGCTTTGAAGGTCAAATATTCGGGCAAGATCAACGAAATCACCTATGTCAACGAGCAAATAGTTGCCTGCCGCTACGGCAAGGTATTCCTTATCACGCTGGTCGTTCCCGAAAATGGCTTGGAAAAGGTCGAAGGCGTTATGGACGTTATTAAAAAGGATTTTAAATTTGCCGACTGATTTTACGCATCAAAAAAGAGCCGCAACGCGACTCTTTTTTTGTTTTAATTTATTCCGCAACACCGTTTTTTGCGGCTTCGAAATCTTCTTCGATTTCCTTGCTCGGCTTCTTGGTGAGAAGCGAAACTGCAACGATGCAGATGCACGAGAAGATAAACGCGGGAAGGAGCTCATAAATAGCAAAGACACCGCCCAAAGGCTTAAGCACGAGCTTCCAAAGGAAGACCAAGCCACCGCCGCCGAGCATACCTGCAATCGCGCCTGCACGCGTTGTACGCTTCCAGAACAGCGAGAAGAGAACAAGCGGACCGAAGGTCGCGCCGAAGCCTGCCCAAGCAAACGAAACGATTTGGAAAATAACGCTGTTTTCATCGATAGCGATGATAACGCCGATAACCGAAAGAACCAACAGGGTTATACGCGACATAACCATTACCTGCTTGTCGGTCGCATTCTTTTTGCAAACGCCTTGGAAAATATTCTTTGCAAACGCGGAAGCGGCGATAAGAAGATAAGAGTCGGACGAGCTCATCGTTGCGGCAAGGATACCTGCCATAACAAATCCGGCAAGCACTGCGGGGAGCAAGCCCGTGGAAAGTGTGATAAAGATATTTTCGGAAGCCGCCGAGGTAAGATGCGCTGTCGGTTCGAGCGTTCTGCCGATAAGACCGATAAATACAGCGACTGCAAGCGAAATAACGACCCAAACCATCGCAATACGGCGCGAACGCTTCAATTCGCCTTCCTTGCGGATAGCCATAAAGCGAAGAAGAACCTGAGGCATACCGAAGTAACCCAAGCCCCAAGCAAGAGTCGAGCAAACGGTAAGCAAGCCGTATTCTGCGGCTACACCGAATTGAGGGATGCCGTCAACAACGACCTGTGCCCCGTCGGCGCCAAGCTCGGGAGAAGCAAGTCCGAAGAATTCAAGGAAGCCGGGGATATTTTGCGAGTTTTCGATAACCGCACCGATACCGCCTGCGCTGACAGTACCGAGAATCACGATAACCGCAAGCGCAACAATCATAATGATTGCCTGAACAAAGTCGGAAATACTTTCGGCAAGGAAGCCGCCAAGCAAGGTGTAAGCAAGCACGAAAACCGCGCCAATGATCATCATAACAACGTAATCTGCGCCGAACAAAGCCGAGAAAAGCTTACCGCAGGTTACAAAGCAGCTCGCCGCGTAAACGGTGAAGAACACAAGAATGAAAACTGCGGAAATCGAAAGAATAACCTTCTTCTTTTCGCGGAAACGGTTCGAGAAAAATTCGGGCAAGGTGATCGCGTTGGTACGAACACTGTAACGTCTTAAACGCTTGGAAACGATAAGCCAGTTAACGTAAGTACCTATTGCAAGACCGATCGCGGTCCAAGCCGCATCGGCAATACCGCACCAATAAGCAACACCGGGCAAGCCCATAAGCAACCAACCCGACATATCCGAAGCCTCGGCGCTCATCGCCGTGACCCAAGGTCCAAGCGACCTGCCGCCGAGGAAATAATCCTCGGAGCTGCGGTTAGCACGCTTTGAATAATAAACGCCGATAAGCACGACGGCTGCCATGTAAACACACATAGCAATAAGAATTTGTATCTGTTCGCTCGTCATAAAAGATTCCTTTCTTAAGCAAGTGATTGGATATATTGTTTCAATTGTACCACACTATCACGTTAAAGTCAACTGTTTTCCAGGATTTTTGTCGGGAAAAGAAAAAAGCACCAAACCGGTGCTTTAGGGAATGCATATGAATTTGAGTTCTTGCAAAATAAAGGCGTAGCCGTGCATATCATCAAAACGAAGTTTTGCATATCATCATTGCGAAAGAAAATACAGCCTACGGCTGATGATATACGCCTTCGGCGATGATATACCATTGCTTTCGCAATGGATAAAAAAATCGACAGGTCGAAACCTGTCGATTTTTGGTGGGGACTACAGGGCTCGAACCTGTGACCCTCTGCTTGTAAGGCAGATGCTCTCCCAGCTGAGCTAAACCCCCAAGGCGTTGCTCACTCGCAACGTCACTAATAATATCACAACAAAAATCAAATGTCAATAGGTTTTTGAAAAATATTTTTGTTTTTTTGCAAATAATTACAACACAATAAAATTATAAACCAAACACCCTATAAACGCAATACAAAGCACGCTTTGCAAAGCTATCCACTTTTTGCCGTTTTCAATGTAAATGCTCATCGCGCCCGAAGCGGCTATCAACAAAAAGCCGATAATCAAAAAGCTAACGGTGCTCGTTTCGGGAACGGGCGAATTGCCCAAAACCTCAACGTATATCTTTTCGGGCAAAAGGATAAACGAAACGACGGCAAATACAAGGCTGAATGCCGATATTGTAATCGCGGCAACCTTTAACGCGTTTTTATTCATAAATTATTTCGCGTCCTTTTCAAAAACAAACTGCCATACGCATTCGGTGTGGTATTCGGTGCCTGCAGGTATCTTGCTCGATTTACTTTCGTCAAACTTCGAGAAATAAAGCTTGTTACTGCTTGTGTTCATATCCCAGAATGCGGTCTTGAACTTATTGGTTTGGTTTTCAAGCGAATCGGCAAAGGTGTTGACGCGCACGTCGAACTGATAACGCTTGTCGGTATAGCCGTAAATACGCGCTCTTGTCGCCGCGTTACCGCTGTTCATCGGGCCGGAATAATCCGCCTTGCCGATTTTAAGTGTTTCGATGGTCTTTAAAAGCTTGCCGTCCTTGCCGATCATATCGCAGTAAAGACCGTATTTTTTATCGATCGGGAACATACAGGTATAGGAAAGATAGTGATAGGTGTCCTTGACGTAGTTATAATCGACGTTAAGCTTTATTTGAGGGCCTGTGAAGGTATATTTTCTTGTAACCTCGGCATAAATATCCTTTTCCTCATATTTGTCGGTAGCCTTGTAACGGAAGCCGTAACCGTCGCCGTCGGTATCTGCGCACCACAAAAGCTTCGTCTTTTCGATAATGTGAAGCTTGTCAACGGTAACGCTTTCACCCTTTTTAAGCTCAAGCTTTTCCTCGGTCTCGCCGTTGTAAAGCTCAAGTGAAACAAGTGTTTCGTTGCCGTGGTTACCGCCCGACCAGATATTTCCGCCTGCGGGCTTATCGCTCACGCGGTAAACGTATTCAAGATCGGTGCTGCCCGAAACGAAAACGTGCTGCTTATTATCCGCCTTCAGGCTCCATGCGCCGAGGTTAAACGTGCCCCAAGGGGTTTCCTTAACGGTAACGGTATGGTCACCCGCATCGGTCGTGAACGTGATGGTAATAAGCGAATCGCTTGTTTTTGTAACCTTCATTTCGTGTTTTTCTACCTCCTCGGGAGAATTAGGCTGTTCCGCTATATCGTAAATCGTGTTTCCCCAATATTCGGGGCCGTCGGGAATCGAAATTTCAGGCTCCGACGAGCTTTCCGCCGAAACCGAGCTTTCGCCCTCGGGAACCGAGCTTGTTTCCGCCGTTTCCTGCGAGCAGGCGAAAAGCGCGGTTACGCAAAGCATCAAGACAAGGGTAAAAAGTAAAATTCTTTTCATATTTCCTACCTCCGATTACTGTTAAGCTCATTATAACAATTACTTGCATTTTATGCAACAGTTTTTTTGGCAAAGCACTTGAAAGGCATGATTTAATATGCTAAAATATTAATACCGATTTTAAACTTGAAAGGTGAATAAAAATGATAGTACGCAAACCGCCGATGGGCTGGAACTCTTGGAACACTTTCGGATGGAACATTGATGAAAATCTTATAAAAGAAACTGCCGACGCTATGGTCGAATCGGGTATGCTCGATGCAGGCTATGAATATCTCGTTATCGACGACTGCTGGTCGTTAAAGAAGCGCGATGAAAACGGACGTCTTGTTGCAGACCCCAATAAATTCCCGAGCGGAATGAAGGCAGTAGCCGATTACGTTCATTCAAAAGGACTTAAATTCGGTATGTATTCCTGCTGCGGTACTTACACCTGTGCAGGCTTCCCCGGCTCCTTCGATTACGAATTTATCGATGCCGAAACCTTTGCCTCCTGGGGAGTAGACTATCTTAAATACGACTATTGCTTCCGACCCATCAACCAGCAAGGTCACCTCCTTTATAAAAAAATGGGGCTTGCTCTTGCAAACTGCGGCAGAGATATCTGCTTCTCGGCTTGCTCTTGGGGCGCAGACAAAACAAACGAATGGATAAAAGAAACGGGCGCACACCTTTGGCGCTCTACCGGCGATATCAACGATAGCTGGCAATCTGTCAAGGATCTCATCAACAAGCAGGATGAATATATGACGACTAACGGTCAGGGCTGCTTTAACGATATGGATATGCTCATCGTAGGTATGCACGGCAAGGGCAACGTTGCCGTTTCGGGCTGTACCGACGAAGAATACCGCACCCACTTCTCGGCTTGGGCGTTCCTCGGCTCGCCGCTTATGGCAGGCTGTGACGTTCGTAATATGGACGAGGTTACCAAGAGCATACTTATGGATAAGGAAATTATCGCAATCAATCAGGATGCCGCTTACCGTCAACCCTTCACCTGCGGCAACCACTGGTGGATAAACGATATTAAGGTGTGGGCAAAATATTTGGATGGCGGCGATATCGCAATAGGCATCTTCAACCTTTCCGACAACCCCGCGGACCCCTTCATTCCGCTTGATGCTATCGGTCTTTCCCGCGTTTCGGGCAAGGCGGTAAGCGTACGCGACCTTTGGAAGAAGGAAGAGCTTGGTGTATTTACCGACTCCTTCCGTACCGACAGCATAGCTCCTCACGATTGCCGTATGTACCGCTTCAAGGTAGTCGATGCAAAATAAATGCGTTAATTGCGGTGCAGACCTCACGCCCGACGATATCAGCGCAACAAAAAAGCTGATAAACCGCGGTATGGATAAGGATTTTCTTTGTGTTTCCTGCCTTGCCGAAAAATATGGGGTAAGCGTTGATCTCATCCGCGAAAAAATTGAATACTGGCGCGAAAGCGGCTGTATGCTCTTCGCCGCGAAGAATTAAAGCTCTATTTACGCAACGAACGGCACACATATAAGGTGTAACACGCTGACCCAAACGGGTAAGAAATGTGAAAAAAGGACAGAGAATGTAAAATTTCTCTGTCCTTTTGTTGTAGGGGCGATTGTTGATACGCCTCTGCCTTTTCTTTTTATTCACCCTCCGATACGTACAAAACTATCGGGTCTGTATAGGTTGTGTCCGAGCGCAAAACGCCGTTTTCGTAGACTATCTTGCGTATCACAAAACCGTCCTCGTCGTATTCAAGAACGTATTCGTACTCGTCGGTGATTTCGCCGTATTGAACGCCGGAGTCCTTATAATTATTGTACTCTGTTTTTAAAATTGTGTTGCCGTATTTATCGTATTCACAGGTGATTTTATTTCGCAAGAATTCTTCGCCGCCATCTATACGCTTATAGGTTTCAGAAAGCGTTTCTCTTCCTTTGCCGTCGTATTCTGCAACGCCCCTCGTGAAGATCCCGCTTTTGCAGCCTTCATAAAAAATACATTTACCATCGGAATTATACGTATATTCTGCTTGGCTTGTAATATCGCCGTTTTCATCATACACTATCATATATATCAACCGGCTGTCATCGTCGAATTTTTTCTCGGTTTTGTAATAAACGTTTCCGTTTCGGTCATATTGCGCCATCAGTATCTCGTTGCCGTGATCGTCGTATGCATATTCGGTTTTTCCCGTAACGTTATCGTCTTTGTCATATATGACACTAAGTATCTTTTTACCGTTTGCATCGTACGTAGACCTTGTCCTGCTTTCTACGCCGAATTCTCCTTTTGAAGGACCCGAAAGCTCAAAAAAGACAGTGTTTCCGCTTGCGTCATACTCCCAAATACGCTTTTCTGTCAATTCATTGCTTTTGTTGTATTTCATCTCAAGCGTCTTATTGCCGTTTTCGTCGTATGCATATTCGGTTTTTTGCTCTTTGCCGTTGGTGTCGATCTCCTTTACCTCGATCTTCCGACCGTTTGCATCATATTTGTATACCTTTTTCGACTCGCCGTATTCGTTTTTCCGTGTTTCAACCGATATTTTTCCGTTTTCGTCATATTGGTAATAAGTATTTGTGATCTTTATTTCACGTCTGTACAAACTGTGGACTTCATAATGCCTTATTTTGCCGTCAGAGAAATATTCGTAATATTCATTTTGAAGCAGAGTCCCGTCGGCCTCATTCTGCAACCGCAACAGTATATCACCGTTTTCGTTACATTCGCGTTTTTCAAGCAATAAACCCTCTTCGTCGTACCTCGAAAACTCGCGTTCTTTCCCGTTTTCATAATACGTTGTGAACGTTGTACCGCTCGGATCGCCGTATTCATCATAGGAAAGCATATCTGTTTTCAAATAAACAAGCTTGAAATCCCGTAATATTTCTTTGCTGTCCTTGTAATTTCCAAGCGTTTTTAAGGTGATATAAGCGTCCTTGTAATTGCCGTTTTCGATATCGTCCAACGCGTTGCCGTATTTCACCGCAGGTACGATATAGGTGACCGTCGCAAACAAAAGACAGCCGACGAGCAGTATCGATAGCACGGTGATGATCGCTTTTTTATGCGAAGCAACAAAGCCCGCCTTTTTTTCGGGCATCTCGTTAAATACCTCTTCTATCTTATTCATCTCGTTGTTCATCAAACCGCCTCCTCTAAATATTCTTCGTCTATTGCTAATACTCGTCAAAAACGACCCGAGGTTTCATCGTTTTTTGATTTTTATTTATTTTAATTATACCTCGCCTTTGTCTGTTTTTCAAGACAAAAAGGAGCTTATCTCTAAGCCCCTTTTTACTTCAGTTAAACTTTATAATATAGCCCTGACCGTCCTCGAACACCCAAGCGCAGTCGTTAAACGGCTGTGAGCCGCAATCAAACCCGTCGGGAGTAAGAACGGTTCCGTTCGACGAAATATAATAGCTTCTTCCGTCCTTTATTGCAAGATAAACGCCGAGAGGCTGACCCTCTGTCTGTGTTGTCGTTATGAAGTCGTATTCAAACGGGATTATAATTTTTTCGTCACTCGCAACGCCGTATTTACCGAGCTTCGATTCGTCGATATCAGGAGCATCTGTTCCGTCGAAATTATCAAGCGGCGACTTTTCGGCTGTATATAAACGGCAAGGCATCTGCCCCTTTATTCCACTCAGATCGAGGTCGATAACGTATACCTTTTTGTCTGCCTCGGAATAAACCGCCTCGTATGAGAAGTCATGAGCAGGTATCACGAACTCGTCCAAATCAAACGTTACGTTGTTTTCGCTTGTGCGCGTAAACCGAATAATTTGCTCATAATCCCCGTCCACGAATTCGCCGGGATTGAGATCCATATAATTCAGGTCACACGGCTCGTATCTGCCGTGCAAAGCGTGATAGTAAGCGCCGTTGACTGCGTCAAAAAAGCGGGTGACGGTTCCGTCGTAGATAGCAGTAATGCCGCCGCTTACACTCGTAAGGCATTCAACAGCCTGCAAGGGGCTTGTCTTGGTATAAACGATGCTGTATCCTTTTGCAGCCTTGGCAAAATCATATCTATCCATCTTATAAAGATCGTCGTAAGTTATATCGCCCGAAGGAGTCGAAACGTCGGTATCCGAGCTTTCGGTGTCCGAGCTTTCGGTATCCGAGTTTTCCTGTGTCGGCTTCGACGAATTATCGATTATAGTATTGCTGTAATCGTCGGGTACAGACGTGCTGTACCACGGCTTGCTTTCCTCGGTCGTTGCCGAAGAATCGGAATCGCCCACCGTCTCCTCCGACGTATCGCACGAAGCCAAAAAGCAGCTCAAACCAAGCAGGAAAATAAGTAAAATAGATGTCAGTTTTTTCATATTCTGCCTCCAAAAAGATTGTCTTCACCCTATAAGACGAAAAAACATATACTTTTGTCACATAATTTCAAAAAAAGTTAAGGTCGCCCTTAACTTTTTTCGTCAAACTTATTTTTACATCTCGGGCAGGTTATAGTAATTTTGCCTCTGCCGCGGGGTACGCGCAGGCGCGCCTTACATACGGGGCACTTGAAATAACGGTGCTTGCGGTCGGCAAGACGCATAAAGAAATTCTTCACGGGTCTGAAAAATGGCTTTACCCTTCCCCAAATTCGCAAAAACACCATATTTTCGGCGCGCCTTTTGTAAAAATTACGCGAAAACGCGCGCATAAGCCAAAGCGCAAGGAACATCAACTGCAGTATCGACAAAATAAGGTCGCCGATACCGTAGGTGAAAAAGGTTGCAACGCCGAAAACAAGCGAAACGAGCATTATAAAAAGGTTTAAATGGTCGTTTCCGTATCTCCCCATTAAAAATCTGCGGAACAATTTATCACATCCAAACGTTTTGCGCATTTGAGGCGTGTGCAGATTGAAAAAACCGAGATGCAGTTGTAGAAACCTACTGCAAATCGAGGTTTGTTCGATATGTGCCGCATCAAAGCGCAAAAGAAATTATTTACAGTTATTTTCGAATATCCAAGCAGATCTGCACATTTCCTCAAGACCGCGTTCAGCCTTCCAGCCGATTTCCTCAAACGCCTTGCTTGCATCCGCATAGCATTCGCCTATATCGCCGGGACGGCGGTCGGTGATTTGATAAGGAATCTTCATACCGTTAACGCGTTCAAAGGTGTGAACCATATCGAGAACCGAATAGCCGTTGCCGGTACCGAGGTTATAAACCGAAGCGCCTTCCTTTTCGAGCGCCTTAAGAGCCGCATAGTGACCTGCCGCAAGGTCAAGCACGTGGATAAAGTCACGCACGCCTGTGCCGTCGTGAGTTTCGTAATCGTTGCCGAAAACGTTAAGGTGAGGAAGGATACCCTTTGCAACACGGGTAACGTAGGGCATAAGATTGTTGGGGATACCGTTGGGGTTATCACCGATAAGACCGCTTTCGTGCGCGCCGATGGGATTGAAGTAACGAAGAAGAACTACCGAAAAACGCTTATCGGCAACGCAAAGGTCCTGAAGAATCTGCTCGATAAAGAGCTTGGTGGTGCCGTAAGGGTTGGTTGTGGAAAGCGGGAAATCTTCCTTGATCGGAACGCTTTCGGGCTTGCCGTAAACGGTAGCGCTCGACGAGAAAACGAGCTTAAAGCAATCGTGATCGCGCATTTCATAAATAAGGTTAAGGGTGCCGGTGATGTTGTTGTGGTAATATTCGATAGGCATAGCAACCGATTCGCCAACCGCCTTAAGTCCCGCAAAATGGATAACGGTGTCGATATCGTTTTCATCAAATACCTTCTTAACGCCTTCGCGGTCAAGAAGGTCGATTTCGTAAAACTTGGGACGGATGCCGGTGATGGTTTCGATATGGTCAACGACCTCTGCCTTAGAATTGGAAAGGTTATCGAGAATAACGATCTCCTTGCCCTTTTGAATAAAATCAACGCAGGTATGCGAGCCGATATAGCCCGTACCGCCGGTAATAAGTACGCTCATTTGGAATACCTCTGTATAGCTTTATTGTTTGTACCTTAAGTATAATATCATCTTAGGCTTTTGTCAAGCAGAAAGAAGAGTCACAAACGATAACATTTTTGTTGACATTGTTATATTTTTCATATAGAATACAGATGTATTAATATGCCGCGAGGTAAATATACTCTCTTAGGAGAGTGAATTTATGAAACGGTATATCATCATCGCAAACGCTGTCATCGTTTTGGTCTGCGCGGTAATTTTTGCTTTTACCGTGCCGATATTTTCATCGGGCGGCGAAAATGAATTTTCAAACCCGACAAACGGCTTGGAAATTATCGATTTTCAAGGCGAATCGCCCACCCACGCCGCAAGGTGTATGACGGTTATCGATGCAAAAACGGGTAACGTCCTTTTCTCGCATAACGCAAACGAAAGACGCGGTATGGCAAGCACGACGAAGATAATGACCGCGCTTGTCGCTATCGAAAACGGCAATCCCGAAGCCGAATTTGTAATCCCCAAGGAGGCTGTCGGTATCGAGGGCAGCTCGGTCTATCTTAAAGAGGGCGAAAAGCTTACTCTGAAAGAGCTTTTGTATTGCCTTTTGCTTGAAAGCGGAAACGATGCGGCGACAGCGATCGCAATTTCCGTCGGCAACAGCGAAGCCGAATTCGTCAATATGATGAACGAAAAGGCGCAGGAATTGGGGCTTAAGGACACAAGCTTTGCAAATCCCCACGGATTAAGCGACGATAAGCATTACACCACCGCCCACGATCTTGCGGTGATCACCGCAAACGCGATGCAATACCCCTTGTTTTGCGAGATAGCAGCAACCAAAAGATATTCCGTGCGATATGACGGAATTGAAAACGGCAGGCATCTCGTCAACCACAATAAGCTTCTTTTCGGCACGAGCTATGCCATAGGAGTTAAAACGGGATATACGAAGCGCGACGGCAAATGCTTGGTAAGCGCCGCCGAAAAGGACGGTATGAGGCTTATTGCCGTCACTTTGCAGGATGCATTCCCTACCGCAACACATAAGACTCTGCTCGAGCACGCCTTTTCAACGCACGAAAATATAAAGCTTGCCGATATCGGCGAATTGGTGTCGAGCGTTCAAATTAATAACGGCGAAAAGCAATTCACCGCCGTAAAAAACTACCTCCCTGCCGAAATTTTGCTTCCGAAAAACACAAAAGTCACTTGCGAGATTTATCTTCCGCAAGCGCTTTTCGCACCCCTCGAAAAAAACAGCACCGTCGGCTATGCGGTGTTCCGCGCAAACGGGAAAGAGGTTTACATAACTAATTTAGAAACAACCGAAGAAATAAAAGAAAAAAAGAAAACTTTAGCAGAAAAGCTTTTTGGAGAATAAACTTATGGAAAGCATCAAGCTTCAAAAATACGTTGCCGATTGCGGACTTATGTCACGCAGAGCGGCTGAAAAAGAAATCGAAATGGGTTATTTTGCCGTCAACGGCGCAACCGCAAGCATCGGCATGCGTGTCGACCCGAACAACGATGCCGTTACCTACAAGGGCAAGCCCGTTGTTATGAAGAACGACAGAAAGGTTTACATAATGCTTAACAAGCCCAAGGGTGTCGTTACCACGATGAGCGACGAAAAGGGCAGAAAAAACGTCGGCGAATTGGTCGACGTCGGCATACGCGTTTACCCTATCGGCCGTCTTGACCTTAACAGCGAAGGACTTTTGCTTATGACCAACGACGGCGAGCTTGCAAATGCGATCGCCCACCCGCGAGGCGAAATAAAAAAGGTTTATGCCGTAACGCTTAAGGGCAAGGTCGAAAACGAAGAGCTTGACCGCTTACGCGCAGTGCGTGAGCTTGACGGTGAAAAGATCCAACCCGTCGGCGTTGAGCTTGTAAGCCGTAACGAAGTTAGCAGTGTTGTAAAATTCACCCTTTCCGAGGGTAAAAACCGCGAAATACGCCGTATTTGCGAAAAAGTCGGCGTTTATATAAGCAAGCTTAAAAGGATATCGCTCGGACCGATACGCTTGGGCGATCTAAAAACCGGAGAATTCCGCGAGCTCAATTCGAGTGAGCTTCGCGCATTAAAAAACGCCGTTAAGGGCGAAAAAGGAAACAAAAAATGAGTAATGAAATGACTTTTGAAACCGCACTCGCAAGACTCGAGCAGATCGTTCGCGCACTTGAAGGCGGCAACGTACCGCTTGAAGACCTTATCAAGCTTTTTGACGAGGGCACAAGCCTCGTTAAATTCTGCACGGGCGCTTTGGACAAGGCAGAGGAAAAGGTTCGCCTTCTTCAGATGAAGGACGGCGTATTGACTGCAGAGGAGTTCGATAAATAATGAACTTCATTCAAGCACTCGACAAATATGCCCAATCAACCGAAAACAGACTTTTATACCTTACCGAAAGAAAATCGGGCGGTGCCGGCTCTCTCGACGAGGCGATAAATTATTCGCTCTTGGGTGGCGGAAAGCGTTTACGTGCCTACCTCGTGCAGGAGTTTTGCGAGCTTTGCGGAAGTCCGCGTGAGCATTCGACCGATTACGGCTGTGCTATCGAAATGGTTCACGCCTTTTCGCTTATCCACGACGATTTACCGAGCATGGATAACGACGATATGCGTCGCGGAAAGCCGTCAAACCACAAGGCATTCGGCGAGGCGACTGCTATTCTTGCGGGCGATTCTCTCGCGCTCGATGCATTTTCGGTAATATGCGGTAACGAATTTTGCCAATCTTCCCAAAACGAGCAGGCGGTTATCGCTCTGTCAAGATATTCGGGCTCGCTCGGAATGTGCGCGGGTCAGCAATACGACCTTGACGGCGAGGGCAAACAGCTCGATATTAACGAATTGACACGGCTCGTCGACCTTAAGACCGGTGCTTTGTTTTCCTGCTCCTGCCTGCTCGGCTGTATAGCCGCTGGCGCAAGCGAGATCCAAAAGCAAGCCGCGATCGATTTCGGACTTTTAACGGGCAGAGCCTTCCAGATAACCGACGACCTTTTAGACATTTATTCAACCCCCGAGGTTTTGGGAAAAACCGTCGGCAAGGATGCATTAAGCGAAAAAAGCACCTTCGTTTCGCTTTTGGGCGAAGAAGGTGCAAAAAACAGGGCGGCG
Organism: Eubacteriales bacterium; assembly: GCA_045651785.1. GTDB lineage: Bacteria > Bacillota > Clostridia > Oscillospirales > CAG-382 > Coliplasma. The sequence goes on along the minus strand of JAZRTE010000030.1, from coordinate 15,892 downwards.
GAATATATCGAAAAAGCAAAAGGCTCGCTTGCCGCATTCGGCGATTCATCGGCAAAAGACCGTCTGAACGAATTTTGCGATTATATATTAACACGCAAAAAGTAAGAAAATTAACAGAAATATACAAGGAAATTCAAACCTATATAATATAATTCGTGCTAAATGGTCTTGAATTTCCGTGTATAATGTGTTATATTATACACGATGGCGCAGTATCCTAGTTGTTCTTTCGCTGCTGAAAGCGTGCCTAAAAATACGCGTAAAGGCAAATCGATGAAGCTCCTTGTGCTTGCTGTCTATGCCCAATAGAGGGTGGGTGCTGGGAGAATAGGTTTGTGGGCGGTCTGTAATGGCATACGGAATTCGACCCACCTACCTTTGGAGGCTTTTTTCTGTGGATATCCGTACTCAAGAAGGGGTAAGCCCTTAGCATATGAGGTATCTACAGTCTAAAGATTAAACCTATCATGCGGTGCATTTTTTGACGCTGTGGATAGATGTAGCCTGCCTTGCGTGGATATCGGCGGATACAGGTCTCGCCCGTCGGCGATTAGCTACCAAAGACGGGATATCCCTGTTGAAATCATATCTGCAAAAGAGGATTAGGCAGATCGGAAAAGGGCATTGAGGAAAACTCCTAGGCTGAGACAGCGCTTTTAAATCGGCTCAAAGGCACAAAACGGATTGCAGTGTGGACTTATAGGCAATCAAGTCGCGGATACAGTAATGTACCGCCTCGGACTTTAAAGGGGAACCGCTTCATTGGCGACAAGAAGTAGTCCGTGGGGAAAACCTACTTGACCGCAAGCCACAAAGTTTACGTTTTGTGCCGCCATCTTTATTGCCCCAAAAATGCAAGCATTTTCGGGGACCCCATATTTATTACCCCAAAAACGCAAGCATTTTCAGGGACCCCATATTTATTACCCCAAAAACGCAAGCATTTTCGGGGACCCCATATTTTTCACCCCAAAAACATAACACCAAAAATCAAAAACGTATAAACTCAAACTTTTCCAAGGAGCATTATGGACGATAAACCTTCCCCGCGATGTCGGGACAAAAAGAAAAAGAAAAACGGCAAAACCAAATGGATAGTAATCGCCTTTTCCCTCTCGTTTTTCATCACGGCTATCCTTTCCGCCGCAAGTGATAAGGTCGTTAACGTTATGTCGCTTTTTGCCGCGACCGCGGTGCTTGTGGCGATCATTGCGCTCGGCATTATTTTCGATATAATCGGTCTTGCGGTCACCACTGCCGATATCAAGCCCTTCAACTCAATGGCGGCAAGAAGACTTAAAACCGGACAAAAGGCGGTAAGCCTTATCAACAATGCCGAAAAGGTAAGCTCGTTCTGTAACGACATAGTCGGCGATATCGCAGGCGTTGTCAGCGGTGCGACCGGCGCAGGCATTGCAATAAAGCTTTTCTCGGAAATGGATGCCGATGTTGCGTTTCTTCTCACCCTTGCGCTCACCTCGCTTATTTCGGCGATAACCGTCGGCGGCAAGGCGATGGGAAAATCGGTCGCGATCAATCACAGCACGAAAATAGTTACGTTTGTCGCAAAAATCCTTTGCGGCTTCAGGAAATAACAAAATTAATAAATCGGAGAAAACTCCGCACTATCGCGCCGGCTCACCACCGACGCGATATTCGGATATAGTGAAATGATCCTCGAAAAAATCAATTCGCCAAAGGATCTTAAGGATCTCGGCGCTGAAGAATTACAAACCCTGTCAAGCGAAATACGAGCAGAGCTTTTAAAAACCGTATCGGTAAACGGCGGACACCTTGCCGCAAACCTTTGCGTTGTCGAGCTTACGGTTGCATTGCACCGTGTTTTCAATTCGCCTGACGACAAGATAATATTTGACGTCGGACACCAAAGCTATGTCCACAAGCTCCTCACTGGCAGACGCGATGAGTTTTCCACTCTCCGTCAAACGGGCGGCATTTCGGGCTTCCCGAAAAGAAGCGAAAGCGAGCACGATGCATTCGGCGCGGGGCACAGCTCAACGTCGATTTCGGCTGCGGCAGGAATTGCGGCGGCTAATTCGCTTCTCGGCAACGGCACCTATACCGTTGCTGTAGTCGGCGACGGCGCTTTTACCGGCGGTATGATCTATGAAGCGCTCAACAACTGCGCCGATAAGGAAAAGCTTATAATCGTGCTTAACGATAACGATATGAGCATTTCGCCCAACGTCGGCGGTATGAGCCGCTATTTCTCAAAGGTGCGTACAAGCGCAAAATATTTTTCCTTCAAAAACCGCACCAAACGCTTCTTCAAAGCTATTCCCCTAATCGGCAACGGTATTTTAAGATTCGGCACCGCAGTCAAAAACCGCTTTAAAAAGCTTGTAATGAGCCAAAACTTCTTCGAGCAGTTCGGTCTTTCCTATTACGGCCCCGTCGACGGAAACGACATCAAGCATCTCGAACGAGTCCTTAACGAAGCAAAGGACGATAAAAAATGCGCTGTCGTACACGTCTGCACCACAAAGGGCAAGGGCTATAAATTTGCCGAGGAGCGTCCCGACCTCTTCCACGGTGTTTCGGGCTTTGACATCGAAAGCGGTAAGATAAAGGCATCAAACGGCGAAAGCTTTTCCGACAGATTCGGCTCGTTGATCTGCAAATATGCCGAAACCGATAAAAGAATCGCCGCAATCACCGCGGCTATGCCCGACGGTACGGGCTTATCCGAATTTGCAAAGCGCTTCCCCGAACGGTTTTTCGACGTCGGCATTGCCGAGGAGCACGCGCTCACCTTCGCCTGCGGTCTTTCGGTTGCGGGAATGGTGCCCGTCTTTGCGGTATATTCCACCTTTGCACAACGCGCATTTGACCAATTGATACACGATGCGGCATTGCAAAATCTTCACGTCATAATCGCGCTTGACCGCGCAGGTCTTGTCGCAAACGACGGCGCAACGCACCACGGCATTTTCGATACCGCGTTTATTTCGGAGATACCCAACGTTACGTTCTATTCTCCCAACAGCTTTGATTCGCTTGAAAAATGCTTCCTCGAAGCAATCAACGCGCAAGGTCCCGTTGTTATCCGCTACCCGAAAAGCGGTGATATCGATTGCGGCGGCTTTGAAGCGTTAAACGGCGCAATGTTTAAGGATTTCGGAAACCAAACCGAAAATGCAATAATCACCTACGGCAGATTGCAGGAAAACGCAGTCCTTGCGGCAGAAATTTTGAATAACCGAGGCAAGTCGGCAAGGGTTATAAGCCTAACTTCCCTTTCGCCCCTGCCTATCGAAAATATCATCAAGCTTCTCGACGGCATCAACAACCTCGTGTTTGCCGAGGAGGGCATTAAAAACGGCGGTATCGCACAGCGTCTTTGCGCCGAGCTGACCGAAAGAGGTCTGCTTGACGGCAAACGCTTCACCATCAAAGCAATCGACGGCATTTTCCCCGAGCACGGAAGCAACAACGACCTTTTGGATTCGCTTTCGCTTTCGCCCGAATCGATTGCAAACGCTTTGGGGGAATAAAAAATGCGACTTGATTTGTTTCTCACCGAAAACGGCTTTTTCAAAAGCCGAAGCAAGGCGCAAGCGGCGATAAATTCGGGTAACGTTACCGTAAACGGCAAAAAGGCAGAAAAAGCATCGCTTGAAATCAACGGCGACGAGGATATCCGCGTTATAAACACCGAACGCTTCGTTTCCCGTGCGGGCGAAAAGCTTTTCCACGCAATAAACGAATTCGGCATCGACGTAAAAGGTATGACCGCGCTTGACATCGGCGCATCGACGGGCGGATTTACCGACTGTCTGCTTCAAAACGGCGCAAAAAAGGTCTATTCCCTCGACGTCGGCACGGCGCAGTTAGCCGATGATTTGCGAAACGACAGCCGTGTTACCGTTATGGAAAATTTCAACGCGCGATATGCCAAGCGCGATGATTTTGACGATGAAATCGATATTATCGTTATGGACGTTTCGTTCATTTCGCAAACGCTCATCTACCCTGCCTGCGAGGATATTTTAAGCTCGGGCAAGATTATGATAACCCTTATCAAGCCGCAATTTGAAGCGGGCAAAAAGTATATCGGCAAGGGCGGCATCGTGCACGATAAGGACGGCAAAATAATTAAAGAAATACTTGAAAAAACAGATGCGAGCGCATCGCATTTCGGATTTACCCGAAAAGGAATAACCGATTCGCCGATAGTCGGCGGTGACGGCAACAAGGAATACCTTGCACTTTTTATAAAAAATTAATTCAAAGGGGGCGGCACGCTTGACGGTCAATAAAATACTTCTCTTCCCAAGCCCCAAAGGAAACGTCGGAGAAGCGGAGATCAGACCTATTGAAGCAATGCTCGATTCGTTGGGCATCGCTCACGAAAGATATATAAGCGGCAACGATTACGATTTTGATGCGATAATCGCCTTGGGCGGCGACGGCACTATGCTCAACGCGGCGCGCCTTGCGTTCCGCAAAAACAAGCCGATAATGTCGATAAACTTCGGCACTCTCGGATATATGAGCGGTCTTGAAAACAGCGAAATTTCAATGCTTTCGGCACTGAAAAGCGGTTTTGACACCGAAAAAAGAATGCTTTTGGACATCAAGGTCATCAGAAACGGCGAAACGGTTGCGACCTCAACCTCGTTAAACGAGGCGGTAATTTCAAGACGTACCGACGGCGAAATCGCACGCTTCGACCTGCTTTGCGACGGCGCAACGGTTTGTACCTACCGCGCAGACGGTATTATTTTCGCAACGCCGACGGGATCCAGCGCCTATGCAATGAGCGCAGGCGGCCCTATTATCGATACGAAGCTCGATGCCTTTTGCGTCTGCCCGATATGTCCCCACGCACTCGGCGCAAGAGCAATGGTATTTTCACCCAATTCGCGTCTTGAAGCGGTCAATAACAACAGCCTTGAAAACGGAAACATCCTTATTTCCGACGGCAGAAGCGTTATCGACCTTGAGCGCGGCGATAGGATAATCGTTACAAGATCCGACCGCACGCTTGAGCTGATAAAGCTTAAAAAGGACGCCTTTTACGAAACCCTTTACAATAAAATGTCTTAAAGGACTGACGATTATGAAAAGTATAAGACAGGCAAAGATACTTGAGCTTATAAAAGAACATAACATCGACACCCAAGAGGAGCTTCAGGCAAAATTAAAGGAATGCGGATTTAACGTCACTCAAGCGACGGTATCGCGCGATATCCGCGAGCTCGGCATCGTTAAATCGAACAACGGCGACGGAAATTACAAATACCGCGCAGGCAAGGAGCATATTTCGGTTGAAATAAGCAGTAAATTTGCGTTTATTCTCCGCCAAGCGGTCGCATCGGTCGCGTGCGCGAACAACCTTATCGTCGTAAAGACCTACACGGGTATGGGCTCTGCCGCAGGTGCGGCGGTCGACCAAATGGAATTGTCGGGCGTTATCGGCACGCTCGCGGGTGACGATACTTTGCTTATCATCGCAAGCGATAACGAAAACGCTTCGGAAATTACCGCAATACTTAAAGATCTGATCTGAATTTCGGAGTAATTTATGCTGAATTCGATTTATATTGAAAACATCGCGCTGATAAAAAAGCTTTCGCTCGAGCCCGATTGCGGCTTTTGTGCCTTCACGGGCGAAACGGGTGCGGGTAAAAGTATTATTATCGATTCGTTGGGACTGCTTTGCGGTGCAAGAAGCGATAAGGATATCATCCGCACGGGTGAGGATGAAGCGACGGTCGAGGGTATTTTTTCGGTAAACGATACCGCAAAAAAGCATCTTGCCGAATATGATATCGAGCCCGAGGAGGACGGCACAATTGCCGTTTTGCGCAAGATATCGCGCGACGGGCGCTCGAGCGCAAAAATAAACGGCAGAAACGTTCCGCTTTCAAGACTTAAGGCGGTTATGTCGCAGCTTCTTTCCATCCACGGTCAGCAGGATACCCAAGCGTTTGCCGATAACGGCAAGCAGATGTCGATGCTCGATTCCTTTGCAAAGAACGAAGCGGTCTTTAACGTATATACCGAAAAATACGAAAAATATAAGTCTATCGAGCAAAGGCTTAACGCGTTGAACGATGATTCGAAGGAACGCGAATTGCGCCTTGATATGCTTAAATACCGCGTAAACGAATTAAAATCGGCAAAGGTCGCAGTCGGCGAAAAGGAAGATCTTGAAGCCGAAAGAAAGCGCCTTGCAAACAGCGAAAAGATCGTATCGAACGCGAGCGAGGCATACGCTATGCTTTATGCTCGTGACGGCTCGGCGATCGAATCGGTCGATACCGCAATCGGCGCTGTATCCTCGCTTTTGGGCATAATCCCCGAAGCCGACGAGCTTTTAAGCCGTCTTGAAAACACAAAATACGAGCTTTTGGATATCGCCGACACCGTAAAAGCATATACAGATACCGACGGCGAAAACGTACAAGCGCGTCTTGACGACGTTGAAACACGTCTTGAGCTTATCAAAAAGCTTGAAAAGAAATACCGCGCAGATGCAAACACCTTCCCCGAGCTTTTGGAGGAATGGGTCACCGAGCTTGACGCAAACGAAAACAGCGAAGAGGAAAAGGAACGTCTTACCAAAGAGCTTGCCGTTGCCAAAAAGGCGCTGTCCGAAGCGGGCGAAGCGCTTACAGCAACAAGAAGGACCGCCGCAGATATGCTGTGCGAGCGCGTTTCGGAAGAGCTTAACGAGCTTGATATGCCGGGAGTAAGATTCTCGGTCAATATCGAGCAAAAGGACTTCGCGGAGGACGGAAGCGATTTTGCAGAATTTCTCATTTCGGCGAATAAGGGCGAAGAGCCAAAGCCGTTGTCAAAGATCGCATCGGGCGGCGAGCTTTCAAGAATTATGCTCTGCTTAAAATGCGTTTTTGCCGACAGCGAATCGATCGGAACGCTTATCTTCGACGAGATCGACACGGGTGTTTCGGGCAGAACGAGCGAAAAAATAGGCATCCGCCTTAAAAACGCAACCGACGGCAAAAAAACACAGATAATCTGCGTTACCCATTCGGCAATACTCGCCGCAAAGGCAGACGCTCATTATAAGATCTCCAAAAAGGAAACCGACGGCAGAGTTATCACCAACGTCGAAAAGCTCGACCGACTCGGCAGACGTGACGAGCTTGCTCGCATTATGGGCGGCGTTAACGTCACCGAAACAGTGCTTAAAGCAGCCGAGGAAATGCTTGGGCAATAACAATGAATAAACGAAAAATAACAGCGGCGGCCGTTTCGGTCGCCTCCGCAATACTGTTTTGTTTCTTTTTATTTTACAATTCGGCGCAGGATGCCGATAAAAGCGCACAAATAAGCGATATTTTCGTTGATATGATAATGCCCGTCCTTGCCTTTTTCGGCATCGAGTGCAGGGAGCTGACCGTATCGTTTTACGTTCGCAAAACCGCACATTTTTTGGGCTATTTCGCGCTGACCTTGCTTGTATATAAGGTTTTAAGGCGTTTTTTCAAGGAAAAGACCTCCTTAACAATAGCGCCGGCAATTTCGTTTTTAGTTGCGCTTTTCGACGAATTTGTAATACAACGCAATACATCGGGACGCTCGCCCGAATGGCGGGACGTTTTGATAGACCTATACGGCGCATTAACGGCGATATTGGTAATTGCGGTCGCAAGAAAACTAAAAAAGAAATAAACAATCCGCCCAAGGGCTTACTGCCTTTGGACGGATTATTTTTTTATTTATAATTCCAAAACGCCGTATATCGACCTTGTAAAGGTATCAAGCGTTCGGTTTTTATCACGGTATACCGTCGAGCGTTCGCGATAATATCTTTCCATTATCTCATCAACAGCGTCTTCGATACGCTCAACGTAAAAAACTTCAAGTAAGGTGCGTTCGTAATCGTCAAGACGGCTCATCCCCTTTTCGATTTTCGTAAGCTCTCTCTCAACGACGCTTAACCGAAATCTGCAATCGTCAAGGCTTGCCAGCGTGCCGATGAACCTGTCCTCATAAATTCCGTTGTCCTTACCAAAAGCCTCACATTCGTTCATAAGGGCTTTGCAGGCGACCTTTTCCCTCTCCAAACCCCTAAGCTCATCCTTGATCGCCCCGTAAGCCGAAACAAGGCTGTTTTTTCTTGCAAGAAGATCCTTTGCGTATTCTCTGTAGTCCATTTTTCATCCTTTCGTCATAAAATCAAAGCCATAAGTTATTAATCGGGCGCGGATGGAGCTAACCGCGTATTCCGACTCCACACAAACCGAACATCTGTTCGGTATCGATGATTATAGCACCGCGTTTATGTTTTGTCAATAGCGTTTTAAAATAAATTTTTTTAAAGTGTACGTATTGCCTGCACGCGCCGTTTTTTGCCGTTTTTCGATTGACATTCTATGAATAAGGTGCTAAAATCTCTACATATATAAAAATGCGAAATGCAGAGGGCAAAAAATGAAACGGTTTAATCTTCTCTCGGCGATCCTTGCGGTCGTTTTGATTATTTCAACCTGCATACTTCCGACAACGGCGGTGATCGCGCAGGCGGCGACTCAAAACGCAACCTATTATTACGGCGATCTTAACGGCAACGGCGAAATCGACAAGTTTGACTATATCCTCGTCAAGCGTCACTGTATGGGCACTATAAAGCTCAACAGCGAACAGCTTCTTCGCGGTGACGTTAACAAAAACGGCGAAATCGACAAGTTCGACTATATACTCGTCAAGCGCCACTGTATGAATACCTTTGAAATCCCCCCGCTTGAGGAATGCGAACATAATTATATTTCGGTCGTCACACCCCCGACCGTAACCGACAAGGGCTATACCACCCACACCTGCGACAAGTGCGGCGACAGTTATGTCGATTCCTACGTCGACCCTATCGCTCCGCCCAAAAAAGGATTGTCTTATTCGGTCAATTCCGACGGCAATACCTGCACTATCACCGGCATCGGTGATTTTGAAGGCAGCGAGCTTACTATCCCCTCGGAGATCGACGGCTATACCGTTACCGCCATCGGCGATGGTGCTTTCTATAACTGCGTCATCATTATTATCGTTATCATCCCCGATACAGTTACCCATATTGCAAAGGACGCCTTTAACGGATGTCAAAACCTTAAAGAAATCACAATTCCGAGCAGCGTTACGTTGATTGAAAACGGAGCTTTCTTGGAATGCGAAAATTTAAAGGACGTCTTTTATCAAGGCGAGCTTACCGATTGGCTTAATATCGAATTTTATCTCGGCAATTCGAACCCCTGCTGTAACGGCGCAAGGCTTTTCTTCAACAATCACCTCGTTACCGACGTAATTATTCCCACAAGCGTTACCGAGATCGGCGATAACGCATTCTTCGGCTGTACCAGTATTATAAGCGTAAATATTACGGGCAACGTAACCGTTATCGGCAACAATGCGTTCAACAACTGTATTTATATCGTTATAATTATTATCGCCGAGGGCGTTGAGGAGATCGGCATCAACGCATTCTACGGATGTGATAATCTCGAACAGATCACTCTCCCGAGCAGCGTTAAATCGATAGGCAGATTCGCCTTCCACGCCTGCGTTAAATTAAAGAACGTTTATTACAACGGCGATATTTCAAATTGGCTTGATATAACCTTCAGCGACGGAAATGCAAACCCCTGCAACCGCGGCGCTAACCTTTACTTCAACAATCAACTCGTTACCGACGTAACCATTCCCGACGGTATTACCGAAATCAACGATTACGCATTTTACGGCTGTACCAGCATTATCAATATCAACATTTCGGGCGACGTCACCGTCATCGGCAACGATGCCTTCCGCAACTGTATTTTCATCGTTGTCATCATTATCGGTGACAGCGTTACCGAGATAGGCGAGTATGCCTTTTACGGCTGTACCGCTTTACCGAGCATAATCATCCCCGACGCAGTCAAATATGTCGGAAGCGGCGCGTTCTATAATTGTAAAGGACTTACAAGCATCACTATCGGCAAATCGTTGATCGCTGTCGGCGATAACGCATTTACGGGCTGCAACAAGCTTATCGAAATCAATTATACAGGCTCTGCCGATAATTGGAAGAATATTGATTTCAAAAACGGCAACGACTCCATCGTCAATTCCGACGTTGTTTTCGATTACGTTCCCAAGTGCGACCACAATTACGGCGATTGGGAAACCGTGACCGAGCCGACCTGCTCGAGCACAGGCTTGAAAAAGCAGACCTGCACCCTTTGCGGCAACGAGGAAACCGCGCCTATTCCCGAGATCGACCACACCTACGGCGATTGGAAGAACGACGGAGAATATCACTGGAAGGAATGCTCCTGCGGCAATATCGGCGAAAAGAGCGCGCATAATTACACCTCAACGGTAACTCCACCGACCGAATCTAACCAAGGCTTCACCACCCACACCTGCACCGAGTGCGGCTATAGCTTCACCGATTCGTACGTCGAGCCGTTAAAACCGTCCTCAACGGGATTGAAATACTCCGTCAACTCCGACGGCGTGACCTGCACCATTACCGGCATCGGCACTTGTAAAGATACCGACCTTATCATCCCCTCGGAAATCGACGGATATAAGGTTACTGCGATTGCAAGAGTAGCGTTTTACAACTGCTCACAGCTTACAAGCGTGGTTATTCCCGATGGTGTAGCTACGATTGACGAAGCTGCTTTCGCCAACTGTTCTAATCTAAAGATCATAAGCATACCTAACAGTGTAACTGAAATCAACCCGAGAGCTTTTGAATTTTGCACAAGTCTTACCGAAATAAACATTCCGAATAACGTGACAAAAATAAACAATAGTTTGTTTATGTATTGCTCGTCGCTTACCGCCGTTTCCATTCCTAAATGTGTAACTGCAATCGATTCCAGCGCATTTTTGGGGTGCACACAGCTCAAGAGCATAACTATTCCCGAAACGGTAACTCACATCGGTGACCACGCATTCTACGGTTGCTCAAGCCTTACAAACTTCACTATTCCCTACGGTATAACAAAAATTGACGACTACACATTCTATAACTGCAAAAATCTTACAAGCGTCAATATGCCCAACAGCATAACCGAAATATGCGATTATGCATTCTATAGTTGCACAGCTCTTAATAATATTTTGCTCCCCGACAATTTGAATAAAATCGGCGAAAGCGCATTCTATCGTTGCTCAAACCTGACCTACATTACTATCCCCTATGGTGTAACAACTATTGGCTTACAATCTTTTGGTGAATGCACCAACCTTTCAAGCGTTTTCATTCCCAACAGTGTAACAACTATTGAAGCTTATGCATTCGCATCTTGCAAGGCTCTAACAAATATAGTGCTTCCCAATAGTGTTACTGTAATCAGCGAAGGTACGTTCATGAGTTGCTACAATCTCGTAAACATCGAGATTCCTAACAGCATTACCGAAATCGGCGCTTCTGCATTCAACTGTTGTAAGAGTCTTAAAAGCGTTACCATTCCCAATAGCGTAACCAAGCTCGGAAGGGCGGCATTTGTTACCTGCTATGCCCTTACTGACATAACCCTTTCTGAAAGCGTCACGGAGATTAACGATTATACGTTCCAACTGTGTACAAGTCTTACAAGCATTAACATCCCCGACAAGGTAACTCGCATAGGTAACCGAGCGTTCCTTGAATGTACCAATCTTACAGAAATAATCATCCCCGACAGCGTAATGACAATCGACGAGTTCGCGTTTGATAAGTGCGATAACCTTATTGACATACACTATAAAAGCACCAAAGAAGACTGGGCAAAGATTGCTATCTATGGTTCTAATGATCCCATTTTCAACGCAACGATTCACTATAACTATGGCAAAGAATCTTATTCCGAAGGTTTGGATTACTCCGTCAACCCCGACGGTGTTACCTGCACGATAACAGGTATTGGTACTTGCAAAGATACCGACCTTGTAATCCCCTCGGAAATCGACGATTATAGGGTTACTGCGATTGGCAATTCTGCGTTCTACTGGTGCGACAACCTTACAAGCGTAGCTGTCCCCGACAGCGTTACCTCGATTGGTGATTGGGCATTCGGCAATTGCGACAACCTTACAAGCGTAGCTATCCCCGATGGCATTACTTCGATTGGCACTAGTTCATTTGGCGGTTGCAGAAACCTTATAAGCATTAACATCCCCAATAGCGTTACTTCGATTGGAGCGAACGCATTCTCCGGTTGCTCGAGCCTTACAAGCATCATCATTCCCGACAGCATCACTTCGATTGGTAGTGGTACGTTCGATAGTTGCTCCAACCTTACAAACATTAGTATACCCGACAGCGTTACTTCAATTGGCGAACGGGCATTCTACGAATGCTCCGGCCTTACAAGCATCACCATTCCCAACAGCGTTACCGAAATTGGCGATAGAGCATTCTCCAGTTGTTATATCCTTAAGAACATAACCATCGGCAAAAGCGTCTCTTCGATTGGCAATTATGCGTTCTCTTGGTGCACACACCTAGCAAGCATAAACATTCCCGACAGCGTTACCTCAATCGGCAATAGCGCATTCTCCAATTGCTCGAATCTTACAAGCGTTATCATCCATGATAGTGTTTCCGAGATTGGCGATCATGCATTCTCTAGTTGCACAAGCCTTACAAGCATTATCATCCCAAAAGGTGTTACTTCAATTAGTGATTGGATGTTCTCCGGTTGCAAAAACCTTGCTAACATTACAATCCCTGATAGCGTTATTTCGATTGGGCAAGGAGTTTTCCAAAATTGCGATAGCCTTACAAGCATAACTATCCCTGATAGCGTTACTTTGATTAGCGATTTAGCGTTCAGCTATTGCGACAACCTTATAAGCGTTACTCTCCCCAACGGCATCACCTCGATTGGCAATTCTGCGTTCTCCCGTTGCGAAAACCTCACAGACATATATTATATGGGAAGCGAAGCAGACTGGGCAAAGGTTTCAATTGGAAATTACAACGAACCCCTTTTCAACGCAACCATTCACTATAACTACAAGCCCGTGTCTGTCGGCTTATCCTACACCGTCAATTCCGACGGAACGACCTGCACGGTAACGGGTATCGGCACCTGCAAAGATACCGATTTGGTAATCCCCGAAACGATCGACGGATATACCGTAACCGCGATTGGCGATGACGCATTTTATAACTGCACCGATCTTATAACCGTTACTATTTCTGATAACGTTACCGAAATAGGCTCCTATGCTTTCTATAATTGCACAGGACTTACCTATATTAATATTCCCGACAGTGTTACCCTTCTTTCCAACAATGTATTTTATCAATGCAAAAAGCTTGCTGACATTGATCTCGGAAACGGAATCAAAAGCATAGGTGACTTCGCATTTTCCGCCTGTTTCGCTTTATCTTCGATAACTATTCCCGACAACGTTACACACTTGGGCAAGTATGCCTTCTGCAATTGTACAAAGCTGACCGAGATTCTTATCGGAAGCGGCATATCAGAGCTTTATGACAATACCTTCCAAGGCTGTACGTCGCTAACCGCTGTTACCCTTCCCGACACCATCACAAGTCTTGGTAGTTCCGCTTTCGGTTACTGCACAAATCTAACCGAGATTAATCTCGGAAACGGCATAGAAACCATTCCCTATTCGGCATTTGTAAACTGCACCTCTTTAACCGCTATTACCATACCGAAAAGCGTTACGAATATCGAAGGTATGGCATTCTATAAATGCTACAACCTTACCGACGTATATTACGCAGGCACAAAAGAGGATTGGGGCAAGGTTTATGTCGGCATCGACAACGACAACTTAAGCTATGCAACGATTCATTTTGCAGAACCCTCTTACTCCGTCAGCTTATCCTACACCGTCAATTCCGACGGTATGACCTGCACGATAACGGGCATTGGCACCTGCAAAGATACCGATTTGATAATTCCCGAAGTGATCGACGGTTATAAGGTTACGGCAATCAAAGACAGAGCATTTCAGTATCGTACCGAATTGACGTCGGTAATAATCCCCGACAGCGTAATCACAATCGGCGACGGCGCATTCTATAACTGCACAAGCATCACCAATGTTGACTTCGGCAACGGATTGAATTATCTCGGCTATGAAGCGTTTGCACAGTGCATCGCTTTGACCGAGGTAATACTTCCCGAAGGAATGACCGGCATAGGTCAATACGCCTTCAAGGCTTGCTCTGCTTTAACTTCGGTTACTATCCCCGGAAGCATCAACACCATCAGCTCAAATTCTTTCCGCAGCTGCACAAGTCTTACCGAGCTGATTATCGGTGAAGGTGTTAAATCCATCAACAACGCCGCGTTCCAAAACTGTACCGCGTTAACCTCGTTTACCCTTCCGAGCAGTGTTACCCATATTTATACCTATGCGTTCCACGATTGCGACGAGTTAACCGAAGTGAATTATAACGGCACAAAAGCTCAATGGAGCCAAATCTACATTGATGACACTAACACCTCACTCATCAACGCGATTATCTATTATAACGGCGAATACAGCTCGGTCGGCTTTGATTACACCGTAAATTCCGACGGAACAACCTGCACGATAACGGGCATTGGAGAATGCACCGATACCGATTTGGTTATCCCTTCTAAAATCAACGGATATACCGTCACCGCAATCGGTTATGAGGCGTTCAAGGATAACACCTCTATCACCTCGGTGACTATTCCCGACAGCGTGACTCTGATCGACGAATTCGCATTCCACTATTGCGAAAGCCTTAAAGAGGTAAACCTTGGCAAGGGATTAAAAACCATCGATTCGGATGCGTTTGCTCATTGCTACGCTTTAACTGCGATTACCATTCCCGATAGCGTAACCAAGCTCGGCACGGCAGTGTTCCAATATTGCCAAAATCTTGAAAGCGTAATGATCGGCAAAGGCTTGACACAAATCAACCACGCGGTATTCTCCTACTGCTACTACTTAGCATCGGTAACCATTCCCGCAAGCGTTACCTATATCGGCGTATATGCATTTGACGATTGTCCTTATATTATAAACGTATATTACGAAGGCTCGCAATCCGCGTGGCAGCAAATCTCCATAGACGAGGAAAATTCTGTTCTTACCTCCGCAACGATTCACTATAACGCATATTAAAAACCACGGCGTTTCCTTTGCGGAAGCGCCGTATTTTTATGCATTTTCATTCCCCGCAATTTGAAAAATCAAAGAAAAACGAAGAAAAACGCAAAAAATACCCCTAAAATCGAAAAAAGTTTTGAAAAAGGTATTGACAAAGCAGATTCTTGTGTTATAATTGCGAAGTACGAAAAAAAACAGATATTATCGAAAGGAATTCAACCTATGTCTACAACTATGTTGAAGAAAGAGGCTGTTGAACGTAAGTGGTACGTTATCGACGCTGAAGGCAAAACCCTCGGTAAGGTAGCAGTTCTTGCGGCAACCATCCTCAACGGCAAACACCGTCCCGAATACACCCCCCACGTTGATTGCGGCGAATGCGTTATCGTTGTTAACGCTTCCAAGGTAGTTCTTACCGGCAAGAAACTCGACCAGAAATTCTACTACCGTCACAGCGGTTACGTAGGCGGTCTTAAATCGGTTAAATACCGCACCCTTATGGCAACCAAGCCCGAAATGGCAGTTGAACTCGCAGTTAAGGGTATGCTTCCCAAGAACAAGATTGGCGATGCAAGCTTCGGCAGACTCAAGGTTTATGCAGGCGCTGAACACAAGCAACAGGCTCAAACTCCTATTGCTGTGGAAGTTAAGTAAGGAGGAACTGAATTATGAATTATCAATCCGCTATTCCCTATTTCTACGGCACCGGCAGAAGAAAGAGTTCTGTAGCACGTGTTCGTACCATCCCCGGCACCGGTAATGTTACCGTTAACGGCAGAGATATCAGCGAATATTTCGGCCTTGAAAC
>JAZRTE010000029.1:0-4631 GCA_045651785.1 Eubacteriales bacterium | reverse complement strand
ATGTCATAAATCAACTCCTTGGCTCACAGAACGACATGGCTACGATCCGACTTACAATAACGTTCGTTTTATTTGTTGCGTGGCGGTTTTTAAATCGATATAACATATAAAACTGTAGGGGCGATTCAAGAATCGCCCGTTTTGTTGCGGTTTGTTCGAACCGAAAAGCGATGTAAAAAACCGAACATAATTGAAATCGTACTTTACAAAAACCGAGCCTTATTTGTTTTCCTTATCGTAGATATGCTTTTCGGAAACGACACGTTCGATATAGTTGCAAAATTCCGAGCCGCTGTAGATAAGCGCCTTATCTACCTCGGAATTGAAATCGCCCGAAGCGGCGTTACCGCGTTCACCGATGAAGAATTCACGGGGGATGGGAGAAAGGATTATTACGTTCTTTTCGCCCTTTTGCGGTCTTTCAAGATGATATTTAAGTGTTTTTTCCGACGAGAATATATCGATCTTGAAGAAATAGAAGGTATGTACTCTTTTAACCTCGCCGTTGCCGAGGAAGTAAAGCGGGGTTTTACGCAATATCGTAGGTATAAGCACGCAATTAAAGCGGACGAGATTGCTTTCAAGCGTGAACTGCATCACACGTTGGCGCAAGACCGAGCTGTAGATACCCTTGGGCTCCTTATAGCGCACAGAGTTTTCACGGCAGGCTTTAGCGAGCTTTTTGAAGAAGCGGCGCTGAATGCTTAACGCGCGGATTCTGCGCCATACGAAGAGAAGGACAAGCAGACCGACCAAAGCGCCGAGCGCGACGAAAAGATACATTCCGACTGCGGCGAATATCGCACCGAAGAGCTCGCGTCCGATAAGCGAAAGAACGCACAAAAGTCCGATAACGGCAAACCATATCGCAACGTGGATAGCCATTCTTACTGCGGCAATGCCCTTGTTTTCGGGAATTTTTGCGCCCTCGCGGGAATAGGCAAACCAATTAAGACGCGCAAAGAAATCGGCAACAAGCAGAAAAGCAAGGGTTACAAGGAATGCGTAAGCATCCAAAATAACGAGATTCCAAGCGGAAAATACGGCAACGAGAGTTAAAAATTCAAGGTCTTTAAACATCGAAACGATTTCACTGCCGAAGGAAAACGATTCCTTTTCCTTGCTTTTTTCGATATAGCAAGCACGCTTACCGCTGTTTGCGAAGCAGACGTCAAGACAGAACGCGAAGAACGCCACCGCCGCGACTATCAGGCAGACGGTAAAATAGGAATCGGGATAGCCGTTTACCTCGGTATCGTCGTTAGAATAGAAGATGCCGACCAAGCCTTCGATACATATTCTTATAAAATAGAAGCCCCAAAAGGCAACCGTGGAAAGAAGGGCGCTTCTTCCTATGGGGAAAAGCTTTTGCATATTCATAATTTGACCTATTTTTTATCCTTTTCCGAGATACCGCGGATGAGCTTGTAATATTCATAAGCGGCGCGTTCGGTTTTGTTGTCACCGAAGGTGTAAAATTCACCCTCCTTGACGTCACTCGGCAGATAACGCTGTTTTACGTAATGATTGGGATAGATATGCGGATATTTATAGCCGTTATCCGCATCGGGGCGGTGGGTATCGCGCAGGTATGACGGGATATCCCTTCCCCTGCCGCTGTTTATCGCCTGTACCGCCGCGTGGTAGGCGTCGTGCGCGGAATTTGATTTCGGCGCGGTTGCCAAAAGCACCACCGCATCGGCAAGCGGAAGGCTTGCTTCGGGCAGGCCGACCGAATTTGCGATATCGACACAAGCCTTTACTATCGGAATGCACATGGGATAGGCAAGACCGATATCCTCACACGCGATGACCATTAATCTGCGGCAAGCCGATATTAGATCGCCGCCCTCCAAAATCCGCGCGAGATAGAATATTGCGGCATCGGGGTCGGAGCCGCGGATAGATTTTTGGAACGCCGAGAGGAGATCGTAATGCTCGTTACCGTCACGGTCGAAGCGGATGCCCGACCTTTGTGCAAGCTGATGAGCCAATTCGCCGGACAGCACCTTTTCACTTGCGTAATAGACGTTTTCCAACGCGCCGAGCGCCTTGCGAACGTCACCGCCGCAGCCGTTTGCTATCGTAAGAAGCACGTCGTCGCCGCATTCCTTATCAAGCCTTGCCGTTTCGTTGCAATAATCGAACGCGCGGCGCAACGCAGGAAGCATATCCTTTGCATCGACGGGCTTGAATTCAAACACGCTTGAGCGTGACAAAAGCGCGGGATAAAGCGAAAAGAAGGGGTTTTCGGTGGTAGAGCTTATAAGCGTTACACGACCGTCCTCAACGTATTCAAGAAGCGATTGCTGTTGCTTTTTGTTGAAATACTGAATTTCATCGATATAAAGGATTATTCCGTCATAGGCGGTTATCGTTTGCGAAAGCGATAATATATCCTTTATGTCAGAAAGCGAGGCGACCGTTGCGTTTATGCGGTAAAATTCCCTGCCCGTTTGCTTTGCGACGATATCGGCTACCGTCGTTTTGCCCGTACCCGGAGGTCCGTGAAAGACGAGCGACGGGATATGTCCGCTTTCGATTATACGGCGGAAGGGTGCGTTTTTGGCAAGCAGATGCTTTTGTCCCGCAACGTCATCGAAGCTTTTCGGACGTACCGAATCGGCAAGCGGCATGGAATTTCACCTCTTTTCGTTTTGATATATCTGATTTTTACTTTTTCTTCTTTTTCTTTTGGGTTGCAGGGGGATAATAGGTATTATCGCCGTCGTTTTCCTTGTCTTCCATATCCATGATTTCCTTAGGCTCGGGCTTTTTACGGAAGGAGAACTTCGATTCCTGATTATTGAAGATGCGGTAGAGGTTCGAGCGGTGCATATAGATGACCAGAATGCCGACGAAGAGCGCGAAGAAAAGCTCAAACGCGTGCTCCATACCGTAGGCGATACGGATGGATGCGGGATAAACGAGTGCCGCGATGATAGAGGAAAGCGAAACGTAGCGAGTTATGAGAAGCACCAACGCGAAAATTACGATAAGCACCGCAAATATCATCGGGTCGATAAGCAATATCATCGTAGCGGCGGTAAGAACGCCCTTGCCGCCCTTAAAGCGGTAATATACGGGGAAAATATGGCCTATCATACAGAACGCGCCTGCGAGGTATGCGCCCATTCTGCCGAACATAACAGAACCGATAAGCACCGAAACGAGCTGCTTTGAAACGTCGCCGAGCAACGTCCAGACCGCGCCGTCCTTGCCGTAAACGCGGTGCATATTGGTAAGACCTGCATTACCGCTTCCGAACGAGCGGATATCCTGCTTGAACTTATAGCGCGAAACGATTATCGCAGAATTGAGCGAGCCTAAAAGATAGGCGATGACTGCACAGATTATCCAGCCGATAACGGTAACCGTATTGCAAAGCGAATCATTTTCGATACCGAGTATCCACTTTGCGACTACGCCGAAAAAGTTGTTGTTGGGATCAAGGTCGAGTAAATATCTCATTTGATTTCAACTCCTTTGGGATTTTCGCCCTTTTGTTTGATCACGAAGCGTATCGGCGTGCCCGAAAAGTCAAACGCTTCGCGCAGACAGTTTTCGATATAACGCTGATAGGAGAAATGGAAAAGCTCGGAATCGTTACAGAAAAGAACGAAGGTGGGGGGTGTTACACCCGTTTGAGTCATATAATATATCTTCAATCTTCTGCCCTTGTCGGACGGGGGTTGAACCCTTGCCGTAACGTCGGACAGAAAATCGTTGAGCAAGCCCGTCGTGATACGGCGGTTTGCGTTTTCGTGTATTTCGTTGATGGTGGGATAGAGCTTATCGACTCTTTGTCCGGTTTTTGCCGAAACGAAGGCAACGGGAGCATAGCGCATATAGGTAAGCGCGGTGTAAACGTCCTTTTTATAGTTGTTTACCGAGGAATTATCCTTTTCTAAGCTGTCCCATTTATTAATAACGATTATGCTCGATTTACCTGCGTTATGCGCAAGACCCGCGATACGCTCGTCCTGAGCGGTAACGCCCTCGTTTGCATCGACCATAATAAGGCAAACGTCTGCCTTTTCGACAGCGGCATTGGCGCGGATGACCGAATATTTTTCGATTCTGTCCTCGACCTTTGCGCTTCTTCTTATACCTGCGGTATCGACGAAGATATATTTGCCGTATTTATTTTCCACAAAGCTGTCGATAGCATCACGCGTTGTACCGGGCATATCCGAAACGATCGCGCGGTCCTCGCCCGTGATGCGGTTGATTATGCTCGATTTACCTGCGTTCGGTTTACCGATAACCGCAACGCGGATAGCCCCCTCCTCCTCGGGGTTGCTTACCTCCTCGGGGAGATAGGAAATAACGCAGTCGAGAATATCGCCCGTACCCGTGCCGTGTACCGAGGAAACGGGAATTACGTCCTCAAAGCCGAGCTCGTAAAATTCATAAAAGCCTGCGGGCACGTCGCCGATGGTGTCGACCTTGTTGACCGCAACGATTATCGGCTTGCGGCTCTTTTTGAGCATCGAGGCAATTTCCCTATCCGCCGCGGTAACGCCGACCGAAAGCTCGGTCATAAAGATGATAACGTCGGCAGAGCCGATAGCGATAAGCGCCTGATCGCGCATCTGCTTGAGCAGGGTGTTTTCGGTGGTGGGCTCGAT
>JAZRTE010000028.1:0-10571 GCA_045651785.1 Eubacteriales bacterium | reverse complement strand
TTTGCTTATGACCTACGAATGGGGCTATACCTACGGCCCTCCGATGGCGGTTTCGCCGATAAAGCCTGTGCGCGAGGTTGTCGATTATGCGTTGACGCGTATTCCTGCCGAAAAAATTTTTTTGGGCATATCGAATTACGGCTATGATTTCACTCTGCCCTATATTCAAGGCGTTTCTCGTGCGAATTCGGTTTCGACACGTCAGGCGTTCACACTCGCATCGCAAAAGGGCGCGGAAATTTTCTTCGATTCAACCGTTTTGGCGCCCTATTTCGATTATACCGCCGATGACGGCAAAGCTCACCGCGTTTGGTTCGAGGACGTGCGCTCGATATCGGCAAGGTTACGGCTTATGGCGGAAAAATCGCTTCGCGGCGCGCTTTGGTGGAATCTCAACCGCGAAAACAATCAAAGCCTTATCGCCATAAACGACCTGATAGATATAAAACCGCTTTTGTTATTCTCAAATACCCCATAAACTGTAAAAAACGAAAAAACAACACAAAAAATTCGCTTTTGCTTCGACAATCAACGCTCTTCTTTTTTTGTATAATGGTCAAACCAAATCAAAAAGAAACGGAAGAGCAAAAAATGGAACGGATAAAAACAAATTCTCCGATAAAAGCACTTAAAATCAACCCGATACCGGCAATTATGGGATTTTTGCTGTCGAGCGCAAGTCTTACGAGCGCGGTTTTGCCTTTTGGACCGGCATTTCTTTGCGCCGCGCCGAAAAACATAAGGAAAAGCACCTTTGTCGGTGTTCTTCTTGCATCCTTTTTCGACCCTTGCATATTGCTTTCGCTGTTTTGTGCGGTTTATCTTTTCTTCGTGCTTTCGGCGAAAGAAAAAAACGGCGGAGTCTTTCTTTACACGCGCATTCTGCTTTCTCTGTCGCTGAGCGCCTTGCGAGCGGCATATATCGCTATCAACGGGATAAATAACGTCAAGGACCTTTTCGTTTTACTTGCCGCAGTCATTTCCTATCCTGCGCTGACGTTTGCCTTTTACGGCTATTTCGACCGCAAAAAGGAGCTTCATCCCAAAAAATACGAGCTTTCTCTGCTTGCCTTTGCATTTTCGTTTACCTTTGTACTGCTCCCCTTTGAAATCGGGGGAATTTCGCTTGCCGTATTTATCGGCGCGGCTTTTACGCTTTGTGCGGCAAGAACGCGCGGCTTTGGCTTCGGCGGAGTTTGCGGTATAATTTGCGGTATTGCCTGCGGAGGCGAGGCAACCGGCGCTTTGGGTGTTTTGGGGATGTCCTACGGGTTGCTCGTTACCGAGCTCGAGCCGCTTGCACTCGTGCTTTCCTATATGCTTGCCGTAAGCGGATATTTTTATCTTTCGGGCGGAGAAGGCGTAAAGGTGTTTGCGCCACTGCTTATTCTTGTCTATATCGCTTTTGCCCTCCTTCGCAAAAAACTGCCGATACACCGCACGGCGGTCGCGTCGGCTGAAAAGCGCGCGCACGACCGACGGATTTCACGCTATGCCGCGGCATTTTCGTCACTTTCGTCACTTTTTTACACGGTTTCCGACAATACCGCCGAAACGAGTATAACCGATCTTAACCGAGGCATAGTTTCCTGCGTTGAAGACCAATGCTCGCGCTGTGCGGGCTGTGAGCTTGACAAAAGCGAGGTAAGCAACTTTTTTACAAGCGAAATAAGGCGGAACGGAGTTGCCGCGTATTCGCGCATACCCACTCACATAAGCTCGCGCTGTCCAAGCGTTTGCGCTATGGCAAGAGAGATAAACAACCTTCCCATAATGCGCGCCCGTGAGGGTGAAAGGGGCTTGAAGCAGATGGCGGATGAATATTCTGCCTTTTCCTCCATCCTTATCGATGCCGCTAAAAAGCAGGAGGAAAGCTCCAAAAACGATAAAGCGCTTGCGAAAAGCATAAAAGCCGCTCTTATTTCGCTCGGAATCGAATGCGACGGGGTTAAGGTCATCGGCTCTCGCAGGTTCGACGTGACGGTCTTCGGGGTCAAGCCCGACAGGATAAAGACCACGCCGAACGAAATAGCGCAAGCCGTTGCAAAAGAACTGAAAACCTCGGTTTCTTCTCCCGAGATAGCCATTCACGACGGCTATCACCTGATGCGCCTGCATTCCGTGCCGTCGTTTCGGGTCGAATGCGCCAAAATTTCCGAAGCCAAGGAAAACGAAACGGTATGCGGCGATACTGTAAGCGTTTTCGAAAACGAGGATAAATATTTTTACTGTCTTGTTTCCGACGGAATGGGCAGCGGCAGAGATGCGGCGCTGACAAGCCGTCTTGCCGCAATAATGCTCGAAAAGCTGCTTTCCGTCGGTGCGGAAAAGGAGAGCGCGATTAAACTGCTTAACAAGGCGCTTGTTGAAAAGCAGGAAGAAATTTTTGCAACCGTCGATCTGTTGGAGCTTGACCGCATCAATTCACGTGCAACGCTTATAAAAGCAGGTGCGGCGCCGACTCTGCTCATACGCAACGGCAAAACAACGCTTATCGAAGCGCGCACACCGCCTGCGGGCATAATGCGGAACGTAATTGCTGAAAAAAAGAGCTTTCCGCTCCTTAAAGGCGATATGATAGTTATGTTGAGTGACGGGATTTTGCAAACGGGAAGCGAAAAAGCGATACTTCCCGAAAACGGGCTCCCTCCAATGCCGTCGGCACGCGCCCTTGCATCGAAAATAATCCGCGAGGCAAGGAAAAGCTGTGAAACCGCCGACGATATGTCGGTTTGTGTACTGAGAATATATTAATACCTCGGTTTATTCCCCTATTATGGGGAATTGCCGTTATACGGTGGCGATTCTAAGATTAAATTAGAATCGTTAATGCGAGGTATATTGTATGATTTCTTACGATAAATTGTGGGAAACAATGAAGAAAAAGAATGTGTCGCAGTATAAGCTTTTAAGGGATTACGGATATAGCAGAGGTCAGCTTGACCGACTTCGCAAAAACCAAAACGTAAGCACCTATACCCTTGACCAGCTTTGTAAGATACTTGACTGCGAGCTTTCGGATATTGCCGAATATAAAAAAGACGAAGAACAATGAAAGTAGAAGTGTTTGCGCCGAAATTCTTCTCTGTTGAAGAATTAAAACAAAATATAGATTCGTTCGACCTACCTCTTTTGCTTGCAGACGACAACCTTAAAATAGTTGCCAAAAACGGCAGATGTGCCGATTCAAAGTCCTTTCGTATCGGCTCAAGGTTCGATAAAATTTTAAAACCTACCGACCGTGAGCGACTGCGCTTGCTGGACGAGGGCAAGATGATGATCGCCGATATTGCGGGTGAAGGCTCAAAGGGCTATGTAACCGTCATCCGCGGAAGCAATTGCTGGCTGGTGTGCTTCCGCTATCTTGCCGATAGCATGGTCGAGCGTCTGTGCGAGCGATTCAGCAAGCTTTCGGGCTATGATATCGGTGTAAATGCGGTCATATCTGCAGCACTGTCCGACTTGGACGGCACCGAAAAGGGGAAAAGACTTTTCACCGTTATCGAGCGTCTGCTGTTGGAGCTTTCCGACGTTCACCGACTGCGCTTTTTCGACGTTTCGGCATCGCTTTCTGCGCTTTTTTCGACGCTCGGTGAGGTTGTACCCTCGTTGGCGAACCGTATAAATATCCCGAATGTTTTTCCCGAAACCGTCGCGATCGGCAACGGCGACGATATGCTGCTCATTTCTGCCTATGCGCTTACGCTCTGTCTTGATTGCGCGGTTGACGGAAATATCGACGTTTCGGCAAGTGACAGCGACGGCGGCATAAAAATTTCCTTTTCCTGCCTTGTTGAACGTGAAAACGGTTCTGTCGGCTCGTTCGTCGAATCGCTTTGCGGCTCTGCTTTTGCAAACAAGCCGCTTGACCGAGCTGAGTTTTGGGCATTTTTCGCGAAATTGCTTGCCGACACGAATCTTTGGAATATTTCGGCAATAACGGTAAGCGGCCGTTTTTCGCTTGAGCTTTTAATTCCCTCGGTCGCACGCGGCGAGGAATTTTATCTCCGTGATCCCGAAAGCTCTGCCTTGCATTCGGTCTTGGAATATTTCTTCTGCAAATAAAATCAAAAGCTTCCCGTTCGGGAAGCTTTTTTGTGCTTTATGGGATTTTTAAAGCTGTATTTCGTTAAGCAACGTGACGATCATCGGACGGCGCTTTGTGCGTTTACGCGCATATTCCGCAACGTCATCGCGCAATCTTGCACGAATTGTTTCGATATCGTCAACGCCCTTTGCAAGCGTGCGGATAAGCGATTGACGCGCGCATTCGGTAATTCTGCCGATGAGCTCCTCGTTTTCCTTTTCATAAACGAACCCGCGTGAGATCACCTCGGGGTCAATGGAAATGCACATATATTCAAGGTCGACACCTGCCGAAACAATGATAATGCCTTCCTCGGAAAGACGCTTTCTGTCACGCAGTACAACGCTGTTTACCTCGCCGCCCGCACCGCCGTCGACCATAACGGGGCCTGCCTCGACAACGCCCGCCGGCTTGATGCTTCGGTTGCTCATTTCGAAAACTCTGCCGATTTCGGGAATGAAAATGCGGTTTTCCTTAACGCCCATTTCGTGTGCGAGGTCTGCGTGAGCAACGAGATGCTTATATTCGCCGTGAACGGGGATGAAATATTCGGGCATTGCAAGCGCCTGAATAAGCTTTAATTCCTCGCGGCAGGCGTGACCCGAAACGTGAACGTCATATTGGCTGTAGGTAATAACGTCTGTGCCGCGCTTGTAAAGCTCGTTTATGATCTTGGTAATAAGCTTTTCGTTGCCGGGGATAGCGGAGGACGAAAGAACGACAAGATCCTCATATCCGATCGAGATCTGATTATGCTCGCCGAATGCCATACGGTAAAGCGCGCTCATCGGCTCGCCTTGGCTTCCCGTCGTAACAAGCGTTACGCGTTCGGGAGGAAGACGGTTAACGTCGGCAAGGTCAATAAGAATTCCGTCGGGGATGTTAAGATAACCCAATTTAACCGCCGCACGGACGAAGTTTTGCATACTTCTTCCGCTTATCGCAACCATTCTGCCGTATTTTTCGGAAGCGTTAATGATTTGCTGAACACGGTGCACGTTTGACGAGAAGGTCGCGATAATAACGCGGCGGCTTTCGTTCATAAAAATGCGGTCGAAGCTTTCGGCAAGACTGCTTTCGCTTGGGGTATAGCCGGGGCGTTCGGCATTCGTGCTGTCGGAAAGAAGCAAACGGATGCCCTTTCTGCCAAGCTCGGCAATACGGGGCAGGTCGATCTTCTTTTCGCCTACGGGGGTGTAATCGACCTTAAAGTCGCCCGTGTGTAAAATTCTTCCGCAGGGCGTTGTAATGCAAATCGCACAAGCATCGGGCATCGAATGGTTTACGTTAATAAATTCGCTTTGGAAGCAGCCGACGGTAATGCAATCGCCTGCGCGTATTTCGATCAGCTTTGCGTTGCGAATACCGTGCTCCTGCAGCTTTCCTTCAAGAATGCCCAAGGTCAAGCGACCTGCATAAACGGGACAGTTGGGAAATTTCGAAAGAAAATAGGGGACTGCGCCGATATGGTCCTCGTGTCCGTGTGTGATAAGAAGACCGCGCACCTTTTCCGCCTTGCCTTCAAGATAGGTCAGGTCGGGCACGACTATATCGACGCCGAGCATATCGTCCTCGGGGAAGGCGAGTCCGCAATCGACGATAATAATGTCGTTTTCGTATTCAAACGCGGTGCAGTTTATTCCGATACCGTCGACACCGCCGAGAAAAATAATATTAACCTTGGGTTTTTGGTTTTTTGCCATACAGTTTCCTTTCTTTTCGGTTTGTTAAAGAGGCTTTCGTTATGTATAAAATCGGGAATCCACCCGAAAAAGTTCAGTGAGCACGGTATATTATATTAATACAAAGGCAAAAAATTGTCAAGATATTAAAAGCCGCATAAACTGTAATGTGAAAGTGCTTGACAATTCAAACTCTTGATGCTATCATAATTATGTATACTTATGACTTAAAACCGAAAGGTGTTTTTACATATGGATAAGCTTTGTGTTTCGGGCGGCAGACCGCTTGTCGGAAGCGTTAATATCGGCGGAATGAAAAACGCCGCTTTACCTATTATTTTTGCCACAATTCTTGTAAATGATATATGCGTTTTGGAAAATCTTCCCGACGTGAGCGATATTCAAAACGCTTTGGAGATTCTTCGCCGTATGGGCGCGGAGATAAAGCAAATCGATAATTTCACCTACAGCATCGATACGCGCCCCGTTCGCAGCAACAGCGTTCCGTTGGACCTTGCGCGTAATATGCGCGGCTCCTATTACGTTCTCGGTGCGGAGCTTGGCAGATTCGGAAGATCGTTCACCTCGCTTCCCGGCGGCTGTAACCTCGGCGCACGTCCCATCGATCAGCACATTAAGGGCTTTGAAGCACTCGGTGCGACCGTAAATTGCACCTCGGGTATAAGCTGTTATACCGAAAAGCCGTTGGAGGGCGCGCAGATTTATATGGACGTTGCCTCGGTCGGTGCGACCGCAAACATTATGATCGCCGCAGCCTGCGCAAGCGGAATGACGGTTATCGATAACGCCGCGCGTGAGCCGCATATAGTTGATCTTGCAAACTTCCTTAACTCATGCGGTGCCGATATTTCGGGCGCAGGTACCGAGGTAATTAAGATTCGCGGTGTCGAATCGCTCCACGGCGGTACTTATGCGATCATTCCCGATATGATCGAAGCAGGCACTTATATGATCGCCGCGGCGGCAACCAAGGGCGACCTTACCATAAACAACGTCATTCCCCGTCACCTTGAAGCAACGACAAGAAAGCTTTTGGAAATGGGTGTTAACGTTGAGGAGGGCGACGATTACGTTCGTGTCCGTTACGACGGCAAGCTTAAAAGAGTCCGTGTTAAGACCGACTTTTATCCCGGCTTCCCCACAGATATGAATCCTCAATTCTGCGTTCTTCTTTGTCTTGCCGAGGGCGAAAGCAGAATCACCGAAAGCGTAATGGATTCGCGCTTTAAATATACCGATGAGCTCATCCGTATGGGCGCAAGGATCACCGTTCAGGGCAGAGATGCAATAATCACGGGAATCGAAGCGTTCACTCCGTCTACGGTTCGCGCTGTCGACCTTCGCGCAGGCGCGGCAATGGTTATCGCCGCACTTTCCACCGCAGGTACTACCTTTATCGACGATATTCACCATATCGAACGCGGCTATGAAGACCTTGTCGGCAAGCTCCGCTCGGTCGGCGCCGACATTAAACGCGTAAGCGCAAATAACTAAAAAAGCTGCCTGCGGAATGCTTATTTTCGCAGGTATTTTAACGAAAGGGAGGGAAAGTAATGGTAAACACAAATCTGCCCGAGCCGATAGTGACCTTTGCGGGTTATAAGGGCTCGATTCAAAACTGTTCGCCGCTGACGGTAAGCGAATACGTTAACGATATCATTCTTTTCTTCCGCTATATCATCGTGTCGCGCCGCGGCGAAAAGCCCGAAAAGACAGATATGACCGAAATAAGCCTTGCCGAGCTGGATTATAAGCTTGCAGGCTCTGTCCGTACCGACGAAATATATTCGTATTTGCTCTATCTTGCTTCGGGCAGAGAAAACGGCGCGCGTATCCGCGCAAGAAGGCTTTCGGCAATAAAGGCTTTTTATAAATACCATACCGTAAAATCGCATAAGCTCGAGGATAACCCCGCAAAGGATATCGAAACACCGAAGGTCAAGCCTGCGCTTCCCAAATATCTTACGCTCGAAGAGGCAATAACGCTTTTGGAAAGCGTTCCGCGCGATTGCCCGACCTACGAGAGAGATTATTGCATATTAACGCTGTTTTTAAACTGCGGAATGCGTCTTTCCGAGCTTGTCGGTATCGACCTTGCTCATATAGATTCGGATCTGTCGAAGCTTTACGTTACGGGCAAGGGCAACAAAATGCGAATGGTTTATCTCAATTCTGCCTGCAGACGCGCGCTTTACAGCTATCTTGAGGTTCGCCAATCAAAAGCGACCGAGCACGGACAACCCATTATCGATAAGGAGGCGCTCTTTTTAAGCTCGCGCCGCAAAAGAATATCGAACCAAATGGTACAAGCACTCGTTTACCGCTATCTCGACCTTGCGGGACTCGGCGGACGCGGTCTTTCGGTGCATAAGCTTCGCCATACCGCCGCAACGCTTATGTGCTCGGAGGGTGACGTCGATATTCTCGCCGTTAAAGAAATTCTCGGTCACGAGCAGTTGACCACAACGCAAATATACACCCATTTATCTAATCAAAAGTTAAAGGACGCAACCGAAGCAAACCCGCTTGCAAAGGTAAAAAACTGATGTTAGAAACAAAAATTACTGTAAAAAGCTTTGATGTTTTCCCCAACAGCACGATAAAGCCCTCGGCTATTCAGCGCTATATGCAACAGCTCGCGAGGGAAGACTGCGATGCGCTCGGCTGTACTTATAACCAGATGCGCGACGTTAATATGGTGTTCGTCATCACGAAGCTCGCAATGAAGATAAGCAAGCCTGTGTTCGCCTATGACGAGCTTACCGTTCGCACCTATAACAACCGCGTAACTGGCATAACCTATGAGCGCGAATTTGAATTTTACCGCGACGGCGAGGAAATAATCCACGCGACGACACAATGGGTAATAGTTAAATATGACACGCGCAAGCTTGTCCGACCGCGTGAGTTTCCGTTCCCCATTCCCGAGCATAATTTTGATTGCGCAAGAATCGAAATTCCGCGCAACCTGAATGCAAAGGAGCTTCCGATATGCGCCGAAAGAGTTGTTCGTCTTTCCGATCTCGACGAAAACGACCATCTCAATAACTGCATATATTCGGATATCTCGCTTGATTACATTCCGTTTGACCGCAAAGACGATTTCGTCAGTGAAATGCGGATAATTTTCCACCACGAAGCGAAGATACAAGACGTTTTGTCGATAGGCGTTGCAGAAAAAGAGGGAAGGTTCGTTCTTTCCGCCTTTAATTCGACAAACGAAACGCTTTGCTTCGAATCAGATTGCGTTTTGGGAAAAATTTAAAGTTGATTTTTACAAAAAGTTAGTATATAATAAGTTGCTTTCATTATGAAAAAAGGAGGGTTCGTATGTCGGACTTAATCCGCGGTATCGCAAACAACCGCGCCGCATATCACGAATATTTCGTCGAAGATAAATTCGAAGCCGGCATCGAGCTTTTCGGTACCGAGGTAAAATCGCTTCGTTGCGGCAGAGTTAATTTAAAGGATTCATTTTGCCGTATCGACGATGGCGAATTGGTTGCCTACGGTATCCATATCAGCCCCTATGAAAAGGGCAATATCTTCAACCGTGACCCCTACCGTGCGCGTAAATTGCTTATGCACCGCCGCGAAATCGACCGCCTTTTCGGTGCAGTCGGTCAAAAGGGATATTCGCTGATTCCGCTTTCGATGTATTTCAAGGGCCGTTGGGTAAAGGTCGAAATCGGACTCTGCAAGGGTAAAAAGCTTTACGACAAGCGCGACGTCGAGGCGGAAAAAACAGCAAAGCGCGAAATCGAGCGTGCAAGCAAGGGGAACTATTAATGGCAACCTGGTTGACCCACCTCCGAGTGGCTGAAAAATTGTTAAAAACCTTGGAAAATGTCGATGAAGCGGCATTTTTCGTCGGAGTGATCGCACCCGACAGCGGCAGAATGGTCGATGATTTCACCTATATGCCGTCAAAGGATACATCGCATTGGAAGCGAGAGGGCGTTTCTTACGAGCAACGCTTTGAGGATAATCGCGAATTTTTCACGAAATATGCGCTTGATGAAAAGGATAATCGAATGTATTCCTTTTATCTCGGCTATTACGTGCATATTTTAACCGATACTATCTATGTGCGCGATATAATCCATCCGTTCATTAACGGCCGCGGAAGGGAAACCTGGCGTGCAAACATCAAGCTCATCCGCAAAAGCTGGTATGAGATCGATTGCCGTTTTCTCGAAAAGAACGAAAATTATCGACCTTTGGAAATTATCGGGGGCGTAAAAGAATTTCCCAACACTACTATCGATTATTTCGCGTATGACGATATAACCGAACGCATAAACTATGCGTATGAGTTTTATAAAAACGTCAAAACCGATCCCGATACCGAATTTTTCACCCACGACGAAAAACGCTCAAACGAAATAGTCGAATCCGCCACCGCGGAAATAAGAAAAATTTTAAAAGAAAAGCATAATATATAACATTTACACCATTAAAAATCCACGCCCGAGAATATACCTTAGAGCGCCGCGAGCGGTGAGTGAGATGCGAATGAACGGCGCTCACAAAACCCCGCCGCGCGGATTTCGACCAAAATGCTTGCATTTTGTGTCGGGAGCGAAGCGACTTTTGGGGGTTAAAAATATGGGGTCCCCGAAAATGCTTGTCATTTTTGGGGCTAAAACACGGGGTCCCCGAAAATGCTTGTCATTTTGGGGCTAAAACACGGGGTCCCCGAAAATGCTTGTCATTTTTGGGGTTTACACACGGGGCCGTAAAGGTTTCGACGGGGATTGTGAAGCGGAGTAAGCGAGCAG
>JAZRTE010000027.1:0-15138 GCA_045651785.1 Eubacteriales bacterium | reverse complement strand
AAGACCGTCTCGGTCGTACCTGCGCGCGACAGCGGTAACGGAAGCTTTCGTATCGGTGTGCTTGTACGCGATTCAACAGGAGGTATCGGCACGGTAACCTATATCGATCCCGAAACAAACGATTTCGGCGGCTTGGGACACGGTGTTTATGATGCCGAAACGGGTACGCTTCTACCGCTCTTAAAGGGCAACGTTGTTGACGTTAAGATAACCGACATCGTTAAGAGCGAGAAAAACTCACCCGGCGAGCTTCACGGAGATTTCGGCAGAACCAAGACAGGTGAACTCTGGGATAATTGCGAAGAAGGTGTTTTCGGGCGTTTTTCCAAAATACCCAGGCCTGCAATCACAGCGTTACCTGTCGCTTCGAGAAGCGAGATAACCGAGGGCAAGGCGCATATCCTTACAACAGTTTCCGAAAAGGGCATCGAGGAATACGAAATCGAAATCGAGCATATTTATAAAGGCTCAGGCAACACCAAAAATTTTTTGGTTAAGGTAACCGATGAAAGACTGCTCGAGCAAACAGGCGGTATTGTTCAAGGGATGAGCGGCAGTCCGATCATTAAAGACGGCAAGCTGATCGGAGCCATCACTCACGTTCTTATCAACGATCCTGTGCGCGGTTACGGAATATGCATCGAAAACATGCTAAAAAGTGCGTATGATGTTTCAAGCAATTCCGATTTCGGAGGTTTGGCGGCTTAATACTGCAAAACAAAAAAGAGAGGAAAAACCTCTCTTTTTATATTTAGAATATTATTGCTGTCGCGATTGCGAAATAGACAACAAGCGCTAACGCATCGACAACCGTCGTTATAAACGGACTTGCGACAACTGCAGGGTCAAAGCCCAATTGCTTTATCACTATGGGGAAGCAGCATCCAACGACCTTAGCAACAAGTACCGTTACGGCAAGCGTTATCGCTACTACAAGCGCAACCATGGGGTCCGCACCGTCAAGCCAGATAGCTTTTCCGTAGCCAACTACACCGAGTGCAATACCGCAAAGAAGCGAAACGCGGAGCTCTTTCCAGATTATACGGAACAGATCAGAGGTTTCAACGTCGCCGAGCGAAAGCGCACGGATTATTGTTACCGAGGTCTGACCGCCTGCGTTACCTGCAGTACCCATAAGCATGGGGATAAAATACGTCAATATAACGAGTTTACTCAACGACTCCTCATAGCCCGACATTATCGCGCTTGTAAAGGTCGCGGAGAGCATCAATATCATCAGCCAAGGAATTCGGTTAAGCCAGGTTTCAAAAACGCCGACACGTAAATAAGGCTTATCCGAGGGGGTAATCGCCGCCATTTTTTCAACGTCTTCGGTTGCCTCTTCCAAAGCAACGTCGATCGCGTCGTCGACGGTAACGATGCCGACCAAACGGTTGCCCTTATCCACAACGGGAAGCGCCAAAAAGCCGTAGTCCGAGAACTTTTTGACAACGCTCGATTTATCCTCGTCGGTCGTGCTGAATATCACGTTCGTTTCCATCAGGTCGGAAATAAGCGTGTCAGGCTCTGCCAGCATAAGGTCCATTGCCGTGACCACACCGACAAGCGTGCGGTCGGCTTGCGTTACGTAGCAGGTATAGATGGTTTCCTTATCGGTGCCTACGCGGCGGATGCGCGTAAATGCATCGTTTACCGACATATTTTTATCAAGACGCACGTATTCGGTGGTCATTATACTGCCGGCGCTGTCCTTGGGGTAATTTAAAATCTGATTTATTTGTGCGCGTGTTTCGGGGTCGGAATTGGCAAGCATTCTTGCCGCGACGTTTGCAGGCATCTCCTCGATAATATCGACAGTGTCGTCGACGAAAAGCTCGTCAAGCATCGCCTTAAGCTCGCTGTCCGACATTTTCTTGATAAGAAGCTCCTGCAGCTCCGACGACATATTCGAAAAGCATTCCGCCGCAATGTCTTTTGCCATCATACGGAAGAATACGGGAAGCCTTTTTTCCTCCAATTCCTCACATATCATTGCCAAGTCAAACGGCTCAAGCTCGGATATCGCCGCACGGATCTTTTGGTAATCTCCGGCTTCAAAAAGCGCGGTGATCTGTTCGTAAAGCTCTTCTAACTGTTCTTTTTCCATTTTCAACCGTTCCTTTCATAAAAATACATAAAAAGGAAGCACGGTCAAAATCCAAAATTAACGCGGAAAAGGCGAGAAATCAACCGATTCCGCGCAAATACTTTTGGGTTTTATACCGCTACTTCGCGATGAATCCATTAAATTCTCACCTCTTTTTTCGTTAGAATTATTTCATTATAAATGATAACCCCAAATATTTGATTTGTCAATTAAAATTTTATTGATTTAATTCACTTTTATGATATAATGTATTCATATTGATATAAAAGAGGAAAAAATATGTTCAGCTTCGGCAATTCTTGGGACGCCTTAATGGCTCCCGAAGCAGAAAAGGAATATTATAAAAAGCTGCGCGAGTTCTTAAAAGCCGAGTATTTAAAATCGGGCGTACCGATATATCCCGAAATGGGCAACATCTTCAACGCCTTCAAATATACCGATTATAACGACGTACGCGCGGTCATTATCGGTCAAGACCCCTACCACGGCGCAGGTCAGGCGCACGGGCTTTGCTTTTCGGTGAAAAAGGGTGTTCAAAAGCCGCCGAGTCTTGTTAACATCTTCAAGGAGATCGAAAGTGATTTAGGCATTACCCCTCCCAACCACGGCGAGCTTACCGATTGGGCAAAAGGGGGCGTTATGCTTTTAAATGCCGTTCTCACCGTACGCGACGGGTCGGCGGGAAGCCACCGTGCAAAGGGCTGGGAAACCTTCACCGACCGCGCCATTTCCCTGCTTAACGAGCGTGAAGAACCGATAGTTTTCCTGCTTTGGGGCGGTTACGCAAGAGCAAAAAAGGCGCTTATCACAAACGAGCGCCATCTTATACTTGAATGCGCCCACCCGAGTCCGCTTTCGGCATATAACGGCTTTTTCGGCTGCAAGCACTTTTCGAAATGCAACGAATTTCTGCGTTCGATCGGCAAGGAAGAAATAAATTGGGAAATCAAATAAATTCAAAAGGCACTCGATTGACGCACCTGCCGTAGCGCAGGCGCGCAGTTATGATCGCCTGCGGCAAGTTTAGAGTTATGATTGCCCTCGGCAAGTTGTTGAATAACTCATAACGGTGAGCGCAAGCGAACCTCATAACTCATAACTCATAACTAAACAAATGCAGTGCTTGTTACGAAAAAAAGGATAGAGAACGTAAAATTTCTCTATCCTTTTCTTATTGGTTGGTTTATACTGCTCTATCGCAGGCTAACCGCGAGTGCCTTTTTGTTGCTTTATTTATTTGTATTCAACAAGCTCGACTGTATATCCGGCTTCCGCAAGCTTGAACACAAGACCGCCTTCCTCGTTGAGAAGATGCGCAAGACCTACCGCATAGAAAACGGTTTCGCCGCTTTCGAGGTATTCCTTTGCCTTTTCGAGCATAAGTGCATCGCGGTCCTCCTGAAGCGCCTTCATATATTCCTCGTACGCTTTGACCTCGTTAGCGGTCATATCGCTCGTATCATATTCCTCGTTGATGAGGGCGAAGAGCGATTCATAATCGCCGCCGCACCAAAGGTTAAACATCTCCATCGTATCCGAATACGCGACGTTTCTCGAGCCGTATACCTCCCAAAGGAGATTAAGCTCGTGTACCGCATCGGAATAATCGATATCCATTGTATACTGACGGTATCTGTCTTCGATCTCATATACCTTGATATTCTTTTCCTTGGCAATGCCGAGCAATCTTCTGTCAACGCCCTTGTTGTAATAAACTCCGAGAGCGTGTGACGAGCTCAGATTTTCAAACAGGCCGTACCAATAATTAGGTCGGAATCGTGCGCTTGAAGAGGACAAATAATCTCCGTAGAAGCCCATACCGAGACGCCTTGCACGCTCAACGGTATCGCGGTAAAGCTTTTCGTCGATATGCTTCTTCATCGTGTCGGATTCGCTGTCGTAACAATACGCTTTTCTGTAAAGCTCGAAAAGCTCGTAGTTATCCTCGTCATCTAAATCCTCTCCGAGTGCTATCGTGTCGATCTCGACAGCAAGCGCGTCGGCTGAACCGAGCGCCTCATATATCTCATCGGGAAGATATGCGGTGCGGTTGTCGCCTGCGTGTATCGTACCCAACAGCCACATCGTCTTACCGTTTGCATCGGTGACCTTATAGAACAAGGGCTTTGCCTTTTCACCATCCTCGGGCTCGGTATCAAAATCGGGGTGATGCTTTTCCGCAATGTTAAAATAAATATCGGGCGAAGCAGGGGAAATACGGCAGATGCTTTCAACGCCTATTTCAAAATCGGAACCCTGAAGCTCCTTGATATCGGTCTCGTGCAAAGCAGAAAAATCAAAATTTACGGCGACCGGCAAACAGGTATCAACGTCAACGGTTATCATATATTCAGCCTGTTCGACATTATAGCCGTTGAAATACCTATCTATAAGCTCGGTGTCGGAATCGAGATACTCACATATATGTTCGTAAGCGATCTTGCCGTATTCACGGTTGCATTTCACGGTAACGGTTATATATCCGTCGCCCGTTTCATAAGTGAGCTCGCTTATATGCGAAAGCTCGGGCGCGAACACAATGCGGTCCTCCGCAGAAACCTCGATGTATTCTTCAATCTCGCTGTCGGACATATCGACCGAGGATTCCTTGTTTTCAGCCTTGACCGTTTTTTTGCCGTCGATTATGGTGGCTTCGTGGGTTATGTTATAAATATCGAAATCGCGTTTATTGGGATTATATATCTGACGTACTTTACGGAATACCTTCGATTCGGCAAACTCTCCGTTATAGTCGAAATAATACGTCTGTGTCGAGCTTTCTTCGAAATTGGATGTTATCTGATCGAGCCATAACGCTTCACGGGTAAGATTGTAAACGCTCAAATTTTCGAGATTCACAATCGCTTTGTCAAAGATCATCACCGCATCAACGTCGGCAACCTCGGTATAGTTGCGAACGTCTTCCGGAGGCTCGATCACCGGCAACTCATCTTCTGCGTACGGCGCATAGGTAACCTTGTAAACCGTTTCGTAAAGAACCGCTCCCTGATTATAGGCGACGGTATATTCGTAACCGCTTATCATACCCTCCGCATCAAGATAAACCTCCGCCTCGGCGGAAACGAGCACGGCATATTCGTAAGCGATCCATTCTTCAACGTCCTTAGGTTCGGAAAACAGAAGCACTTTTTCATCCTTATCAACGCTTTCGGGCGAAACGGTTATTTTGCCGTAAAGCTCGGGATCGAGGAAATAAGCCACTGTATCGTCGGTCTGCTCGGAGCAGAATTTTTGTTCATTATAAACGAGATAATCAACCTCGTCGATGGAGGTAAGGCGGTATTTTGCGATATCGTCGCCTCCGAAATTATATGTTACCGTGGTGAGCACCGACGGGGCTTTGCTGCCGTAGCCAAGATATTTAACCGTACCTTCAAAGGTTTCCGTCTGATTTTCGGTGCCGAAGCTGCGCTTTGTTTCAATTTCGATGCCGGCCTCAAAATTTTCTATCTTTTCAAAGGCGGCAAGTGCATTTTCATACGGCTCGCGTCCGTCAACCTCAACAACCTCGGATACTTCCTCCGAGCTTTCGGTTTGCGATTCGACGGATGCTTCGGTCGATTCGGCAGAGGGTTGGGATGATGCATTCGACACATCGAGAGCGCCGTCCTTGCAACCGCTCAAAAAAGAAAAC
The DNA here is from genome assembly GCA_045651785.1 of Eubacteriales bacterium. Taxonomy (GTDB): domain Bacteria; phylum Bacillota; class Clostridia; order Oscillospirales; family CAG-382; genus Coliplasma. The sequence goes on along the minus strand of JAZRTE010000027.1, from coordinate 9,376 downwards.
AAGAGCAACAAGGACAGTATAACTGCAACGATTCGGATCTTTTTCATAAAACACATCCCCCTTTGGATTATAAAGTAGGTTCAAAATATTAAGCGCATTTCGCTTACACTTTATTATACTAAAATGTTACATCACCGTCAATCGTCGGTTACGCTAAACAATCGGCGGCTTTTTTGTGCAAAACGCACTTTCGGCATTTTCGCGCTTTCGCTGCTCGGTCAATTATTCCCGTATTAAGACCTGTTAACGATTTTTACGGCGTAATTGTATGTCAACTCAAAAACGGCTTCAAAAACAAGAAAGAAATCAATTGGGAGAGCAAATAAAAAACGAAAGGCACTCAATATATACACTCCGTAAGGTGGCTTGTATTTTTAAGTGCCTTTTTTGAATTTTATGCCAATACCAAATACATTAAACAGAATATACTTATAACCGCGACCGCCGAATGGATGAGGAGCAACACTTCCGAAAGTATTTTAACGGCAGGGCTTTGTGCAATCTTTACACCGGCAAGCGAAGCGGCAAAGCCGATTGCCGCAAGAATGATAACGGCGATGAAAAATCCGAGCCAAGCAGCAAATACAGCAATGAACGCACCGAGAATATTTTCGGCGGAAGGCTCTGCGCTTTCGACCGCATCGATCGAAATGCCCGTAATTACTCCCACCGCAGCCATCGACAAAAGCGCAACGGCAGATATGACCGCGAGAAAGACCGACCAAAATTTCTTATTCATATCGCATCAATCGTAAATCGGGTCTGCAGTTTCATACTCCAACGGATATTTATCGTAATATTCCTCGATTGCTTTTTTTGCGCGTTGACCGGGGAACGAGAACGAAAAGATATCGTTTTGATTGTAAAGACGCTTCTTTTCCTGAAGCAATTCGTCTTCAAGTCTCGAAAAGCCGTAGCTGTCGGTCTTGCCGTTTTCCTGACAGTATTCCATCAGTCTTGCCATTGCGGGGATCGCAGAGGTGTCGGCGTTTATAAGCGCCTTCAAATCGATTTCCTCGGTCTTGCCCGAAACATAGCGTTCGACGTTATAGTTTGCGATAAGCGAGCTGTAATCGGAAATTACCAAAACACCGCACATAAGCGCAACCGCAACCGTAGAAACGGCAAACAAACGGAATTTTTTGAAGATACAGCGAATGGCTATGAACACAAATACCAAGGCGATAACGATCATGAGCCACGAGGAAAGAAGGCGCTTTTCGGTAAGACCGAAGCGATTGATATAAAGATACATCTTTGCAAGCGCAGTGCCGATAAGGACAAGCGTCATTACCGAAAACAGAGCCGAAACGACACGCAAAAACGCCTTTTCTCCGCTTCCCTTGCGGCGTGTGAAGAGCGCGACCGCAATAATTATCACAAGGTTTATTGCCGAAACGGTGCAAAGCTCGAAAAATCCGTTTCTTGCATATTCGGCATAGTTAACCACACCCTCGGGCAATTTGCCGGTGAACGCGGAAAGGTAATAATCCCATTGCGAAACGAAGAAGAAGATATAAACGACCGCAAGCGGAAACAGTGTTGCGATGACGGTAAGAAGCGGCGCAAAGCGCACGCGCTCGGATCTTTCGCGCATAGCTTCACAGTCGAGCGGCTTTCTTTCGGAGGTGTTGACCGCATATAAGCCGAAGATATACATTGCGATAACACAGCCGAAGCTTACGTAAAGAAGCTGCTCTCTGAAATCAAAATCGATGATAAAGGAAAATGCATTTCTCAGCAGCTCCGAAAATCTGCCGTCATAGGAAAGCAGTGAGATAACTATCGCGGTAGGAATCACCGCGGCAATAAGTCCGATGAGTATTTTAAGAATCGCCTTGAAGCTCTTGTTTTTGCGCGTGAACATCAAGCGGAACATATCTGCGATCGCAAGGATCGAAAAGCCCTTTAACGCGCGCAGAAGCTCAAGCGGTAAAAAGTCCGAATTACCAAAGCCTACATTATTTCCGCTTGCTCTGTATATAAAGAATGCATAGGACACCAATGCACAGACAAACGAAAGAAACGTCGGAAAAGCGTTGGTATTCAGCAAGAACGCAAATGAAAACGCAATCGACAATAATGCCAAAAACCATTCAAGCGGGCCGATTTTCGCTTTTTTTCTAATAAGCGTCAAAACCGTAGTTACAACACAAATAAACGCTACGATAAAGGTGCCCAAGGGGAATTCTGTCGGCGGAAACGCACAGCAGAACAAATAGCCGATAAGCAGGCAAAGCCACGCAAAAACACATTCAAACGCGCTGTAATCGCGCAGATCGGTCATAATTAAATCATCTTTTTGACTGTTATTATTTTCGTTTTGGTCGCGGTTTTCGATATTTTGAAAATCAGTTCCGTTCATAAGAAAATCTCCTTTTTAAAATAATCAGCCTTCACGATATTCGATAATGTCCTCTACCCTGCAATCGAGTGCCTTGCAGAGCAATTCAAGGGTCGAAAATCTGATTGCCTTCGCTTTGTTGTTTTTCAGCACCGAAAGGTTGGCAAGCGTTATGCCGACCGCTTCGGAAAGCTCGTTGAGCGACATTTTGCGCTTTGCCATCATAACGTCAAGATTAATAATAATCAAATAAGCTACCCCCTTTATACCGTGAGGTCGTTTTCGTCCTTAAGCTCGTTTGCGTGCTCAAGAACGTTTTTGACGACACGCAGACAGAGTCCCAAAAAGCCTGCCGCCAGAGTCAAAAGATACGCCATGTGGAAATAATAGACAACGCCGAGACAGACCGCCGCAATGAACATACAGCCCCACGAAAGCCAACGGATGAGCGCAACCGTTCTGTCGGTAAAAACAAGCTCGCGCTGGACACGCTTCAGTATCGCTATCAGCGCAACACAGCAAGCCGCGCAGCTGACCATAAGCAGATAAAACCATATCCAGAAAACAACGTCCCCGCCCTTTTCGGTAAAATATGCCTTTACACCCATCATTATCGGTGCGGCTTCGATGACCAACGGCATAACGATCGCGAAAAACAGCAATATGGAAAGCAGTGCGTGCGCAAGTATCAACGAAATCATAGTAGATGCAGATCTTGAAATTTTGGGCATAACGACCTCCAAAAGCCTTTTGTTTGTGACAACATAATAACACAGCAAAATCCGTTTGTCAATATATTTTTATCGTTTTTCGATAAATTTTTATCAAAAAACAGGCACAGCCTTATTTTGCCGTGTCTGTTACGTTTTTATTTAAAGTATCTTTCGCCCGAAAATTTAAGACGTCCGGATCTGCTTTTTAACATCTCGACAAGATCTTTGTTATCGCGTATCCTGCGGTCGAATTCAAGCCCCGCATTGGGGAAATTCGCAAGGTGAGAATCCAAGTGCAGATCGTTGCCCGCGGTGTAGGCAAGGTTCAGTTCCCTGCAAAGCGTTTGTGCCTTTTCGTCCTCGACCTCGCGGTTTGCGCTGTTGTATATCTCAAGGGCGTCAACGTAGGAAAGGTCCATTAAAAAGTTACCCTTGGGAATATATCCCCTTTCACGAAAAGGGTGCGCGTGGGAAACAAAGCCGCCGTATTTATGCACACGGTCGCAAAGCTCTGTGACAGGAATCTCGCACATATCGGGATTTGCAACCAAAAAATCGTAATCAATGCCGTAGATCAGTATCTCCTGCGCGTTGCCGTAGTTATATTCAATACCGAAAAACACGTCGATATCCATTTCATCGCCGACTTCCTTTGCCGGAAGATATGCGTTATAATAGTGCGCCATCTTTTCTTCCCAGGAAAGCTCCTTCGGCACACAGTGATTGCCGTTTAAAAAATGGTTCGTCAGCACAAACCCGCTGTATCCCGCCGCCTTTAAGGCAGAAACCATATCGCGTGCAGGTGTCCGCGCACAGCCGCTGCATTCGTTCGAATGAACGTGAAAATCGTAAAAATAACCCATTGCCTTCTCCAAATCAAATGTTCGTAAATATTATACCACCTTTTTGTAAAAAGTAAAGCCGAACAATGAAAAAAGAGTCCGATTTCAGACTCTTTTTTCGTTTATCAAAAGTTTATTAAGCGTTGGTAAGAAGATCCTTATATCCGAATTTCTTGCCGCGCATTACTGCGATAACCGCATCAAGCTCGCCGTATTTATCGTCGCGGAGCCAGGATTCGGTGTAACGCTCGATCCAATTTTCAACGCGTGCTTCATCGATTTCGGTAACACCGTCGATAAGACGTGCGGTGCGAAGGCTGATGATCGCTTCGCCCTCTGCCATAATGCGAAGGTCAACGGTCAGCTCGCTTTGAACGGGCAATCTGCGGAATTCCTCGGCAAGTGCGAAGCAATTCTTCGCGTTTTCGATAAAGGGTGTTGCATCGGTAGGCATTGCGGTATCGCCCCAGGTTGCAAAGCGGTTATCGAACATCGCGTTAACGAACTGACCCCAGCAAAGCACGCGCTCATAGGAATCGAGCTTACGGATGAGCTTAACGGTTTCGCCGCTTGCATCGCCATAGACCAATTCCGAAACGGCTTTATCGAACTTTTCGCACATAACCTTGGTCTTACGGTTCCAAGCAAGAGCCGCGCCGAGCACTACGCCGTAAAGGGTGCAGGACATCGGGCATACCGCGCCGTAGTCGCCCCAAGAGGTATTGAGCATACCCATAACCTTGCATTCGCCGCCCTTTTGAACCATTTTGGAGATATTCTGCTCGGCATAGCCGACGCATTCGCAGAATTGGTTCCAGCAGCTTGTACCGGGGCAAACGACCTGACTGAATTTTTCAGCCGCAAAGCGGTCGATATTTTCAAGAATGGGGTTGCAATCGTAGCACCAGTTGAGCATTACCATATCGTCGGGGAAGCGCGAAATGGTTTCGGGGTGGTTAAGAACAACGTCGCCCCACATCATAACCGTCTTGCCGAGCGATTTAAGGTGTTCGATTATTTTAAGTGTAAATTCAAGATAAAGCTCGCCCTTATCCTGTCCCTTGTTCTTGCCGTTGCAGATGTCAAAGGTTTCGTCACAGCAGATGTTGAAATACTTACTGCGGAAAAGGGGAACGTATTGATCGATAAGCGAGGTAATAAGCTCGAAGCTTCTTTCGTCGTTTGCATTTATGGTGTGGTGAAGCATAAAGTTGTGCCAAGGGTTCTTGGTCGCTTCAAATTCGTCAAGCTCGCAAAGATGCTTGTATTTGTTGCTTTCAAGAAGTCTGAAAAGGTGACCGAACGAGGAAAGCGAGGGAACGAAATCGATAAAGTTTTCATAGCAGTAATCGTCGATCTGCATAATTTCCTCGGCGGTCATATAACCGAACGCCTTGTAAATGCCCTTATATTCATCAAATGCAAAGGTATGCTCGATATAAAGCTGATAGGAATTGTGCTTATAATATGCAAGGAAATCGATCATCTTGAACACGCCGTCAAGATTGGGAACGCGGCCGCGCGATGCATCGTGATAAAATCCGCGGTAGGACATATCGGGCTTGTCCTCGATCTCACAGCATTCGATATCTTCGCCGCAGGTTTCGAGCATTTGGCGAAGCGTTTGGATACCGTAAAAGGTTCCTGCAAGGGTGTCGCCTACGATATGAATACCGTTTTCACGCGCAGAGATTTTATATCCCTCTCCGCTCTTTTTGCCAAGACATTCGATAACGATCTTTCCGTCGATATCGGGAGTGCCCAATACCTTAGTGATAACGGGATCGATGCCGGTCTCCTCATATATTTCACTTGCGAGCTTTTGCGCCGCCTTAAAGATACGGCTGTCGCATTTAACGGTCAGTACGATATCAAGTCCTGCGGTCGCGACGAAGCCGCCTGTTTTCTTAAGCTTTTTAGGTTGAGGAATTATTGTCATTACAACTTTCTCCTTATTTCATTATTTATATTTACTTTCTACCACACCCCGAACGAAATGTCAATCTTATCCCGAATTTTTGCACCAAAAGGAGCGCGTTCTCTTTACCGTTTCTTAAACAAAAACATTTTTTCTTAACCGATTCTTAATTTTGTCCAAAAAATAAATCGAAAAAACGATATTTTTGGTCAAGCACACAAAAATGAATTTTTTGTAAAATCTTGCTTGACTCTATTGCGTCACATTTATATAATATGTAGCGTGCGAAGTATGGGCATCGGCTCGTAAAGTGAGAAAACCGAACCAAGAAACGCGCAATCATAATCAAATAAACGGGAATCCGTTAAAAATTTAAGAAAGGGACAAGATTATGAACTTTACTCTCGTCCTTGGCTTGGTAATCGTTGCAGCGCTCGGCGGTCTTGCATACGCGGCGTTCAACTTTTTCTCGGTCAAGAAACTCGAAGAAGGTACCGAAAGAATGCAGGAAATCGCTTCTGCGATTCGTGTAGGTGCTAACGCATTTATCACTTACGAGTACAAGATCGTTGCTATCGTTGCAGCTGTCGTTGCTCTCGTTCTCGCACTCATCATCTCCTGGTCTGCCGGTGTTGCATTTATCATCGGTGCCATTATGAGTGCTTCCGCAGGTTGGGTCGGTATGAAGATCGCAACCTACGCAAACGTTCGTGTTACCAACACTGCACGTACCACCAAATCGCTCTCCAACACCCTTAAGGTTGCTTTCAAGGGCGGTTCGGTTATGGGTCTTTGCGTTTCCGGCTTCGCTTTGCTCGGTATTTTCATCGTATTTATCGTTTTCGGTATCGGTTTGAACCAAATCGAAGCTGCTGCAAGCATGACCGTTGTTAACGGTGAAGCAGTTTACTCTGTTGCTCCCTTTGCAGATTCCTGCAAGAGCCTTCTCACCATTTTCACCGGCGGTTCTCTCGACTTCGGCGCATCCTTCACCATGACTCTTTCGGGTTACGCTCTCGGCTGCTCTATCATCGCAATGTTCGCTCGTATCGGCGGCGGTATCTATACCAAGGCTGCTGACATGGGTGCTGACCTTGTTGGTAAGACCGAAGCTCACATTCCCGAAGACGACCCCAGAAACCCCGCTACCATCGCAGATAACGTTGGTGACAACGTTGGCGACGTTGCAGGTCTCGGCGCTGACCTTCTCGAAAGCTACGTAGGCGCACTTCTTTCCGGTGCTATCCTCGCTATCGAGCTTTTCGCTAACTACTCCTTTGCTGACGCAGAGATGATGAGAAAGATGATCATGTTCCCTCTCGCTTTCGCAGGTGTAGGTCTTATTTCCTGTATCATCGGTATCGCTTCTCTCTTCATCAGAAGAAAGCTTTCCGATAACCCCCACAAAGAACTTAACGGCGCTACTTATATCTCTGCAGGCCTCACAATGGCTCTCGGCGCAGTAGTAGCTTACTTTGCATTCAACGATGCAAATGCTGACACCATGAAGACTCTCAGCTTCAACATCGGCTGGGTATCTCCTCTCGTTGCAGCTGCTATCGGTATCGTTTCCGGTATTCTTATCGGTAAGATCGCAGAATATTACACCTCTTACGATTATAAGCCTACCAAGGTTCTTTCCAAGGCATCGGTTGACGGCTCCGCCCTCACCATCACCCAGGGTCTCTCCCTCGGTATGATCTCCTGTATGCTTCCCTGCGTAGTTCTCGGCGTTGCTATCTACGCTTCCTATCTCCTTTCCGGTATGTACGGCGTATCTGCTGCAGCTATCGGTATGCTCGCGTTCGTTGCAGCAACCGTTTCGGTTGACGCTTACGGTCCTATCTCGGACAACGCAGGCGGTATCGCAGAAATGTCCTATCTCGAACCCGAAGTTCGTGAAATCACCGACGAGCTCGACGCAGTTGGTAACACCACCGCAGCTATCGGTAAGGGCTTTGCAATCGGCTCTGCTGCACTTGCAACCCTCGCAATGATGACCTCGTTCATCTTCGCTTCTCACCACGGTGAGATCGGCACCGAGCTCAACCTTAACGTAATGGATCCTATCATCCTCGTCGGCGCTATCATCGGTGCGGCTCTTCCCTTCATGTTCTCCGGTATGCTTATCAACGCTGTTGCTAAGGCTGCTCAGAAGATGGTTGAAGAAGTTCGCCGTCAGTTCAAGGAAATCAAGGGCCTTATGGAAGGCGAAGTTCTTCCCGACTACAAGACCTGTATCGAAATTTCCTCTCAGGGCGCTCTTAAGGAAATGCGCGTTCCCGCGATCTTCTGTATCGCATTCCCCGTAGTTTGCGCCTTCATCTTCGGCGCAGGCTTCGTTGGCGGCGTTCTCGTTGGCGCAACCATCTCCGCTATCATGCTCGCTCTCTTCTGCGGTAACGCAGGCGGCGCTTGGGACAACGGTAAGAAATTTATCGAAGTTGGCGGCGTTGAAGGCGAAAAGAAGGGCGGCTCCGCTCACGACGCAGCAGTTGTCGGCGACACTGTAGGTGACCCCTTGAAGGATACCGTTGGTCCTTCTCTCGACATTCTTATTAAGATCATGAGCACCATCTCGCTCGTTACCGTTGCAGCATTCGCTGAAAACAACCTTCTTAATAAGATCATGGAATGGATCGGCTAATTTAACATCAGGCATTCACAAGATGCGACGGACAAGCTCCGTCGCATCTTTTTTTGCGTTCAAGTCAATAAAATACCCCTTGCGCACGCCTGATATATTATATAAATAGGTTTTATTTTATCATTTGCACAATTTTAAGGTGCGCAATTTGTAACTTTCAACAAATAGATAAATGACTCTTGATTATTTGACAAAAGGGTGTTATAATTAGCAGTAACTAATGCTGGAATGTTATGTCCGGAGGTCAATATGAAAAAACTTATTTCTCTCATGCTCTGTCTTCTTATGTGTGTAAGCGTGCTCGCAAGCTGTGACAGCCTTACCGAAGAAGAAAAAGGCGCGAACGTACGCGTTTATCTCACCGATTATCCCTACACTCTCGACCCTGCAGTGGTTCAGCTCAACAGCGATGTTGAACAGATCCTTTCGTTGATCTTCGAACCTCTCACCACCATCGACGAGGACGGCAACGTTCAACCCTGCCTCGCTACCGAATGGTATTATGATTACGACGAAATTTATCAGCTCCACAAGATGTATTTCGAGCTTAAGGAAACAAAATGGAGCGACAACCGTAACGTTACCGCAGATGACGTTATTTACGCTTGGAGAAGAATTCTCTCTCCCGAAACCGACAGCCCCTATGCTTCGCTTCTTTTCGGCATCAAGGGTGCAAGAGACGTTAAGTCCGGCGTCGGCACTATCGACGACCTTGGCCTTGCGGCAGTTGACGATACCCTTCTTGAAGTAACCTTTGAACAGGAATACGATTATGACCTTTTCGCTGAACAGGTTGCGAACATCCACCTCGCTCCTTCGCGTGAAGATATCGTTACCCGTTACGAAAAGACAAACGAAGACTGGGCAGGCAGCGCAGCTAACATCGTTTGTAACGGTAAGTTCCGTGTTCAG
>JAZRTE010000026.1:0-7012 GCA_045651785.1 Eubacteriales bacterium | reverse complement strand
GATAATATAAAATTCAACATCCCGAAAGAACATACGGACAATATCCTTTCGGTTTCTGTACTTGGCGTAAGAAGCGAGGTTATGCTCAACGCGCTTAATACGTTCGGTATATGTGTTTCTGCAGGAAGCGCATGTTCGGCGCGAAAAGGCCCGAGCGGAACGTTAACTGCGTTTGGCTTGACAAAGGAAGAAATCGAAAGCACGATAAGAATAAGCATCGGCGCACATAATACAAAAGAGGAGGCAGCGTTTCTCGCCGAGAAGATCGGAGAAACCGCAAAAAGACTTAGAAGATGAGAGAAGTTTTACTCTTAAAATACGGTGAAATAGTCCTCAAGGGGCTCAACCGCGGATATTTCAATTCAGTTCTCGAAAGCCGCGTAAAGCGTGCTTTAAGAAACGTTCAGGGTGAATTCACGTTTGATTACGCACAGTCGACGCTTTGTGTTTACGGAAGCGACGATGCGGACATGGACGAAGCATACGAAAAAGCAAAAAAGGTTTTCGGTATCGCGACCGTTTGCCGCGGTATCGCGTGCGAAAAGGATATGGACGACATCACAAAGCATCTTGCCGAAAACGTAAACGAGCTTTTGGGAAGTGCCAAGACCTTTAAGTGCGAGGCAAAGCGAAGCGACAAGAAGTTTGCGCTTAAATCGCCCGAAATTTGCGCTATCTGCGGCGGTATCGTGCTTGAAAACCGCCCCGATATGAAGGTCGACGTTTTAAACCCCGACCGTGTTATCACCATTGAAATCCGCGACCGTCAGGCGTTTATCCACGGAAACGGCGAAAGGGGCGCAGGCGGTGTTCCCGTCGGCTCGTCGGGCAGAGCGATGCTTATGCTTTCGGGCGGTATCGACAGCCCCGTTGCAGGCCATATGATCGCAAAGCGCGGCGCGGCAATCGATGCGGTTTATTTTGAAACGCCTCCTTACACAGGTGAAGCGGCGGCTGAAAAGGTACGCACGCTTGCCGAAAAGCTCACCGAATATTGCGGCGAGATATATTTGCATTCAATATCGCTTACCGAAATTCAGGAAACGCTCGTAAATACCTGCAAGGAAAAGCTTTTCACCCTGCTTTTGCGCAGATTTATGGTTCGCTGTGCCTCGAAATTGGGCGAAAAATACGGCGCAGGCTGTATTATAACCGGCGAAAGCCTTGGTCAGGTGGCAAGTCAAACAATGCAATCGCTTGCGGTTACCGATGCCGTTGCGACCTTGCCCATTTTGCGTCCCTGCATCGGCTTGGATAAGGATGAGATCGTTGTCCGCGCAAGAGAAATAGGCACCTTTGAAACCTCGATTCTTCCGTATGAGGATTGCTGTACCGTGTTCACCCCGAAGCACCCCGACACTCGCCCCGATATGGCTGAAATTCTTGAAGAGGAAGCAAAACTGGACGTTGATGCGCTTGTTGAACGCGCAATGGCGACCGACCGTTACGAAAGGCTGGGCTGATAGATGAAGCGTCTTATAACCCTTTTGCAAAAGCAAAATAAAAAAATCGCCGTTGCGGAATCCTGCACAGGCGGTCTGGTTTCTAAAATGATAACCGATATTTCGGGCGCAAGCTCGGTTTTCGGCTACGGCGTTACCGTTTATTCCAACGAGGCAAAGCAAAAGCTTTTGGGCGTTAAGGAAGAAACCCTTAACAATTTCGGCGCGGTTTCGGAAAATACGGTGTGCGAAATGGCTTTGGGTGTGCTTGAATTGGCAAACGCCGATATTTCGATTGCGATTTCGGGTATCGCAGGCCCCAACAACGACGGAAGCGCAAAGCCCGTCGGCACCGTTTGCATTTCAATCGCAACGACCGAAAGATGCTATGCAACGACCTTTGTTTTTGCCGGCAAGCGTAACGAGGTAAGACGTATGGCGGCAAAAATGGCGCTTAACATGGCTTATGACGAATTAAAGACCGACAAAACCGCGAAAACGGCAAAAAAAGAAAGACGCGTCGCAAAAAAAGCTACCTCCGCAGTGAAAAAGACAAAGAAAGCGATCAAAAAGCTTATTAAAAAGGATAAATAAAAAAATTCAAGCTTGGAATATGCTTCCAAGCTTGTTTTTTTATCTTGTTTGTCCGTTGCCGTTGATTACGTATTTATAGGTCGTCATTTCGGGCAAGCCCATAGGTCCGCGAGCGTGCATCTTTTGGGTGGAAATGCCGATTTCGGCGCCGAAGCCGAATTCTTCACCGTCGGTAAAGCGTGTGCTTGCGTTAACGTAGACCGCCGCCGCATCGATGACGTTGCAGAAATACTGCGCGTTTTCGGCGTTTTGAGTAACGATCGCCTCGCTGTGTCCCGTGCCGTGGAGATTTATGTGGTCGACCGCTTCCTTAACGTCGTGAACGACCTTTATCGCGAGGATATAATCGTTGTATTCGGTGTAAAAATCCTCGTCGGTCGCTTTGCTTATATCGATAATTTCAAGCGCTTTTTCGTCACCGCGAAGTTCGACGTTATCCAAACGCTCCTTGACAAGCGGAAGTATCGTTTTTGCGATATTTTCGTGAACGACAAGCGTTTCCGCCGCGTTGCAGACCGAAGGGCGCTGTCTTTTTGCGTTGTCAATGATGTTCAACGCCGTTTCAATATCGGCGGACTCATCGAAAAATACGTGGCAGTTGCCTGCGCCGGTTTCAATTACGGGTACGGTCGCGTTTTCAACGACCGAGCGGATAAGCGATTTGCCGCCGCGCGGTATGAGAAGGTCGATATGGCCCTTCATTTTCATCAATTTATTTGCCGTTTCGCGGCTTGTATCGGGAACGACCGCAACACAGCCCTCGGGAAGTCCCTTTTCGCAAAGCGCGTCCGAAAGCACTTTTGCTATGGCAAGATTGGAATCGATCGCCTCCTTGCCGCCGCGAAGAATGACCGCATTGCCCGATTTAACGCACAATGCCGCCGCATCGGCGGTAACGTTGGGACGTGCCTCGTAAATTATTGCAATAACGCCGAAGGGCACGCGCTTTTTGGTTATTTCCAAGCCGTTGGGGCGAACCCATTTTTCGTCGCCGTCAAGCGGGTCGGGAAGCGCGATAACCTTTTTTACGCTTTCGGAAATCGCAACGATTCGCTCTCTTGTAAGCGTTAAGCGGTCGAGCATCGATGCCGACATACCGTTTTCCTTCGCACGCGCGATATCAAGCTCGTTTGCCTTAATAATTTCTTCCGAGCGATTGACAAGCGCGTTTGCCATCGCCAAAAGCGCGCTGTTTCTCGTTTCGGTATCGGTCGCGCCCAAAACGGTCGAAGCCGCTCTTGCGCTTATGCACATTGATTCAAGCATATTTTTGTCCTCGATCACTGATTTTTTGCCGCGAAATAGGTGCCGACGAAATCGCCGTCAAACACGTTATAAAGAATTTCGGGGTCTGCGCCGTTAAGAATTATCATTGCGATTCCGCGCTCGGTAACGTATTTTGCGCTTTCGAGCTTGGTTGCCATACCGCCCGTGCCGCGCGCAGTTCCCGCGCCGCTGCCCATGGCGAATATATCCTCGGTAACCTCGGGAACGAATTCGATGAATTTCGCATCCTTGTTGCTTCTCGGGTCGGAATCGTAAAGACCGTTGATGTCCGACATATTTATAAGCAGATCGGCATGGCAAAGCTTTGCAACGGTAGCCGCAAGGGTATCGTTACTGCCTATCTTTATCTGTTCGTTTGAAAGAGTATCGTTTTCGTTAACGATAGGGATAATGCCCTGCTCGAGAAGTAATTCAAAGGTAGTACTTGCGTGGGTACGCAATTCCTTATCGTCAATAACGCTTCTTGTAAGCAATATCTGCGCGATGGTATGTCCGAAATCCGAAAATCTGCGCGCATACATATCGATAAGCTGACATTGACCGACAGCTGCCGCCGCTTGTTTTTGCTCGGTCGTAAGAGTCTTGCGGTCGAAGCCTATCTTTGCCAAGCCGCAGCTTACCGCGCCCGACGATACGAGAATTATCTGACGACCGCTGTTATAAAGGTCGGAAAGGCAGGAAACAAGTCTTTCGACCTTGCGAATGTTGATATAACCCGAGGAGTGCGTTAAGGTCGAGGTGCCCACCTTAACCACAATGCGTTTTAGATTATCGGTTTTTATTTTCATTTCAAAAAACCTTCTTTACATTTGATAATTAAGTATTATAATATAACCGTAAGTAAATTTCAAGGATTTTTTGAAAGGGTGCATAAATTATGTCGAAAAAGCTGATTCTTGCGTCTGCTTCTCCGCGCAGGAAGGAAATTTTGGATACTGCAGGCTATTCCTATGAGGTGATCCCCTCAAACGCCGACGAGGTAATGGAGGGCGAATGTGCCTACAGCCTTGCCGAATTAAACGCGCTTGCAAAGGCGAAAGAGGTATTTAACCGCTTAGGCGATGAAAATGCCGTTGTTTTGGGTGCGGATACCGTCGTTTCGGTAAACGGGCGTGTGCTTGGCAAGCCGATCGACGGAAACGATGCATTTTCAATGCTCAAGGAGCTTTCAAACAGCACTCACGAGGTAATAAGCGGCTTTGCGGTCGTGGGCAAGGATGCTTTTGACAGCGGCTTTTGTGTTACGAAGGTCAAATTCCGCGATCTTTCTGACGACGAGATCCGCGCCTACATTGCCACGAATGAGCCGAAAGATAAAGCGGGAAGCTACGCGATTCAGGAACGCGCCTGCATTTTTGCCGAATCGTTCGAGGGCGATTTTTTCAATATTATCGGGCTTCCTGTTCAAAAGCTCTATTTTCCTCTTAAAAATTTGGGGATTTTACCCGAATGGCAAAAAAACAGCAAAAACTGTATTGGTTAAATCGCATAATCTTATTGACATAGATGAATCGAAATTGTATAATAAGATAGTAAAAAATTCAAAAGGAGATAAAGTTTATGAAAATGACAAAGAGAATTTTCGCGCTCGTAGTTTGCGCGGTAATGCTCGCAACTTCCTGCATTTTTGTTAACGCGGCACCCGAGGATAAGGCAACCATTACCATCGGTGAAACCGTTAACATCAACGAAGACGTTTCTTACACCAAGCTTACCGTCAAGAGCGGTCAGAACGGCAACACCGTTACAGGTGTTTCGATGGAATTTGACCCTGCTGACGGTTATTTCCCTATGGCATTCGTTAAGAATGCGGGCTCTGTAGGCCTTCTTAACAGACAGTACGAGTCCGCTACCACCAAATACGGCTATGACGTAATCGGCGCTATCAACGGCTCCTTCTTCGGTATGGACAGCGGCACGCTCGTCGGTCTTCTTATCACCAACGGTAAGGTTTCCTGCGCACATGCGGGCTATACCGATTCCGTTGTTGCATTCGGCACCGACGGTAGCATGAACATCGTAAAGTCCAGCCTTGATTACAAGCTTTTCATCAACGGCAACGAAGTCAAAAACGGACTTTACTACATCAACAAGACCCACGGCAAGACCGGCGGCTGGACTAATAATTTCTATTATTACGACACCTCCTGCGGTACTATCACCGATACCTATGACACCAATCCCGGCTATACCGTAATCTGCGAAAAGCTCGACAATACCGATCTTATGGTTGGTTCTACCCTTAAGGGTAAGGTTTTGGAGGTCAAGGCCGATTCCTCTTACGTTAAGTTCGAAGAAGACGATAACGTTGTTTCCAACAAATTCGCACTCTTCGTAAAGAGCTCTTCTCCCAATGCGACATACGTTAAGGATCTTAAGGCGGGCGACAGCATCAACATTGCAGTAAACGAAACCGTTGAGGCTTCCCGTGAAATTATGGAAAACGCAAACAGCGTTATCACCAACGTCGGTTGGCTCGTTAAGGACGGCGAAGACCGCACCAGAATCGATGATAAAATCGGTACTCACGAAGTAACTCTCCAAGCTCGCTGGACTGCATTCGGTCAGAAGGCAGACGGCTCGTACGTATTCTTCACCACCGAGGGCGGTTCTACCGGCGCAGGCGGTTCGGTTACTCTCCGCGACGTTGCGGACTATATGATCTCGCAGGGCTGTGTAAACGTTATCCGTATGGACGGCGGCGGATCGAGCGCAATGTACGTTAAGGATACCGGCAACGGTAACCCCGGCTTCGTTCAGAGCAGCTCCCGTTCGATTGCAGACTGTATTCTTATCGTAAGAAAATCCAGCGCGGTTGACGAAACTCTCAACGCAGCACTTCAGGCAAAGATCGATGAAGCAAAGGCTTCTCTTGAAGCAACTCCCAACGAAGCAATTTCCGAGCTTGTTACTTCTGCTGAAAAGCTTCTCGCAACCGAAGCTCCCGTTTCGGGCGACGTTCGCAAGATGCTTGCCGACCTTTCCGGCGCACTTTCCGGTAAGGATGAGCTTGCCGATCTTGTTGCACAGGCGACCGGTGTTTCCTATAAGGATTACAGCGAAGTAGTTCTTACCAAGCTTCGCGCAGCGTATGATAACGCTGTAATTGTTCTCGGCGCAGACGATTCGACCATCGAGGAGGTTGAAGCGGCTGTAGCAGAGCTTAAATCGCTTCTCTCTCTTACCGGCGAAACCACCTTGGTCGTTTCCACCGGCAAGGATTATACTGCCACCAAGCCCAACAGAAATGACCAGTGGGATGACGACCAGTCACGTCTTACCGACGGTTCAAAGGGCAATGCAGACGCAGGTACTGCCAAGTACGCAGGCTGGGACAGCAAGGATAAATCCAAGCCCAACGTTGTTGAGGTCACCATCAATCTCGGCGAAGCTACCGCAACCAACCAATATACTGTTTATATGGCAGGCGGCAACTGGGGCATCAACCTTCCCAAGGGTTGTGTATCTCTCCAGGTATATGCAGGTAACGACGTTGAAAAGCTCAGCCTCGTTGCAACCGCAAGCGAAGACGATATGATCCAAACCGGCGGCACCGGTACCGAAGGCAGCTGGAGCACCTATACCATCACCGCTAACGGCAAAAAGGCAGTAACCGCTCAGTACGTTAAGATTGTCATCTCTCACAAGGCTCTCGGCAACGGCTTTATCTGGATGGACGAGGTTGAAGC
>JAZRTE010000025.1:0-44212 GCA_045651785.1 Eubacteriales bacterium | reverse complement strand
CAGTTTTTTTGACCTTTCTTTTTTTGCAACCTTTTCCGAACCTTATGGACTTGAACCCGCGACATTTTCGCACATTTGAGAAATCTCTGCTTTTCTGATATAATATAGACAGAAAGAAGGAAAGCGAGGCTTTTCACAACTCAAGGTTGTAAATATAACAATTCCAAATCTATTTACAGATTTGAATAAAAGATGTAAAATATAAATATAGGATATTTGATTGTATTTGGAGGCAATATGGAAATAGGACAATCTATTTATAAGATACGCAATAATGCAAAATTAACACAGGAGCAATTTGCGGAAATGTTTGGGGTTTCGCAGCAAGCTGTTCAAAAATGGGAGAGTGGCAGTGCTGTGCCTGATATCGAAAAGATTGTAAAAATCGCCAAATACTTTGATGTTTCGCTTGATTCTTTAGTAATGGGAAACGATAATCGATTGGTGGAAGATATGAACAAGTCGGAGATATTAAAGCCACAGTATAAGAATCTTCATGATTGGGAATTCTACGCGTCAAATTTGAAGACAGAGTATCAGCAGTCTATAGAGGAAGGCCTTGATATTGAAGTGTACAAGGAAGTTTTCTATTCGGTGTCAATGCTTCCAAAGGGGGAGATCAAGAAAAGATTTGGAGACATTTTGTTTGATATTGTTGCATCCGCTAAAATAAAGGAAGAATATTCCTATGTAGAGCCATCAGATCTGGAACAAATTCAAATGATGCGTCAAGGCGCTGACGAGCGGTATTCTTATGACAAAGAGAAGATAAAGGACAAGATATACGGAGCTTGGCTTGGACGCATTTGCGGTTGTATGCTTGGAAAGAGCGTTGAGGGGGTGCGAACAAATGATTTTATTCCTTTTTTAAAGGAAACAAAAAACTATCCAATGTACAGATATATTTGTCGCAGAGATCTGCAAAATGTTGATCTGACAAAATATAAATTTAATTTTGCCGGTAGAGTTTATGCGGATGAGATAGATGGAATGCCCGTCGATGACGACACGAATTATGTTGTTCTTGCTCAAAAAATAATTGAAAAATACGGGAAAGATTTTACGCCGTACAATGTATCAAGAGCTTGGCTTACTTATCAGGGCAAAGACGCATACTGTACTGCAGAGAGAGTTGCGTTTTGTAATTTTGTAAAAGGTTACGCACCCCCTCAGTCAGCGGTCTACAAAAATCCATACCGCGAGTGGATAGGCGCACAGATAAGAGGGGATTACTTTGGATATATAAATCCGGGAGATCCCAAGCTTGCTGCGGAAATGGCTTGGAGAGATGCATCGATATCACACGTGAAAAACGGAATATATGGGGAAATGTTTATAGCGGCTATGCTTGCGATTGCGGCAACCACGAACAGTATAGAAAAAATTATAACATTGGGGCTTGCCGAAATACCGCCGACGTCAAGACTTTATGAATGTGTTATGTCGATCTTGGATTCATACAAAAACGGAATATCTGAGCATGATTGCTTTAAGATGATCCATGAAAAATATGACGAGCATAGCGGTCATGATTGGTGTCATACAATCTCAAATGCTATGATTGTGGTAGCATCACTTTTGTATGGCGAAGGAGACTTTTCGAAGTCTATATGTATGGCAGTTGAAACCGGATTTGATACAGACTGCAACGGTGCAACCGTTGGATCAATATTGGGAATGGCAAACGGGAAAGAAACTATTTCTGAAGATTGGAGTGCTCCAATCAAAAACAAACTGCACACTTCGATCTTTGGTGTTGGAACCGTTAATATATCGGACTGCGTTGAAAAAACACTGTCACATATTGAAAATGCTTGAGTTGCATTTTTGTACTACGAGCACAAAAAGCCGTTTTTCGAATTAAAAAACGGCTTTTTTGATTATTAATTTTAAAATTGTTTAATGCATTTTAAATCAATTAGAGGGTAAGATCGAGTTGTTACTTTTAATACAGCATAACATGTGGCGAATGCAATCTTAATTTAGCGAGGTTGCACTAATTGAACCGTGTTAATTCTTCGAAATGACTATTGAAACAATTTTTGTTTTGTGAGATAATTAATATACTTCTATTATCAGAAAGGACAAACCAATGAAACGACTTTTTGCTTTTATTCTTGCATTTGCGATGTTGCTTTCGTTCGCAGCTTGCGACAACGGAAACGAGGATATCGACAACGGAAACGAGGATGTCGACAACAGCGTCGAAGAAAATTCCGAAGAAAGCTCCAAAAGCGACCTTGAATGGAACAAGTCGGCTGAAAAAATACAGGAATATCTTACTGAGGATATTGACAGAAGCTTAAAGGCAACAAATTTGTTATACCTAAAGCCTTATAGCGTCAGCCGCGAAGTGAACGCCCTCTACAACGACCCGAACGGTAATAAGCTTACCAACGGCGCGCGTATGGACCTTCTGTACGGAACAGACACGTTCGTATGTTGGGACGGCAGAAACCCGGTTGCTGTAGATTTTGACCTCGGCAGCAACGATAACGTTATCGCCGATATCGAGATAGGTTGCTTACGCTCAATGCCTTATGGCATTGGTCTTCCGAAATACGTTGCCATCTACGTTTCGAACGACGGCAAGGACTATACCGAGATCAGCCGTATAACTACCCCCGAGAACCTTCCCGAAACCACAAAAGAAAACTACCGTTTTGCCTTCTCGAAGGGTATTAAGGCGAGATACATACGCGTTTTATTTGCGCCGCAGGAAAATACCTTTCTTTTCGTAGACGAGATATCCGCATATGAATACAGCGAAAACGGTACTATCGATATGACGATAGGCGAATATCGCGACGAATATTATACCATCAACGATCTTTACGGATATGACCTTAATTTAGGCGAGTCCGACGTTAAGGTGAGCGAAAGCGACGCCGATTACAACGAGATAAGAAATCTCGCCACCATTGAGGGTGTGGATTTCCAGATAGAGCATTTTGAAGCTATTACTACCGAAAACAGCAATTCCACGAGAGAGGATCTTGGTCTTCTTACCGACGGTGTGCTTCACGGAGGCGATTTTCTAAAAGATTATTTCATCTTTTGGAGAGGCTGCGGCAGAAACGTGGTAGCCGATCTCGGAAAAGTGATGTCGGTCAAGGGATGCACCCTTTCTTTCTTCGACAGATACACTTGGGGTACGAGCACGCCCTTGGTCTACTGCATAAGCTTAAGCGAAAACGGAACCGATTGGGTGACGGTATATGCTGAAGAAAACCGCGACTTTAACAAGGTCGAAAAGGTAAAAGACACGAGGAATTGCGATTTCGGCAACGAATATAAAGCGAGATACGTCCGTCTTACCTTCCAGACAGCGCCCCTTTACGACGGCCCGACAATGGTGTTTCTCGGAGAGTTTGAAATAATCGGCAGAAAAAATCCCGAAAATGCAATTACAGCTACGGTAAACAAGGACATCGTTTACGGCAGATATCCCGATAGTAAGGATTTGGGAATAGATAATGCTCTTTTTGCGGGAATTACCGCTCAGCAGCATGGCGTAAACAATTCCGAAACAAACGTTTTCACCGAGGAGATAGCTCTTACTTATATGGCGGAGCTTGACGAGAACGGTAAGGCTACCGACGTATATATGGATGCGTTCGTTCTCAGCTTGGGAAGCGCACACGCTGCAACAGAAGACAAAGAAAAGGTTTTTAATTTCTGCTATGACAGTCTGTTTTATGAGGGAATCAACCTTGATGCTATCAACAAGGCGAAGGCTAAGATAAATGCCGATTTGGGCACGAATGATAAAGAAAAAATAATGATTGGTGTTTATATACCCGTTATCGGCGACGTTTTTAAGGGCAAGAAAACAGAGACGCTTGAGGACTACAACGAATGCTTAAAATGGCAGGTTGACGAGCTCATCCGCAGATTTAACGAGAAAAATTACGAAAACATCGAATTTGTAGGATTTTACTGGCAAGACGAGGCTATTAAGCCTAACGAATGGAACAAAGCAAAATCCTATGATTACGATGCTTGTATAGCATTTAACGAATACGTTCACAGCTTGGGTTACATTACATCCTGGTGTCCTTATTATAACGGAAACAAATATCAATACAACCATATTTTCGGTTTTGATATTTCTTGGTTGCAACCCAACTATCCCTTCTATTACGTTCCGCCCACAAGAGTCGAGGCTGCCGCAAATCTGGCTTGGCTTTACGGTATGGGCATCGAGGTAGAGATAGAAAGCGGTGAAATGGGCGATATGGCGCTTCGATACCATCGCGAGTATCTCGGCCAGGGCGTTGAATACGGATATATCAACGCGCCGACGCTCTACTATCAGGGTGCCGTTCCCGGTGCTTTGTATTACGTAGAACGTAAGAAAAACGAATTTGAAGCGGCGATACATGAAGAGACTCTGCTTTACGCAAAGAACGAGCTTGACAGAAATTACAACCTGCCCGAAAACGCCAACCTTGATTCATTTACAGACAGAGAGATCACGATAGTCAACGGCAAGAGCGCGGATATCGAGCTCGGCGACCTTACCTGCCTCGATTACCGTATCGAAGTTTCGCCCACATATTGCTCGATCACGCTTAACAGAGACGGCAAGCTGACTGTTAAGGCTATGGGCAGATACAAGGGCGACGATGAGTTAAAGTTCACGGTTTCCGACAGAATGGGAACTATTAAGACCATAACCGTTAAAATCAATATCACCGAATAAAAAATTAAGTGCTGACGTTTTTAGCGTCAGCACTTTTTTATCAATAACCTCATCGCTATGCATAATGAAAAAATCTCTTTTTTCGTTGCCTACCGCAGAGCAATGATTGACAGAGCAGGTTGCGATATCATTGAATTTTCAATACAATGAATAAAAACTTTATTCAACTCATCCCAGCCGTTATCGTGCGTATCCGGCAAGGCTTTTATTAGCTCCTCTATAGTGGTGATGTTGCGGTCAATATACTTATTAACTTTATCAAAGCATTTGACTTCTGCGATTTCGGGATAATTTATTTTCAAGTCTAAAAGTTTCAAAACATCTGTCCGTATAGACGCATCAAGGTATTTTTCCATTAGGTTACTAAACAACATAGGTGGGGGCGTGCCCTCAGCTAAAATCCACTTACAAGCGAGCACGGGCCTCAAAACATAAAAATACTTTTTAACCCTCACAATTTCGCCTTTAAGATATTCACGATAGTTGCTTTTAGCAGTGCTAAGATAGTGATATAAACCTGATTTTGCAACAAAGTATTTATTTATAATGGTTGCTATCTGCTCCCACTCTTTTGTGGTTTTATAAACTATGGGAGAGGAGTTCCATTCAAACAAGGTTGGGTTGGATTTATATAACAAGGATAACGCTTTTGAGATATCCCAGCCGTTGATATCAAGCGTGTCGTCAAGTTGCCATTCGATAACGTCGCGAGTCTTATCAAGGCGAAGATAAAACTCCTTTGGTCTGACATAGATAAACCTTACGTCATAGTCGCTATCGGGCGAAGCAAAGCCCCACGCACGACTGCCGGATTCTATGCAATGCAAAATTTTTATGTTTTCCTTTTCTTCTATCTCTTTAAGCTTTAATTTTATCAATTCCTCCATATTCTTTCATCTCCTTTAAAAAAGGGCGGCAAATTACTCTGCCGCCTTGAAATTATAAATGGGCTTTATGTGTGCAATAATTTGTGCGGTAGGCTCGATATTCGCAACGATCTCGTCCATATTTTTGTATGCCATGGGAGATTCGTCAAGTGTAGCGGTATTTACGCAGGTGGTATAGATGCCTGCCATCTGCTTCTCATACTCCTCCATTGTAAGCCGCTCGAACGCTGCGGAACGGGACATTAAACGACCCGCGCCGTGGGGTGCGGAATAGTTCCATTCGGCGTTTCCCTTACCTATGCAAATAAGGCTACCGTCGCGCATATTGATGGGGATCAAAAGCTTTTCTCCTGCCTTTGCGGAAACAGAGCCTTTGCGAAGAATCTTCTCCTCTACATCGATATAGTTGTGGATAGTCTGGAATGACTCAATTGCCGCAAGACCTGTTTTTTCAAGTAATATCTCCGCCATTTTCTCGCGGTTGCGCTTTGCGAACTGCTGACAGATGTTGATATCGTGCAAGTAGTCCTCCATAAACTCACCATAGAGATAGCAAAGTTCACGAGGCATAGTAGGTTCTTTGGTTTCCCATTCCTTTTCCAACTGCTTTAAGGTGGACTGAATTTCGCTTCTGCGACCTTGCTCCTTATATGTACGGATGATCTCATCGCGCTTGTTGAAATATTCTTCCTTGCCGAGATTTAAGTCGATGGCGATACCTTGATAGAATTCAGCGACCTGAGTACCAAGGTTACGGCTTCCGGAGTGGATGATTAAATATTTGTTTCCATCCTCGTCAGCATCAATTTCGATGAAATGATTGCCGCCGCCCAAGGTGCCGAGGCTTCTTTCAAGTCGCTTGGCGTCTTTAAGGCTTCTGTAGCAACGTAGCTCGGTCAAATCAAATCGCTCAAGTCTTCCCTCCCAAACGTTTCTGCCGCAAGGAATGGTGTGTGCCGCCTCGTCAAACTTTTCAAGATCAATGTCGACCTTGCCCAAGTTCACGGTGTACATACCGCATCCGATATCGACACCGACCATATTGGGAACGACCTTGTCTACAATAGTCATTGTAGTACCAATGGTACAGCCCTTGCCTGCGTGAACGTCGGGCATAATACGTATTTTTGAATTTGCAAAGGCCTCCTCGTTGCATACGGTTTCAATTTGAGAATATGCGGTAGGCTCTAACATATCTGTATAACATACGGCAGTATTAAACTTGCCAACTATATTTATCATAATAATTTCCTTTCAAATAAAGGGGCAAGAACTAAATCCCACCCCTAAAAGTTATGCGGCTATTTTTTCGTAACGCTCGCCGCCCAAGACATCTAACATTATTTGATATGGTGTCATAGCGGATACGTTACCCTCTGCAATCATCGAGAACAATTTCGGTGTGCATCCCGATACGAGAGCAACGCCTTGCTCGTTTTTGGTTACGGGCTGCTGTCTGTTGCGGCTTGCAACATTCCAAAACACCACCTCGGGAAGAATATATCCTGCTTCTTTAAATAACTTTTTTGCATATTCAAAGTTGGTTAAGGATGCATCTTCTGCACAATAGTCAAACTCCATATCAGAAACAATATACAGTTTCTTCGGAAGTTCGTCTTGCGGTACATTATTCTTCTTTGCAGCATTCAAAATCAGTTCGAAAACCTTTTGAATATTAGTGTTTGCCACCTCGTTATAGTCATGGCAATAACGCACCTTTTCAAAAATGTCTTCACCCTTAATTTCGACCAACTGCGGATTTTCAGAAAAGGTAATGAAATGGTTTTTGAAAACACCGGTATTTCTTTCGGCAAAATATATACCAAGTGACAAAGCTACCGTTGCAGGCATAGGTTCACCGCAACCATACATTGAACCGGAGCCGTCAATAACAACCAACGCATTTTCATTGTCGCCAAAATCCTTTTGAGAATTCCAAGTGGTATTGATTGCTTTTCTTTCCTCATCGCTTACTTGTCTTTTGAAAAATGGGGTAATAATTTCATAGGGTATAAGCGTATCGGTGTGTAGCGTTGCTTCACCGGAGGAAACTCTGTTTAAGAAGGCGTTGTATCGTTCAGCGTCGTTACGTGCAAATGCGTTACGATACTTGAACATTGCCTTAGAGGGCTGTTTTTCGTAATCGAAGGTATAATCCTTCTCACGAAGATTGTTTTCAATAATCCGGATATGAGCACGCAGACGAGTTAACAGCTTGCGATAGGTCTTGTCATCCATTTTGAGGAAACGTGCGATTTTCTTTGCGGTTTTTACTGCATTGGCGTTGGAGGTATTAACGGAAGGTAACCATTTGCCGAGCAAAGATACCTCGCCGCCATTATCCATTGCCTCTACATCCTTAAACAATTGTTCTCGGATGAAGTCCAGCATATCCTTTTCAACCGGGGTATCGAACAATACGAGCAAATCATCGAAACGACCGTATTCGGCTATGTATGAAAGATTTTTGCGAACGGTTTCGGGAGCATTTTTAGCAAGCCAATTAAGGCATACGCGGAACACCTTGCGTTCACCTAAACCGCCGCGAATATCACGGGCAAAAAACAGAAGCTTCATGGCAATATCCTTGTCTTCCGTAAAAGCACGCATAAAACGAGCGATGATTTCCTCGTCGCTTTCACGGCGAATTGCACCGACGGTTGCAAACAGATCCAAACAATCGGATAGAGTTGTTTTTAGAGTTGCGGCACCGTTTTCGGTAAACGTTTTGTTTGATTCCTGTTTCAAATATTGTAACATGAAACTCACTCCTTTTCACATAAATAGGTAAAATATTCAAGGCACAAGTGATTCGGGAATATATCCCGATGATGGGTATTTTCAGTACCCTGCTTTTTACGAGAAAGCTAATCGTCAAATATAAGCATGCTGTTCGTGCCTTTCGAGACGACCCGGGTGGGAGTCGAACCCACCGTCACGGGGATTTCGAGGCCCCCACTCGGCCGCTGAGCTACGGGTCATATATCAAGGTGCTTCGTCGGGGTGCGCCCGAGCATAGCTTTATCGAGGTGTTTCGCCTCGGTGCAGGAAAACTGCTGTAAGCACCTTTATCAATCAAGACACCCTTTTATTGCATACGAGGAATCGAACCTCGCGTAACTCCTGCCCCGAAAGCAGGCGCCTTCCTTAGGCCAAATGCGCAGTGATATTGCTGTTGGTGTCTTTTGTGTCAAGACGCGATTTATCTGCATACAAGGATTCGAACCTTGCAAACCGTCCGATCATTAATCGGCTGTCTCCCGGTGAAACAAACGCATTACTTTGTTTGCTGTTCGCGTCTTTCGAAAAAGTCAAGACTCTCCTTTTAACCTTTCGGTCCATTACCTCCGATAATCGAAATTAATCGGCATTCTTTGTATGATTTGCTGTAAGAGTCTTTCTTTTTTGTTCTGCAATTGAATCGTCAACGGTATAAGTAGTTGACCACTGTTAACAGAACAGCAAGGCACGGTTTTTTAGCAATCAAAGTTATACTTACTTCAGCCTACAAGGGTTACTGTACGTGCCTTTAACCACCGACTCTGTGCAAGGCATTGCCTAAGTACAATACGAAGGCGATATCAACACATCATCGATATTTGCAAGGCGCATTGATTAGCTATACCATGATTAAAAGTCATGTGCTTGCACATTGCTGTCTGCGCCTTTTGTGTCTACATTGTACCCCCAAATTTTTCCTTTATCACGGAAAAAAAGCTGCGAACTCATTTAAGTTCACAGCTTTTTTGACTTTTTAGCTTTGCAATTATAAGTTTTTTGAAGCTTTCCGACCCTAAAACCTCTACCATCGGTCCGAATGAAAGAACGCGTATGACCATTTCGGGTTCGTCATCGCGGTTAAACCTAACGTGTAAAACGTAATGATCGCCGACTCGCTCTGCCCTTTTTTCAAAGTGAGCAAAGTGCAAAAGACAGCGCTCAAGAGCATTACGCTCGTCTTTTACCTTAAGTGTTATTTCTTCGTATGTGGGTTCGGGCGGGGTTGATTTCAGAATTGTGTCACCGTTATAAATATTGCATTTTGTTATGCGATTTATATTTATTATTTTGATAAAACGGCAACCGCTTGTGACAAGCCTAAACTTATCATCCTTTTCCGAATACTCTATTCTTTCCGGTATACAACGGGAATAAACGGTATTACCTTTACGGTTAAGCATTTCTATTTTAAGATTTTGCTTATTTTTCATTGCGGAAAGTATGGTTCTGAAATGCTCTATGTATTTTTCGTTCTCAAACGGATCTCCGTCGCTGTATTTATCGTAAATGTAGTAATCATCCGAGGTAAACATAGGTTCTACATCATCAAGTCCCTGAAATTCAATGCCGAACAGCTTTATGCGCGGATCGAGAGAGATAGCCTTTAGCCATTGCTTTTGAATCGTTGTAAGCGGCATTGTGGGAATATGCTGAATCGGGGTAGTCATATCTGCTTTGACAAGCTGCCACTTTCCACTTTTGAGCGATGGCAGGACGGTTAGCATACTTTCACCAAAAGCATTTTCTTCGATTATTTTATTAATAGTTTTCTCGTCGGCATTACTGTTGATTATGCTCTCAATAATTTTAGCCACCGCATTATAGTAGGCAGAGTAGATTTCGTTGAATATCATACATCCACCTCCTCAATACCATACATACGGTACATTTCCTTAATATCACTCTTGAATTGGTTTTCAAGAGTTCTGTTAGAAAAATGAAGTTCGGTAATTCTGCAGATAAAGGTTCTTATCCAAGGAATCATTTCACTTGTATCGTAGACGTCTGCAGAGAAACGATACGTATGCTCATCGAGCTTCTCGACAGATCCTATGCGTTTTTCACGTTCAAGTCTGCGAGCAATATGCTCCTCGTCTTTGCCAACCTTAACGGTGAATTCGACGTGCTCGGTGCATTCCTTTCCGTATCTGTCCCTCTTTGCGGTAACACCCCACATTTTCGGTTGCATACTGTCAAGCTCTGCTCTTAATTCGTCAAATCGAGGTGTCGGTTCTATAATTTTAACGTCAGACAAATAATCGATACGAAAAGATTTAATTGAGTTGAAATCAGGTTGATATGCAACAAGGTGTTGTCTGCCGTTTTGGGTGCTTATAAAAACGCGCAAAGGAATGATTCTGTTTTCTCTTGGCTCATCGACGCGTCGGCTGGTATTGTTAACGGTGATAACGCTTTTCTCGCGCATGGCTTTAAATAACGTTGCAATTACGTTGCTATCCATCGCCGAGGTGATATAGTGATGCTTAAAGCCGAATTTGTCATCTTGTTCCGTTTGCTTATCAAGCAAGAAGGAACCGATAACACCGCACGGTGCGATTTCCGAGTAGAAGTTAAGGACATCGGTTATATCGGGGAGTTGAACATCTTCAGCCCGACGATAAAGCATCTTTCGACCGACCTTCTCGGATATAACGATACCTTGTTCTACGTACTCTTTTAACTTCTTTCTGACGGTGGATTCATCAAACATCATCGGGCTTTCAAAGGTACAAAGATATCCGTCTATTTGTTCAAGTATTTCGGGCAGAGACAAAACGACCTCGGGTGAATGAAGTATATCAAGCAATATAAAATGCAGTGTGATATCTCCATCTGTAAAGCTCTTCGCTTTAAGTGCTTTATAAAAAGGATTATGCTGTGACACGCGGCTATCAATGGAAATGAACACATTTTTGCCTTCGGGAGTGCGGACGAAGCTCATATAGTCACCGAGCCAGCTTTCCATTCTGCGGCGTTCGTCGTCATAAGAACGGGCACTTTTCTTGTTATATTCCTCACGGCTCTTGAAGCCGTATACATAAAATTCACGCATATACGTGCGTATCTTTTCAAAATTCTTTATCAGTTCACTGTAAGACGACAATATGTTCACCTCCTAAATTACAACTCATATTTCATCTTCAGAGGAAATGGAAGGTTCCCAACAATACACTTCCAAGATGCTATTTGGCTTTTTTCTTTTTGGACATTGTTGCATCAAAGCTCAAATCCACTAAGTGGTGCAGTAAATCGTCCGATACGTCGGGAAGAAGCACCGAAATCCAATGGCGTTTATTCATATGATAGGCAGGATAGACACCGCCGAACGCATCGAACGCGCCGAAAAGCTCTAACGGAATTTTCAGATTGACCACGTCAACCACCTCGTCGCTGTCCTCGCAGAACCTGCGTCTTGACACGCGCATCGCAATAGCATACCACTTGCGGTTGTCTTTATGACGAAGCACCGCCGTTTCAAAATCCTCGTCAAAGGGATAGTCCGGTAACGTTCCGTATGTATTCGAGCAGTATTCAAGAAATTCTTGCTTAGTCATAATAAATCAAAACTCCACAACCTCGGGAGCCTTGCCAAATGCACAGAAGGTCGCAACGGCATTCTTCATATAGAACACTTGGGTATTGCCGTCGTTTTCGTCGTACATTCCGCGAAGGTTGGGATAGGCATCGAGCATAGATTTCTTGGCTTCAAAGCGGTCGTCCTCGACAAGCTCGCAAGCGATACGAACCCACGCGCCTTCCGTGAACGCGCAAATTTCCGCCTTGGGATTTGCGAGAAGCTGTTTTGAGGTGGGTTTAACCTTACCCGTCTGTATGTAGAGCTTGCCCTCAAATTCGTTAATTGTGCCGAAAGGACGAACTCTTGGCTGGTCGCCCTCAACCGTTGCAAGATAATAGGTTTCTGCTTTTTTCAAGAAATCATAAACACGTTTCATTTTTGTTCTCCTTATGTATTTTTTCTATTAACCGCTATTTCAAACCGCACAGCGCATATAGTTCTTCGATACAAGGCGATTTGTATTCGATATATTTATCAATATCGTTCGGAAATAGTTTTGCGGCGTTTTCCTTTATCAAGCTGTACTTTTTAACCGCTTCCGTATTACCTCTTAAAAAATCTCTGAAAGTGATATGGCGGTGCAGTTCTTCGGAATACTGCGGACACACATATAAATGGTGCTTCATCAAGTGCGGCTTATTTGTGTATTTGAATGCCTCTCTATCCTTGATTCCAAGGTCGCCTTCGTGGGTATAGCCAATCGATTCTAATTTACCAACGACTGTGTCGAATACCGAGTAGTCCTTGATTATCACATCAATATCAATACAAGGCTTAGCAGACATTCCTTCTACCGACGTACTGCCAACATGCTCGATACCGAGAATTAAATCACCGATAGCGCTTTCTATTTCCCGCTTGATTGCTTCGAAAGCTGATTTCCAAGCTTCGTCGTAAGGGCTAACTATCACCTTTTTTGTTTGCATTTGAAACCTCCGTTGAATCGGGTTATATCAACACCCCGTTACAGTGATCGACCTCGTGCTGGATAATCTGCGCTGTCCAGTCGGTGTAGGTTTTGATGCGCGTTTGAAGCTCGGTGGTTTGATATTTTACCTTGATCGATTTATAGCGTTTGCATTTTCTCGGACCGCCGAGAAGCGAAAGGCAACCTTCCTCGGTGTCGTACGCGCCGTCCTTTTTGATAATTTCGGGATTGAGCATCACCGTGTAGGTCGGCGACTTCCCGCTCTCATCAAGGAATGCTATGATTCGCTTGCGGACACCGATCATATTCGCCGCCATACCGACACAGCCATCCTTGTGCGTTATGAGCGTATCAAGCAGGTCTTGCGCGACTTGTAAATCTTCTTTTGTTGCGATTTCCGACTTTCCTGCAAGGAATATCGGGTCGTGCATAAGTTGTTTAGTCATTTATTTTTCTCATTTCATTTGCTTCTATATTGAACTCTAAAACTTTCACATCGCTCAATAAATGGCGATTAATTCGATAATAATATTCTGCCAAGGTTTCCCTTCTTTTGGGATGAACGGCATAAGCCATTACTAAAATTTTTTCGGTTTGGGCTGGCAAAAGCGAAAAGTAAAAAACCGCTTGGTTAAGATTTGTCAACTTAGCACTGGGTATATTTCCACTAATCGTGTAAGTATAGGATTTGCATTCTATTACTATAGTTTCAAATTTTTCTGCTATATCGAATTTATGTAGTTTGGCAGGATTTCCTATAAAAATAGGTCGCTCTAACTCAAACATTGACTTTGTGTTCGTTTCAAACCACCGCTTGACTTTTTCTTGAAATTCTCTTCCAACCTTAGGATTTTCACTGTTTTTGTTAATTTTTGTCTTATAGGACGGAAAACTCCCGATTATGTTTGACTCTATCTTTGTTTTGGGGTCGGCTTTTTTGTTTTGACAATTCGGACATTTTCTAAGCCATACATCACAACCGTTAGCCATATATTTGTGTCCGCAATCAAGGCATTCCATTTCGAAAAATTTCTGGTTATAGTGAGTTTCGGATATTCCTCGGTAACCGAGATTCTTTTGATTGTTTTTGTTTATATATCCAGCATCTGTAGTTTTCATATTGTTTTCAAAGCTCCTTGTCGCTTACATATCCATCAAAGGCAAACGGAAAATCATTATCCGTTCCCTGCGGTTGTTACCGTCAAAAAGGTCGACGCAATCTATTTCGTCGTAAAATTCCAGCTCGTCAATTGTGGCAAGATAACACATATACTCGTCCGACGGGTAATAGAAAAACAAAAACATTTCCCTTGGGGCTGTATAATAGGATTCGATAATCCTTGCCATAACCGAACGAAGAAGCTCCACAGAAAACGGGTTGAAGAAATAGCATCGATTGACATCCTGCGGAACATCATATTCTTCTGCCCGAGTGGCAACAATGTCTGCCTTTGCTCTTGCCGTTTTCAAATTTTCCAACGCACGGGCATAAATCCGTTCGTCATATTCAATTCCTATGGTCTTGGCTTTTGTTTGATATGATATGAAAAAGGAAACGCGCCCTTTCCCACAGCCGTAGTCCAAAACCACGTCACCCTTGCGAATAAGAGCGCTATTCGCCAAGCGCTCCAAAACACAGTAGGGCGTTGGCTCGTATGGATAACGGTAAAGGTCTGCATTTGTGTCATCCCGACCGCTTGTTTTTATATTTAACAGCTTGTCCCAAGCGTTTTCGTTATCTGTCATTGCCGTCCTCTGTATTTACGTAAAATCTCCATAATATAGGCTTCCGTCTAAAACGTCGCTCTTACCGACCGCGAAGGTTGAAGACGTGAGGTAACCTTATTCGTTCGTTAAACCAAAATAACTTGAGATTTTATAGCTTGATTATTTTGCTTAAGTTACTGTCCCAAAAATCAAATCGCGCCTCGCCGCCGTTTATGCGCAACTTTTCTTTGCGCTCATTATGCTTAAATACGAAGTCGAATGTTTTTTCAATCGGAAGCGATAGCTTCTCAGTTTCAATCAATGTGCTTCCGAGCCATTCATTCTCACTTCCGCAGAATATGGCGGCAGAACAACATTTGTTATTTAATAAGCTCGATAATTCCTCGCACATATTGCTGTATCCGTAATTATGCGCGAAATAATGCGAATGATAATATGAAAACCCAACCGTAAATTCTCCGCAATCTTCACATTCTATCGTGATGCTGTCGCCTCCGTAGGGGTTTGGTATTTCTATGCAAAACGAATCTTCTTCCAACCAATCATATCCCTCGTCGGATTTCGAATGAATTATCGGGTTATATGCTTGAAGCATTTTAGTTAGTTCAGGTATTTTATCAATAGGGTTGAATTCCATGTTATACTCCCAAAATTATTACTTTAAGCTTTACAAGTTTGCCTTGTCATAAGTATGATAACACAGGCAATCATAAAACACGCTCAATTCAATATCGGCTCGATATAAGTTTTCAAAGTAAATTGAATCAGATTTTCTATCTGTTCGTCTGTCATTAATTGCCAATTATATATATTTTTCCCATACATAACTACACGCTCGTTAGAAAAGGCCGAATAATAATCGGAAGGATTGTGTACGGTGATATTGAAATAATACTGATCCGAATACGCGGATTTTTGAGCATCGAAGGAAAGAGTTTTTTTGCCATCGATCGTTTTCGACCATCTTGTTCCTTTCTTTTTGAAGCCGAGCGGCTTCAAAGCACGGGCGAAATGTGCAAGAAACGCCTTTTGCCGTTCTTTTTTTACTGCAAGTATCTCTGCCTTTGAATAATCTTTGTATTGATTATAAAATTGCAAAATGCTTTCGCCAATCTCGTTTTCGGTCTTTTCGTCATATATACAGCAAATATTCCTTACCTGACATTCTTCGGCATCGGAGCCATGGTTTGAAAACCACTCTTCGTCACCGAGCATATATGCAGTAGAGGCAAAGCCGTAAAGGATAGTTACGCAATTGTCGCCATCGTCTTCGAGATTGACAACAAAAGCGGTTTGCTCGGTTGCTTGGCGAAAGAAGCGTCCGCTTTTCATTTTTGCTTCCGAAAAACCTTTTGCGAAAAGCATTTGCTTGTATCGTATGTAACGGCTTGTATCCATACTGTGAATTCTCCTTTTTGGACTATTTCTGCGGAGTATAGCGTTTTATTATCTCCATAATATCGCACCGATACACGTTTCCGCCCATGCTGTTTGTTGCACCGTAGCGGATAAAAACCATAGGTTTTCTCCGTTTATTATCTGTGTACGTACATTCTCGACATCTGCGCCTCGCCGTCAGCTTGTACCATACATAAGAACTCCCAGCCATAGCGTTCGTAAAATCCCGTGTGGTCGGTTAGCAAATAGACGGGAGAGATGTCTTTGGAGCGCAGGTCCTCCACCGCTATATTGAGCAGTTGTCCTGCGATACCTCTGCCGCGATATGGTTTCTCGGTATACACCGCGCAAATGTTGGGCGTGAGATCGAAACGATTGTGAAAATCATTTTCGATAACACCAAGACCACCAACGATTCGCTCTCCGTCAAGGCAAAGATACCAGCCGTATTCGGTTTCGCCTTGCAAGTAATCGTTCATACACGCAAGATAGGCGTCGATTGGAACGCGCCACTTGCTGTGAAACCACTCGGCAGCGGCACGCATTATATTGGGATTTTCCCGCAGTGTAACGTATTGATAGGTCATTTTATGCTTTTTCATTAGGTTCATATTTACGTAAAATCTCCATAATATCGCACCGATACACGTTTCCGCCAAGAACGTCGCCGTTTGGCGAGAACGAAGCGCAACGCACGTCGAGTGGGGCTTCGATATACGGATTTTCGGGAAGCTTGTCAATAAAATACTCGGCGAGATATTTCAGCGCATTACCTTCGGGGAAGATAATATTACCCTCGTTTTCAAAGATTCCCATATCGGAAAAGCTGTTAAGGATTTCTCTCGTTTTGCGGTTGTATGGGTTATCATCTGTCGGACTCACCAGCCACGCAGGTTGAAGGCGTATCGGAACGCCTTTTTTCTTTGCTTCGGCGGCGAAGATTTTAACCGCTTCAAGCGGAATGGTTTCCTGATGAAAGGCATCCACAGAAAGAAGTAAATCGTTCACACCGCATTCGGCAAGTCGCTTCGTGACCTCGCAAATCTGCTCGGCATTTTTTGAAAAGTAACCGTTTGTTATGACCTGACGTTTGGGGATATTCAGCTCCTTTGCGGCGGTCATAATTTCATAAACGGCATCCGCATATAAAAGCGGCTCTCCGCCAAAGGTCATCACGGTTTTTATATCGTATTCTTTAGCAATCTTTCGCACAGCGTCCGCGGCGATAACCGGATCGATTCGCTCACCGCAATTCGTATGATCGCCCTCGGAGCAATGCTTACAACGACCTGTGCAGGCGTAAGTGATGACAAATTCGATTTTATTTAGGTTTTTAAGGTATTGGTTCATATTGGCATATCCGTTAACCCAAAATGCTTTGCGATTTTGCAGCAAACCTCTTCTCGTGTATCGATACCGTTGTCCTCGCGGATGACGGTAAAAAAGCCGCTGTCAGCGTATTCATCGTAGTGTTGTTTACTGTTGATGCGTTCTAACCCCTTACGGTAGTTTTCCATTACCGCTTCGGGGTTTTCACAGTTGTTAATAACGTTTAGAAGAAACTGTTTTTCGGGATCTGTTCGGTCGAAAAAGCGATCAACAGACATTGATTGTGGGCAAAGCATCACCGCAACACGATTATAATCGGATATTTCCTTTAAGACGTCGAGCGGAATATTGGTATCAACTATTACCCTTTTGTCTTTTGATACGGAAATAAGCTCGGCTATTTCAAACTCCGCCGCTTCTCTGCCTACGCTGAAGATCCAACGCTCGTACTCATCGGGTGTGCGCGTTACAAAATCCGCCCAGTCTGTCAAGCTTCTGTTATAGCAGAGGTCGGGGTGTGTTTCGGGCGTTGCCACCGAATCGGACACCGCCATATGATAATTTTCGGCGCAGAGAACCATACCGTATTTTTCCGCGAGCATTTTCACCGCGGTGGACTTTCCGGCATACGCAGTACCTGTGATAAAATATACATTTTTCAGATAATGCCTCAATACGTTATTTTCGATTTTCATAGCGTAATATTACCTCTATTTAAGCACCTGTTTGATTATCCAAAGCTGAAGTCCTTTAGGCAAAGCGTTCAACATCAGGAGTAACGGATTTCGGTTGATGCTGTACGAAAAGCGCGTAGAGTGTTTAGCGAGTATACCGGCAGCCTTCTCAGCAAGCTTGGCGGGTGATATGCTTCTCGCCTCTACCCTTTCGACTATTTGCTTGAAGCGACTTGCGTTGCAGGTGTAAATATCGGTTTTTTTACAAAATCGGTCGAGCGCATCGGTAGATACGCCGAGCATACCCGTATCGACAGCACCCGCACGAAGAACGCTGACCTTTATTCCTTTAAGCTGCAGCTCCATTCGCAGTGAATAGGCATATTTATCAAGTGCGCTCTTGGTTACGGCATAAATTCCCGTGAAAGGAAGAGGATCGAGCGGTGCAAGCTCGCTTGTGGTTATTAATATCCTCGAGCCTTCGGTCAGAAGCGGCAAAAAGGTCTTGTTTATAAGATAAACGCCGCCAAGGTTTATTTTGAATATTTTTTCAAAATCGGAGCTTTCCATTTCGACAAGCGAGTCGAGCATATAGATCCCCGCAAAGTGAATTATGGCAAATAACCCGTCGGTCATTCCGCTTACCGTTTCAAATGCGGCTTTTATGCTGTTTTCATCGGTTATATCTGCTTTTATGGGTATTATATTTTTCTCTTCCGCACCTACGGTTTTGTCAAGCGCGAAGACGCGAAAGCCGTTGTCACGCAAAGTCTTTACCGTCGCCTTGCCCATACCGCCGTATGCGCCCGTGATAAGAACAGACGGTTTCGTTTTCGGTTCAGTCATTTACAGAATACCTCGATTCTTAAACAATACATCAAGTGAATTGTTCAACAACTCGTTGTTCTCCGGTTTTTACATCCTCAAACAAAAACTCTGTATACAGAATGGTTTCATACTCTTTGCCTTTTTTTCGTTTTTGAGAAACAAATCGCATAGGAACACCGTTTTCTCCAATCGGCCATTCCGGACTTTGGATCCATCTCGGATATTTGTTTGATTCAATATGGAATAATTCCTTCACTTGCTCTTTAAAAAGTTTGATGCGTTTTGTTTTGCTCAACTCTTTAGGAAGCGATTCTAACAATTGTTCTATCAATTCATCCGCTTGTTCGCCGCCGATATACTCGGGGCAAGCATCCAACATAAAACAATATTTCTCATGCAAAGTTTCATCAATAATGATGTTTTCGTGCGGAAATGCGGCAACCAACACATTTGAAAACAGATCATGGATATTCAAATATTTTCCTATCGTTCCGCCATTAGTCTTAGTTTCTTCATCTATGAATAATTTAGCGTCGAACGGCAATTCTTCGGGAATGTACCGGGTAAAGCCATTTTCGTCCCTTACTTTATGCACAATCGTTGTCTTGAATTTCGTATCTGCTATGCTTGTAAGAAAATCAAGAACCTCCGGATGTATTTTACAATAATCGAGAAAGTCAGAAACTTCAACTCGACCTTCTGCAAAATCAATTAAATACGATTTTATATTTTCCATAATTACCCTCTTTATTGTCATGCAACCGAACCGTTTTTAACGGTTCGGTTCACAACTACATAGCAACTTTTCTAATAACTCTTTCACAGTTTCGAGTTTGAAAGGTGTCTTTTAAATGCAATACTGTATGTTTTCCGTTAACACCATTATGCATGAGCAATACATCAAGTGAATTGTTCAACAACTCGTTGTTCTCCTGTGAAAATATCTTCGAATACATACTCGGTGCGGATATCACCCGAATTACCCATATCCCTCTTCTGGGATATGAATTTCATTGGTATTCCGTTACATACAGGCCATTCGGGAGCTTCTGTCCATTTGGGATACTCGTCGTCTTCTATATTAAAAGTTTTAGTAACACGATTAATAAATATAGAAATGCGCTCTTCTTCCGATATGTCTTCGGATATTGAATCATATATATTCGACAATATTTGACTTTGCTCAACTTCGTTTCCACCTATATATTCAGGGCAGTGATTTGCGATAAATATAAAACGACTATCTATACAAATTGTGTTTGAAACACTTTGTTTTCTCTTATCGTTTTGTTTGACCGATTCAACAATTTCACTGAGATCGTCAAGAAATTCATGTTTTGAAAAAGTTGGCAAACGCAAACATAGAACGTCGATAGCATTTTTGACCAAATCAAGAAATAGCTTTTCACGGGCATCATTATCAGCTTTCATGAATTGTTCAAAATCCAATGACAAACGAAAATCGGCATATCTGTTTTTTTTACTAACGTATTTGCGTTCATTAATAGGATTGTAGTCAATCCATTCTTTTGCAAAACAAACGCAAATTATAGCTACTCTATCCAGTTCTGTACCGTAATTTTTTTCGCTAAACTTTCGATTAAATTCTGTTTCTATAGGAAGATAAATATCAGACAATAACTGTCCTGCGGGAGGTGTGGTTTCAGAACTGAAAAATAAAAATTTATCGCTCATTTTTTCCCTTTCTTGTATTTCTATATATCACCGCATACTTAAATTCAAAGGCGTCGTTCTCCGCAAATATTAATTTAATTATATCATATTTTTATTCATACTTCAATAGCTTCGTTTTGTTATTGAAAAAGCCGTTTTTTAATGATATAATGTTTAAAACAAATTTAAACGACTGTAAAGGAGCAAACGATATGTACAACACTTGGTCACTTGACGTGCTTTACCGCGGTATCGACGACCCGAATCTTGCATCTGATATGGAGCGCTTTAAGACGCTCATTTCCGTTTTCGGTGAAACCGTTGCTGCACTTGATAAGGATAATGCGGCTAAAACGCTCAGAAACGTTATCGAGGTAAAGGAGGAGCTGACCGTTTTGGTGCGCAAACTTGCGGGATATTTCAGCCTTCGCCGTTCTGCCGACAGCAGTGACGCAGAGGGTGCATCGTACCTGACAAAGATCTCTGCCATGATCGCATCCACCACAAAGGACAACGTAATGTTCGAGAAATTCGCGGGAAATCTTGATGATCTTGACAGCGTTATTGAATCCGACGAGCTTCTTTCTCAATATAAATTCTACTTTGAAGAAATAAAAAATGACATATCACATATGATGAGCGACGAGGCAGAAGCTCTTTTCGCAAAGATGAACATATCCGGCGGCAAGGCGTGGGGCGATCTGTTCTCGCACCTTACGTCCACTGTCAAGGTGGATTATAGTGGCGAGGTAACTTCTCTCTCCGCTATACGAGGTCTTGCTGACAGCGAAGATCCTGCTGTGCGAAAGTCTGCATTTGAAGCCGAGATTGCTTGCTATGACAAGATAAAGGATTCCATTGCCTTTGCTCTTAACAGCATAAAGGCGCAGGTTAATCTTGAAGCAGAGCTTCGCGGATATGCCGATCCTCTTGCGATGACTCTTAAGCAGTCCCGTATGGAGAAAGCAACGCTTGATGCCATGCTTGAAGCAATGCGCGAGGCAATGCCTGCTTTCAGAAAGTATCTCCGTCACAAGGCAAAGCTTCTGGGCTATGAAAACGGTCTTCCTTGGTACGAAATATTGGCTCCTATGGGGAAGGCCGGCAGCGAAAGTTTTTCGGTTGAGGACGCGCATAAGTATCTTGTAGAGCATTTTGCAACCTTCGCGCCCGATCTTGCCGAAATGGTAGACCGCGCGTTTAATGAGGAATGGATCGACTTTTATCCGCGTGCAGGTAAAGTGGGCGGTGCATTCTGCTCCAATCTTCCCTTTGTCGGTCAGAGCAGAATTCTTACTAACTTCTCAGGAAGCTTCGGCTCGGTCGTAACTCTCGCACACGAGCTCGGACACGCATACCACGGTCAGCAGATTCAGTCACACCGTCCTCTTAACACCGGATACACAATGCCCGTTGCCGAAACTGCGTCGAACTTTAACGAGCTTATTATCGTAAACGATGCTATTGCCAAATCCGAGGGCGAAGAAAAGATTCAGCTGATTGAAAGCCAGATTCAGGATTCGACTCAGATCATCGTTGATATCTACTCGCGATTCCTGTTTGAAGATGAGGTTATTCGCCGCAGAAATGACACCTTCCTTTATGCCAACGAGCTTGAAAAGATAATGACAAACGCGCAAAAGGAAGCGTACGGCGACGGACTCGATCCCGAATGCTTACACCCTTATATGTGGTGCTGCAAGAGTCATTACTACCGCGCAGGATTAAGCTATTACAACTTCCCCTACGCATTGGGCGGTCTTTTCTCGCGCGGACTTTACGCGAAGTATCTTGAAGAAGGCGAAGCGTTCCTTCCCAAGTACCGCGAGCTTCTTTATGCAACCACGGTTGACAGCGTTGAAAACGTAGCAGCCATTGCAGGCATAGACCTCACACGTCCCGAATTCTGGAGAGAAAGTCTTAAGACTATAACCGATCAGATCGATATGTTTATTGCCGAAACAAGCAAGTAAGTTAACGCACTTTAAAAGCCGATGAGAAATTACTCATCGGCTTTACTTTTATTTATCGATGCTTTCGATTGCGATTGTAAGCGCTTTTACAACGGTATCGATATCCATTGACGGAGTTTTATTTTGCTCGGTGCAATATGGGATATGTATAAACGCTATACGTTTATTTGTGTTCTTAAAATTATGAAGCAGAGTATAAAGCAGATCGTTACAAACGTAGGCGCCTGCGGAATATGAAAGTTGCGACTCTATTCCCGCTTCATTAATAGCTTCTGCCATTTTACGAACCGCCAGCGTTGAAAAATATGCAGTTTCTCCGACGCTGATAATCGGCTCGTCCTTTGGCTGATAACCGCTGTTATCGGGTATTTTGGCAAAACGATAATTTATTCCGACAAGCTCGGGAGTGATAGCACTTCTGCCGCCCGCCTGACCGATACACAATATTACGTCGGGATCAATTTTTCCAGCGGTGGATATGACTGTTTTGGCGGCTTCGCCGAACACAACGGGCAAACAAAGCTTTGTTAATTCATACCCATTTATAACATCGGGCAATTTTTCTACAACGAGCCAAGACGGGTTCATCGCTTCGTTATCAAACGGTTCAAATCCGGTTATCAGAAGCTTTTTCATCTTTCGTTTTCTCCTGCAACGGGCTGTTCGATAACCTTTACGAGCGTTTCGATATCCTTGCGCTTCTTTTCACGAAGTTTTTCGCCTTCTTTTGCATATCCAAGTGTAATAACAAGACGGACAGGCTCGTCTAATGAACAAAGCTTGCGTATTTCTGCATCGTCGAGCCAACCGAGGATGCATGTAGAAAGCCCTTGAGCGGTTGCCTCTGCGGTTATGTACGCGGCAAGAATACCTATATCGATCGAGCGGTAATCGTTCTTTTTAAGCTTTGCGCCGAGAGCGGCTGTGGCAACATACGGCTTTTCGGATATAACGAGCATTATCGGTGCATCGGTTGCAAACTTATTAAGCCCTACTCCTCTTGTTGCCAACGCTACCTGCTTGGCAATTTCGCCCTTACAAACGGTTATTTGGTAAGGCTGACCGTTGCAGGCAGAGGGCGCAATACGGGCGGTTTTCAGTATACTTTCAAGCTTTTCCTGCTCTACTTCACGATCAGGGTTATAATTACGGCAGGATTGTCTTGCTTCAGCTATCTCTGAGAAATTCATAAATTTCACTTCCAATCTCCTTTTGTTGCATAATGATTATAGCACAAACGTGTTGATTCGGCAATCCCCTTTAAAAGAAAACCGAACCGTTTTAAAACGGTTCGGATAACTTTTTATCAAACGTTTTCGTTTTCAGCGGGTACAGAGTCTTCAGTCGACGTTTCGGCACCCGATTCCTCAGCCGACGAAACGACTTCATCCTTGGGACGTTTCCAATCGGAAGGCGGTATTAAAATCTCTTGACCGACCTTTATGGTGTCAGGATTTTCCAAATCATTATAATAAGCAAGGTCGCGCGAATTACGTCCGTAAAGATCAGCTATTCTCGAAAGGCTTTCGCCCTCCTTAACGATATGGATGATCTCGCCCTTTTCGTTAACGGTGGGTTGTGACTCCTCGGCACTTTCTTCCTTACTTTCTTCCTTACTTTCGTCCTTGTTTTCTTCCTTACTTACGTCGTCGCTTGATTGATTCTTGTCGGGTTTAGGACCTTTTAAGCTGACCGGATCGCCGATTTCGATTTCAACAGTATCATTATTTTTGATATACAAATCGGAGCTGCCGGTTGTATGGAATTGAGGATACTTCGAAGACGTTCCCCAATGAGCAGTAAAGGTTACAACTGTTTTCTTCGACGGCTTGATCGAAAAGGTGATCTTTTCATAGGTTTTATCACTCTTTTGGAATATTTGCTGAGTGTGATAAATACCGTCGACACCGTCTTTCGCGGAAACGGTGCAGAAGCCCGTCGAAGCATCGCCCTTGCCGACAACCGTAAACTCATAGGTCTTGTTGCTTTCAAGCGTTGCAGTGAAGGTCTTGCTGTTTACAACGACTATTGTAACATCATCCGACGTTATATCGATCGAAAACTGAGCCGCCTTAATAACATTATTGGAGGTGATAACGTCATGAGAAAAATATGCGTAAGCCGTTAAGCTCATTGCGGTTAAGCAAACGACCATAACAACAACCGTCATAACGACACGCGTAATCATTACTTTTTCGCGTATTTTCCCGTCCTCGGATATTTTGAAATACTCGTTGTAAAGACTTCTCACACGTACGACCTCCTTTCAATGAGTATTAACTGTGGTTTTAGTTCTTTAACTGTTCCGCTTTTACGGTAATGCCAAGCTCTACCTTGGGAATATCCTCACCGCGGTAATTTGCTACGTTGGTGACCTCCTCGGGCATACGCACGATAATGGCAATATACTTTGTGCCGTTAGCGGCCAAAAGTGCGTTATCGGTTTCATAATCGTTTTTATAATAGTTGTGCAGAGGCATATTGGCTATCTGTTCCGCCTTGTCGCGGCTGATAACGCTGTTATCCATTTCTGCTTCGGTATTAGAGGATACAACACCGAATTTCAAGAAATCCTGAAGCATAAATTTCTGACCGAAAACGTTCGTAGCGATAACACAATCGTTTACGTTGACCGCTGTGTGGAAAGTGAACGGACGGTCGCCCAGGTTTTCAACCTTTAAATAAACTACTTGAACGTAACCCGGTTCGTACAAAGCGTTTTCATCGAAAATCTTCGTTTCGCTGTCAACAATCTCCCAATTGCCGTCCTCGGTGCGGTGGGAAACCTTAAGCTCGAAATCGGCAAAATGGAAAATGTTGTTCAGCTCGTTCGAGGTATCGGTAAACCACGCAAGCGATGCGCCAGTACCAAGTATGCCCCAAACGATGAGAAAGCACAAGCTGAGGGCTAAAGCGATCTTTTTATACGGTTTTTTCTTTAAATTCGACACCACTTTATTCCCCCTTTGTTAGAATTGTGCAGTGTTTTGTTTTTTCTCCTTATCCTTTTTACGCCAAGCCAAAAGAATAATCAAAAATATTACAGAACCAAGCATTAACGTGATATAGAAAAGCTTGTTGCTGTCGTCACCCGGCTTTACAGGATCGTCGGGCTCGGCAGGCATTTCTTCGACCATAAATTCCCAATCAAGATATCCGATTTGGTCTTGATATTGGTTGTCAAGCTCAACAGGAACGGTCAAATTAACGTCCAAATTAACTTCTCCGCCGGAATAAAGCAAACCGAGATAGGTCCATTCGGTAAGCTGGGCGGTTTCATTCGCAGCGGCATCGAACATATATGCCATTTCGTTTTCTTCGCTCTTCTTCACGGTAAGGTGAAGCCGGGAAAGAAAATCAACAGAATCCTCATGCGCGCCCTTGGAGCGGATATAAATTTTCACCTTAACCTTATCATCGGCATCGTTTTTAACGGTGATCTGCTGTGTCAAGGTGTCACCGGGCATTACTCCCTTGAAATTCGGGAAAAGATCGGTAAGCGAATGCTCGCTTCCGGGCGCGAAAATGAAGTTGCCCGCATTTCCGCTGTAAGTAACCTTGCCGTTGTCCGCGCTTGCGGTAAGAACCGTGGAAAACGCGAGAATGCAAACGATAAATACCAAAAACAGTTTTTTCATCTACACTACCTCACTATTCCTTGGGCCAACCGGATGCGGAATGGGTGTTGCCGTCGGAAAGCGGATTGTTTTCGCTTTGAACGGCTTGCGCCTTAACGGTGAGGTTCAAGGTCTTGCCTATATAGCTGTTATCAACCTTCGCGCCGACGATCTCAACGTGCGAGAAAATGTCGGAGGTGGTCATACCAGGCTCAACGATGCCCTTGTAGTAGTACCAGCCGTCGTGAAGCTCCCAATCAGCCTCGTTAATATTAAGCTTGAAGCAATCCTCTGCCGTGAGCTCTTGGGAATTGACGCCATAGATGATCTTAACACGGAGATAGAAGGGATGCTCGCAATCGCTTTCTATGTTAACCTTTTTGGAAACGATGTCGCCGGGGACGATATAAACACCCTCCTCGGGGAAAGCCGTTCCTTGATCGGTCATTTCGTGGATAATGAATCGAATGTTGCCGGAGGTCACAACGTTGGTGGCAGTTCCGACAGTCGAATAGAAGGCAAGGGTGGATTGGCTAAAAAATGCCATAATAGTTGCAACAAGTGCTACAACGAAAATTCTTAACTTA
The DNA here is from genome assembly GCA_045651785.1 of Eubacteriales bacterium. Taxonomy (GTDB): domain Bacteria; phylum Bacillota; class Clostridia; order Oscillospirales; family CAG-382; genus Coliplasma. The sequence continues at coordinate 17,526 of JAZRTE010000025.1, read as the reverse complement.
ATTTTTGCCAATTTAATGACCTCCTTTTTATATTATTGAAAGATTCAGCAATCAAGATACATAAATATTTAAACTTATGTACCTTGATTGCCGCCCGTCCGTTTAAGGACGGGTGGCTTGAATTAACTTAAGTTAATTATTTAACAGTTGCGTTTTCAATACCGCCGATTACGAGAGTTGCGAGGTTTTCAGCAGTGAGTGCAACGCCGCCGATGGTGCAGTTTTCAAAGGTAACTGCGCCAATTGCTTCAACTTCGAAGCCTGCTTCAAAATCACAACCTACGAAAGAAGTAGGACCGTAAGGACGGCAGAATGCATAGCCTTGACCCTCACCGAAAGAGCAATTGGTGTAAACAACTTCCTTATGAACATCGGAATGGCTGGTCCAGCCGTTCAAAGTAGAGTTGCTGATGTACACACCATAGTTCTTGTCACCACCATCAGAGTTGAAGGTGTAGATGGTACCGTCGATTACAACATTATCAATATATACGTCACTAGTTGCGCTACCCATAAAGATACCACGCATACCGCTATTAACAGTCACGTTCTTGATGGTGCCGCCAGTTGTGTGGATAGCTGCATCCCAAGTGCCCCAGTTGTTAATACCGAAAGAGTGACCATTACCATCGAGAACGCCGCCCTTTACGGAAATACCGGTAGCGCCGTATCCGCTATTTGCAGTGGTTTCGCTAGAGTTAATCTTAAGATTGCTGGTAAGCAATGCGTTACCACCGTTAATCAAAATTTCGTCAAGCGATTTAGCGTCACCAGTAGTGGTAGCTTTAACGCCATCGATAATCAAAGAGCCCTTACCGGTAGCACTATAAGGTGCGCCGGTGATGGTGTTATTGGAAACGTCAGTAGAATCAGTGGAGTTGATGGTGCCTTCAAACTTGCAGCTGGTAAAGATAACATCGGAACCGCCGTTGTTCCATACACCTGCGATACCGCCGATTTCATCGGAGGGACCAGTTACGTCACCGGTAACGGTGATGTTTTCAAACTTGTTGCCATAGTGTGCGATACCGAACGCACCGCCGATGTCAAGAACGTTACCGATAACGTCAATGTTAGTGGTGATGTTCTTGAAGGTGTGTCCGCCTTCGCCGTTGAAACCAACAACGCCGCCAACATAAGTTCTATAATTGGTGCCATTTTCGGTGGAAACTGCATTTACGTAAGAGGTTTCGTCAACATCAACAGTGATGTCGGTCCAGTTAGCGTAAGCATTCTTACCGCCTACGCCGCCAACATATGCCATACCGTTAACTTCTACGTGACCGGTAACTTTGATGTTGGTGTACTTGGAGGTGTAGGGGTTACCAGCTACTACACCCACGTTAAGACGACCGGAAACGGAAGCGTTCTTAACGGTGAGGTTTTTGATTTCGCCATTGTAAGTGTTAGCGAAAAGACCAACGGTAGAGTTATAGCCGGTTACTTTAAGGTTGGAAATGGTCTTGCCATTGCCATCGAAGGTGCCGTAGAAGCCGGAACCGATACCAATAGGAGTCCATTCCATGTTAGCAAGATCGATGTCAGCGTTGAGCTTAACAGTCTTGCCAGCATAGGTAACACCGCTGTTTACAGTGTTAGCAAAAGCGATAAGTTCGTCGATGTTGTTGATAAGGGTAATGCCCTTGTTGCCTTCATCCTTGGTAACAGTACCAACGGTGTTAGTACCAACGGAAGATTTGCTGCCTACACGACCAACAACGTCGTTCATATTTTCGTTTACTTTACCTTCTGCATAAGTGCCTGCGATAGAGGTATAGCTCAAAACAACGTTTTGAACGTTATTGTCTTCTGCGGTCAAAGTACGGTCTTTGATACCGTCGCCAGCAAGCATACCAGCGATTGCGCCGAGGTCTCTGTATGCGACAACGGTGGAATCCTTAACGGTGTTACCGATAAGGTTACCGTTAAGTGCGTAGCCTACGATTGCGCCGGCTTTTGCACCGCCATCGTATTCGCCATTATCGAGTTGGAAAGGAGTTGCGATGATAGTTGCATTGGTAACGGTACAGTTCTTAATGCAGTTTGCAGAGAGATATGCGTAACCTGCAATTGCACCAACGTAGTCAGTACCGGAAACGTATGCATTTACAATGTTCAAATCTTCGATATGAGTGCCTGTACCGGTACGTCCGAACAAGCCAAGAGCGTTACCGCCAACAACGCGGAGGTTGGAAACAGTGTAGCCCTGTCCATCAAAGGAACCTGCGAAGGTTCTGGAGAATGCCTTTTCGCCTTCAGCACTCTTGGTACCGATAGGAGTCCAGTTTACATTGTTAAGGTCGATATTGCCACCGAGTTTGATGGTCTTACCAGCGAAGGTGTTACCTGCGTTAACGAGCTGTGCGAGACCTGCAAGTTCTTCTGCGTTAGTGAGAGTAAATTCGGTTGCTTGATCGTTGTACCAAGAGGTATCAGCGATGCCGGTCCAAGCAGCTTCTTCGTCATAGTCATTGCCGAAGGAGTCGCTTTCAAAGGTGTACTGGGTAGCAAAGAGGTTGATACCGAGGTTGATAACGGGAGCGTTAGTGCCGGTCTTGTAGTTAGCTTCGTTGCCAACGGTGGTAGGCATATAAACTACCATAGTGGTAGTATATTCCTGACCAGCTTCCAAAGAGCCGTTCTTGTTGGTAGGAACGTTAAGCTTGATTGCATTAGCTTCAACTGCAGCGATAGCGGTTTCACGGGTGTAATTAGCTACGTCAGCAGTGCCGTACATAATGTAATCGGAGAGCTTGAAGGGTTCGTTATCTACGTTGATACCGGTAGTTTCGGATGCAACGTTGATGCCGAGGTTGTACTTGAGAGCGAGTGTACCTGCGTTCTTAACCTTGAGGTAAACAACTTCGGTGTGACCCGGTTCCCAAAGTTGATCAGTAAACACGTTAGTGTTAGCATCAACTTCAGTCCAAGTTTTTGCGTCAGTACTCCACCACAATTCAACGTCCAAGTTACCGGACTTGATGATGTTGTTTGTGCTGGTTACGCTGTCGGTGAACCACGCGAAGGTGGTGCCGATGAGCATAGAAACGCAAACAAGAAGTGCAAGAGCGCTGGAAATTAAAGCGCGCTTTGTTGCATTTTTAGCCATTGTAATTTTCTCCTATGAATTATTTTTAAATTTAATGGTTCAAATTTAAAAACTAACCGAAATTCATAGGTAATATGACAATTCAAAGCTTGGGCGAATGACGGGTTCGCCTTTCACTTTTGCCAAAGGGTTATTTTCGCCCTCGGCAAGCAAAAGATACAAGCATTAGGTTTTATACCCTTTGCTTACCGCCCGACTCCCCGAAAGGAGTCGGGTCGGGCTTGTTTTCTTAGTTATTTAACAACAGTTGCGTTTTGCGCATTGTTGATAATATCGGGAGTACCGGTAATAGTGGTGTTGGTGATGGTAAGAGTTGCTTTGTCAGCGGAACCACGAAGAACGATTACAGCATCGCCGGACTCAGCGCAAGCGGACTTCAAGTTGCAATCCTTGATAAGGTAGGATTCAACGTCGCCAGTTGCAGCAGAGCCTGCGCCGAAGCGTACTGCGTAACCCTGTACATCAAAAGTAGAACCAATTACAGTTACATCGGTACTGTTGTTGAAGTTTGCACCATTCTTGGAATAAACTTCGCAACCTTCAACAGTAATGCCGTCGATACCAGCAGCCTGAAGCAAGGAGTGAGCGTTAGCGGTAGCGGTAGAATTCTTGATAACAAGATTCTTGTCGCCGCCGGTGTAGGACTTAACGCCTACTGCGCCGGGAACGTCGAAGGTACAACCATCAACAGTCACGTTGCAGGTGTAACGGGTTGCGTTGTTGCCATTACCAAGCTGGATGCAAGCATCAGCGGAAATGCTGTCAGCCTTGAACACTACGTTCTTAACGGTAAGACCAGCGGTAGTGTAGGTAGCGGATTTGCCGTCTACGAGAAGCACACCAGCAAAGGTGTTGCCGTTACCGTCGATAGTGATCTTAACATCGGGCTTCTGAGTAACAGTTACGTCGCCGGTGAGATCTTTAGCGATGGAGATGTAAGCAACATCGTTGTTGATAGCGTTTTGAAGCGCTTCAATGGTGCTAACTTCAAATACACCTTCATCGTTGAAGTAAATGGAACCAGTCATACCGTAACGGATGGGAGAAGGCTTACCGGTCTTAAAGGTGTTGCCGTTGCCGAGGATATCAAAGTTAAGACGTGCCTTAACCTTTACTTCATCGTAAGGATCCTTAGAGCCGGATGCCAATTTACCGCCAAAGTCAGCAGAAGTGTAGTTGTGTACCCAGAAAGAGTGGTTGCCGCCGTCGATAACAGAGTTTTCGATGGTAACATTATTCACATCGTAACCGGAGTTAAATACGCGTACAGGAACGTAAGTAGCCTTCAAGGTGGAGTTATTAACATTCAAGGAAGCAGTGCCCCAGTTGTTAAGGTGAGCAACGAAGTTCATATCGGTGCCGCCCTTGTTTTCAGCAACAACGTTGTCGAGAGTTACTGCACCGCCAGCGGTGATATCAAAAATGGAGGACATTGCGTTCCAACCCTGATTTACAGTAGCGGTAAGGTCGATAGAACCATTCTTGAGAGTCAAGTTACCCTTAACGAGGAACAAATCCTTGGTGCCGGTACCATCGAGAGTGCCGGAGATGGTCTTGCCATTCATGTAGATAACTACATCAACGCCATTTGCAACGGTAAGGGTTTCGGTAAGAGCGATATCTGCACCGAGGGTGTATTCGCCACCGTTTGCGAGAGCGTTTTTGAGTTCAGCAACGTTCTTGATAACCTTGACTATAACGAGGTTGTTAGTAATACCGGATACAGTGTTATCTTCGAGCACGAAGTTTGCTTCGGTAGCTCCGCCGTATTCAGAACCGTAAAGAGTGTTGTAGGTGCTGTATGCGATATGGGTACCGTTCAAAGTGATGTCTTTAATAGTATTGTTTTTGATGGTAATTGCGTTATTTGCGCTGTAGCTATAGCCACCTGCAACGATACCGATACCGGGGTTACCGTCGCCACGAGTCTTGGTGAGGACGATGTTTTCAGCGGTACAGCCTTCAATAGTGTTGTTGTAGTGAACGAAGCCGGTGATCGAACCAACGTTAGTCCAACCGGTGAGATTAAGGTTCTTAACGGTACAGTTGGTAACCTTGTGGTCGCCCTCAAGGAGCCAAGCGGTGATACCGCCAACACCGTTTCTGGTTGCAGAGGTAATAGAACCCATGGCATCTGCAATTACAGAACAACCGTCAACCTGAGTACCATAGTAGCAATAGCTTGCGATACCGCCAACATATGCCCACTCAGAATAAACGTTGATATCGCCTGTTACATGGCAATTAGAAATAACTGCGGGATAAGCAGCGCCTACCAAAGCAGCTACCATAGAATAGCCATTAACATCTACGTTCTTAAGGGTGACGTTCTTGATTTCAGAGCCTGCAACAACGCCGAAGAAACCAATGCCTTCACCAGTAGCATCGTTGATGTAAAGGTTGCTGATAGTGTGACCTTGGCCATCGAAGTTACCTTCGAAAGCATTGTCCCAATTACCGATAGGAGTCCAAGCGAGACCGTTGAGGTCGATATCGCTGGTCAACTTAATGGTTTGGCCTGCGAAGCTATCAACGATAGGAGTGCTGTTTGCAGCGAAGGTGGTAAGCGATTCAGCAGTGCCGTTTACAAGTGCAGCAAAGCCTGCGAGCTGTTCAGCAGAACCGATGGTAAGTTCGGTTGCATCTTCATCGTACCAAGAGTAGTCAACGCCACCTTGCCAGATTGCGCCACCATCGTAAAATTCGTCGAAGGAGTCGTTTTCGAAGGTGTACTGGGTAGCAAAGAGGTTGATACCGAGGTTGATAACGGGAGCGTTAGTGCCGGTCTTGTAGTTAGCAACGTTGCCAACAGTTTCGGGCATATAAACTACAAGTGCAACGTAATTCTCTTCGGTTTTTTCGAGAGAAGCTGCTTTGGTGTAGCCCTTGGAAATGATCTTTGCATCGGTAACAGCAGCGCGAGCAGCGTCACGGTCAGCAAAAGCAACACCGGTTTCGATTACACCGAATTCGATGTAGTCAGAAAGCTTGAAGGTTTCACCAGCAGCATTGATGCCGGTAGTTTCGGAAAAGATGTTTACACCAAGATTATACTTGAGTGCGAGAGTACCTTCGTTTACAACCTTGAGATAAACAACCTCGGTGTGACCGGGTTCCCAAAGTTGATTAGTGAACACGTTGGTATTAGCGTCAACAGCTTCCCAATCAGAAGCGTTGGTGCTCCAATACAATTCAACGTCTAAATTACCGGAGGTAATGATGTTGTTTGTGCTGGTTACGCTGTCGGTGAACCACGCGTAGGTGGTGCCGATGAGCATAGAAACACAAACAACAAGTGCGAGCGCGCTTGTGAGAAGCGAACGCTTAGTTACTTTTGTCATATTACCTATGACCTCCTTAATATTTTCATTGGCGCAAGTGCAGAACTGCACTCCGTCAGCGCCAATGAACGGAGGCAGTTAGTTAGGTCGAGAACGCCTCCACAAGCGTTGTGCAATATAGCCAATCGAGATAGGGTTGCCCCCCCCCCCCGTTGTGCAAATTGTCAATTGTTCAATTTTCATAAAGGCATTCTCCTTTCTTAATAGTTTGGCTTTTAAAGGGTTTTACCAACGCACGTTAGCCCAAAGCCGAGGGGTTAACGAACGGTTCTTTAAATATTAGTTTAAAGGAAAAGGAACGAAAGGTTACTAAATAATTTAATTATTTAGCAACAACGGTCCATGTTTTAGCTGCATCGTCGTAGTTAGCTACGTAGCCGTCAGCAACCCAAGTGGTGGGGTTGAAGCCGAAGATACCGCCCTTGATAACAACGGTGCCAGTGCCCATAATACCAGCGGTGTAGCCGGATTTGGTCGAAGCAGTGCCGAAGGTACCGCCGTTGATGGTAACGGTAGAGTCTGCATCTGCATAGATGTAAGCGCGTCTAACAGTCTTAGCAGTGAAGTTGAATTCGCCATCGTTGATAACAACTTCAGAGCCGCCTGCTACATAGAAAACGTAACGGGGGTTGGTGGTAGCTCCAACCAAATTAACCTTACCGGAATTGAAGATAACCTTTGCGCCGTTAGATGCAGCAATGCTACCGCCTTCGGTTTTAATTTCGGTGCCGTTGATGATGGTTTCAGCATTTGCGCCGGAAGCGATAAAGCCGTAGTCGCCAGAAGTACCAACGTTAGCGGTACCGCCAATTACTTCCAATTTGCCTTGGTTTTGAACATAGTTAGCAACGAGAGTTTCGTTGGTTTCAGAGAAATCCAACGAAATGTCGCTTTGGGTTTTGAAGTTGAGACCAGTGTCTGCTTCGTTGGTGTTGAACATCTTTGCAAGTCTCAATGCGCCTGCAGCGGTATCAGCAACGAGGAATTCGCCGGATTCTTTGCCCATTTCAACGAATGCGAATGCGTCTTTAGCGTTGTCGCCAACGTTAGCGGTCTGAACTGCTTCAGCTTTAACGTTGATGTTGAACTTGTTTTCAACGAGTGCAGCAGCTTGATACTGATCCAAATCTTTATTGATGTTGATGTTAGTGAAGAGAGTAACAACATCGCCGGATTTGAGAACATCGTTGTAGTAGAGGGTATATTCAATGGTGTTGTTATCAGCATTGAATACAATACGGTCAACTACGAAAGCGGTGTTCAAGTCGGTAGCGAACTTGTTAAGATCGAAGAAAGCTTCTTCAAAAACGTCGAACCATACGTCAGCACCGGTGATGGTTACGGTAGCACGTACGTACTGATCGTAGTAACCGGTGTTTTCGATGTTGACTTCCTTATAAAGGTCGTCGCCGGGTTGGATGTCGGGATAAGTGATGCCTTCGTCGTCATACACATTGCCTTCGTCATCCTTTTCCCAAACATTGATAGAGAAGATTTCATCAGCGGTATCATCAGAATCCGCAATGAGGAATTCGTTGGTTACTTCATCTTCTGCGGTGAACCAAGCGAGGGTGCCGAGAGAGCCCATAGCGAGCAAGCACACTGCGAGAGTGATAACCAACACTTTGAGTTTGGTGTTCTTCATGGTTTTTTCTCCTTTAATAAATTTATTTTTGTTTTTTTGCTTTTCAGGTTTTAAGAAATTCATGGAGCCCTTTTCCTCCTTTCTTTAATATTTTTTTATTTCAAATTGTGCTTTTCAATCGGTACAATTTTCGGCACAATTTCGAAACCAAGCTTATTCGGGCTTTTCCTCGGTCGATTCTTCGACAGGTTCAGCCGATTCGGTGGGTTCCGCAACGGTTTCGGTCGTTTCCTCAGCCGTTTCGGCAGGTTTTGCGGTCATTTCGGCACGAAGTCTTTCAAGCTCTGCTTTAAGACGTTCATTTTCTTCGTTAGCGGCGTTGATTTCGGATTGAGCCGCCGCGATTTCGGGGTCGGTCGCTTCCTTCTTCTTTTTGCCTAACATATCGGGCAAGAAAACGAGGATAAGAAGCAATATACCGATACCGATGGTTATATACATTCCCGGAGGGTTTTGGACAAAATCCGAAACGTAGCCGAGAACGGGGATCGAGAATTGGGGAACGCCGACAACGTTTTTATAGTGTACGGGTTCGGCATCTTCAACATTATTCGCATCACCCTTGGTGTAGAAGCGTTCATTTTCAGCATCAACACGAACGACACGGTGGGTTGCTACATCCAAATTTTCATTCAATATAAACGTAATAGGGTCGCCCACTTTGATTTCCGTAGGATCGACCTCACCGACATAAAGCAGGTCGCCGACGCTGTAGGCCGGTTCCATACTGCCGGAAATGACGGTATAGCATTCAAATCCAACAAGGCGAGAGCCCATTAAAAACACTGCACACAGAACCATAAGCACGACCAGAATGGTGGTGACTACGCTCCATACCTTTTTAAATGCGGTCATTGGTTACTCCTTTGTTTCCGATTCATCGGTCGAATCGGCGGATTCGGGGGTTTCGGTGGGTTTGGTTTCTTCGGTAGATTCAGAAGCTTCGGCAGATTCGGTTTCGGCAGGAGCGGTTTGGGTTTGGTTGCCTTCAAGCTGAGCCTTCAACGCTTTGAGTTCTTCGAGCATCTTTGCGTTTGCTTCTCTTTCGGCTTCGATCTTTTCGCGTTCTTCCTGCATTTCACTCATTTGTTCCTTCTTGTATCTGCGGAAGAGGTTGAAGAACTTAATTCCTTCATATATTATAATAAGCATAAAGGGTGCGAAGATGCAGATGAAATAGCCGGGGGTGGTTTTTAAGAAATTGAAGAAGGTACCGAGACCGGGGATAGCGGTTCGATACTGACCGAGAACGTAGGGGAAGGTTACTACCGTTGCATCGTCAACACCTGTGGTGGTACCGTAGGTGATGAAGCCGGGGTTTCCTTCGGCATCGGTGGTCAAGCGGCGAATTTTGTGGGTTATCGTTTCGCCGAAGCTTTCGGTATCCTGCGACATAAAGGTGATGATGTCGCCTTCTTTAAGGGTCGAGGGGTCAACCTCTTCGACAAGGATAAGCGAGCCTGCATTAAAATCGGTCGCCGCCATGGAGTCGGAGTTTACTATGTACATTTTATAGCCGAACAAGCTGCGGTCGTTACGGTTGAAGGTCGTTACGGAAACGACGGTGAAGATCATCATCGATACCGCAAGCAACACAACAAGCCATACGGCTGTCGTTCTGATTATGCCAACTGCTTTTTTCATACTGAAATTTTGGACTCCTTGTCTTCTTTGAAATATTGCCGCACCGATTCATAAATAACACGGAATACGTGATCGGAATAATTGTCATCCTTAGGCATTTGATCGTTATGAACCTTTACTGCAAAATCAAGCATTACGTTGAGGATGTGGTTGAGTATCATCCAAACGTTGGCTTCTTCAACAAACGCTTCACTGAATTTATCAACAAGCGGAATAAAAAGCTGTTGATGAAAACCGACCGAATACTTTGTGAAATAAGCAGAATAGAAATAGCGGACGTACGCGATGCAATGCTCTTTATTAGCGAGCATAAAATTCCAAACAGCGGTGAAATACATTTTTCCGCGCGTTTTGAAATCATAATCGCAGTTGCTCATAACGGGAAGCTCTTGCATAACTATATCAAGAAGTTCATTATCCAATTTTTCAAAGGATTTTGCCAAAAGATCCTCTTTGCCGGCGAAATAACGGTAAATATACGCTTCGTTAATGCCGGTTCCGGTCGTTATCGCCTTAGTAGTGGTCTTATCAAGACCGTCATTGGCAATGACGCTTATCGTTCTCGAAATCAACGTTTTGCGAATATCCTGCGGACTCACGGTGACAACTCCCCTCACAAATTATAGTATTCACTACCTGAAATAAACGCTACATGTAGTATTTGCTAAAATTGATGTTTAAAAATCGGTCAAAAGCCAAATCAATTTAAGGCAGATGACCCGCAGACAAAATCCGAACATGATACTTATATACAGTGCTGATTTTATCACAACAGCACATGAAAAGCAATAGTTTTTATGAATTTATTATGAAAAAGTTTTGGCATTTTTTGTAACATTATACATTAAAATGCGATTCCTCGTTTTAAACAAACAAAATACCGTTGCCGAGGTCCGGAAACGGTATTTTTATACTCATAAAATTATTTAATATCACTAAATGAAGCGATCAGCCGAAATTCTTCCATTTTCTGACGTTCAGCAGACACACCGCGCCGCCGACGAGGGTGATGACCGCCCACGAGCCGACCGTGAAATACCAGCCGTATTTTTCGGAGAACACCGCAAAGCCATAGGTGGATGCGGCTGAGCCGATATAGGTGAAGGCATTAAGCACGCCCGAAACCGTTGAAATCTTGCCGAACCTTGCATAGTGAAGCGGTACGCGGCTGATAAGAAGCAGGTTTACGCCGTGCATCGCGGCGGTGATGAACGCCATCAATATTACCGATGCGACAAGGCTTAACGACAGCAGAGGCAACATCAACAGCGAAGACACGAAGCCGACACCGTAAAGCAGGGCGGCACAAAGAAGCTCGTTTTTCAGTTTGTTTTCGATAGCAGAGGCAAGCTTTATTCCGATTATCGCAAAAATCGGCAACAGCACTGCCGTAAGTATCGAAACGGCGTTCGAGAGACCGAACGTGTCGGAGACGAGCGAGGGCATCCAGGTAGCCAAGCCGTCGCGAAGCATTCCTTGAAGAACGATCGCAACGAGAATGAGCAGCATTCCCGAGGACAGCACGATCTTTGCAACAGACGAATTTTCGGTTTTCGAACCGATATCCGCGCTATCACTTCCCTGCGCTTGTATTTCATTCGTTTTTGCGGGTAGCTTTCGGGTGCCCATCCACCAGGCAACGATCATCACCGCGCCGACGGCACCGGTTATGTAAAACACGAGGCTCCAGCCGCAGACGGAAATGCAGAGCGGCGATACGAGATAGAGCATTATATTACCTATCGAGGATGCCATCGTTACCGAGACGACGGCGTTATTGTAATCGGCTTTCGACAGATGCTCTGCCATCAATCGAACAAGAGGTGGCCAGAACATCGCTTGTGCGAAGCCGTTAATTCCCCAAATTACCGTCATCAGCGTGATATTACCGTTTAACAACGGCATTATTACATTACATACGGTGGTTGCGCCTATACCCGACAGAATGATAAGACGCGGGGATATTTTATCGCCGATTATTCCGCAAATTATCTGTCCGATGCCGTAGGTCAGGAACGCGCAGGTGCCGATCAAGCCGGTTGCTTCGGCAGTGGTTCCGAGCGTTGAGGTAATTTCGGAGATAACGGCATTATAGCTGTTACGGGTCAGATAGCTTGTAAAATATACTATCGCACAAAGCCATATAAAAATTCGCGAATCGATCGCGGTTTTGGTTTTCATCGAGGTTGCCTTTCAGAGTCTTTTTTTCTTTGCAACATTTTAAACCGATTTTCGCCTTTTTGCAATAGTTATTTTAAATTATTCAGCACCACAGCATACTTTGACAGAACATATAGGATATCGATATTGCGGAAACAAACACGAAAATAACGTAAGCAATACGCAACCACCGCTTTTCAGAAGGTATTGTTTTTGACAGAAAAACGGCAAGCGACGTTGCTATGACCGAAATTGCCGCCCAGAAAACGCGCGTGAAGTCGTTGGCATTGAAGTTGTTTTCGATCATATTGCCCGTTTCGTCGAGCTGAGGACAGCCGCATCCGAGCCAATCGACGATAAGCTCCTGATTTGCATATTTATAAGGAACGACTAATATAAAAAACATAATGATCGGTACAGCGAGGAGCAAAAGCTTTTTTGCATTTATTTTCATAGCACATTTTCCTTTCCGTTGCTTCTATATTAATTATACAATCGAAGCAGAGAAATTCCTCGTAAAACTCCGATTTATTTCAGAAAACAAGCAAATTCGTCATTTCGCATAAACCGATAGCAGTATATTAAGTTATTATTAACAATTGCAAATAAACTTTAAGTATGGTAGTATTGTATTAATATAAAAATGATCTGCATAGTCGCAGGTCAAAATAACAGGAGGAAATTATGAAAGTATTATCCTTGATCCTTGCAGTATTTATGCTGTTTGCGCTCGTTGCTTGTTCCGAAGAACCTACCGAACAAAGCAATGCAGCTTCCACCGCAGAATCTTCCGCAGCTGCTTCCACTTCCGAAACCGAATCCGAAGAAGCATCCGAAGCAGTTTCCGAAGAAGCTTCCACCGAAGCATCCGAAGAAGCTTCCACCGAAGCATCCGAAGACGTTTCCACCGAAACCTCTGACGAAACCTCTGACGAAACTTCCGATGAGACCTCTGATGACGTTTCCACCGAAACCTCTGATGATGAAGAAGAAGAATACGAGCTTCCCACCTATCCCGACGTTGAAATCGGCAAGGCTGCAACCGCTCCCACCATCGACGGCGCGGTTGGTAAAGACGAATACGCAACCAAGATCGAGTTTGATCTTGACAAAACCTATTGGAGCTACAACTCTGACGAAAAGGCTGAAGCTTACGATATGGTTCTTTACATGACCTGGGATGAGAATTATCTCTACACCGCGATCACTATGAAGACCGGTAAGCCCAGAACCTATGACAACGCTGACTACATGTCCAACATGCCTCACATCTTCCACAGACGTCACGTTATGACCGCTATGGTTGCAGGCGACCCCACCGAGGCTAAGTATCTCGAACCCAACGGTGATCCTTATTGGGATTGGAGCACAGCTTACAACTCCGGTTTCGGTAACGAATGGTCCATTTCCGCTCAGCCCGACGGCTCGAACATCGGTTACGACCACTTCGGTAAGGTTATGTCCAACGGCAACCACGAATACAAGGTAAGCGTTGCGAAGGACTATGAAGTATACGAACAGAAAATCGCTTGGGCAGATTTGCAAGGCAACATCGATTTCGTAGTTGAAGAAGGCTCGATCTTCGGTTATGCTTTCGGCAGCTGCTGCGAAGAAATCGACTATGAAAGCGAAGATGACGAAGGTATCTATGCTTGCTTCGGCGGCGGCGTTTCCTTTGGCAAGAGCTTCGCTGAATACGTTCCCGTTACTCTTGTAGACTAATTTTTTCGTTTTATTACGTTCAGAACCCGCCGTTAAAAAATACGGCGGGATTCTATATTTTCCGATGTTATCCATGAGGTCCTTTTTATGAAACGCCTAACAGCACTATTTCTCGCGGCGTTGCTTTTACTTTCTTTCGTTGCTTGCAACAGCGAAGAAGCAACAAGCAGCGACGGCGCAGACAACAATTCATCCGTCGATGAAAGCACGGATATCTCCGAGGTTTCGGAATTCGTTTTCAGCGAAAACGTCGCATTGATCGACAGCTATATGCAGCACGACATCGACCGCTCGCTCAAGGTCAAGAACCTGTTTTACAAGCGCGGTTACCAGCCGAGCAGACCCGCAGGCGCGAAGCGTCCCGAAAACGGTAACAAGCTTACCAACGGCGAAATGATGGACATTATATTCGATTCCAACGTTCACGTCGGTTGGGAAGGCTCTTCGATGCTTGCCATTGATTTTGATCTCGGCGGAAACGAGCACAAGCTCGCAGATCTTTCGGTAAGATGCTTCCGCATCCTCGATTACGACGTAGGTCTTCCCAAATCGGTCACCGTATCGGTATCTAACGATAACAAAAATTTCACCAAGATCGGTCAGATAGTTACCCCCACGAATCTCAACAATACCGCTATGTACGACTATTATTTCTCGTTCCCCAAGGCGGTAAGCGCACAGTATATCAGAATATCCTTTGCCTCGCAGGAAAGATCTAACCTTGTTCTTGACGAGATCATGGCATTTGAATACTGCGAAGACGGCACTATCGATAATACGCTCGGACGCGAGATTGAGCATTCTCTTCTTATTGAAGATTTTTACGATTATGAGCTTAACCTCGGCGAATCCAACGTTAAGGTAAGCGAAAGCGATGCCGACTACAACACAGTTCAAAACCTTGCAAAGCTTGAAGGCGTTGAATTCGACATTGAGCATTGGGAAGCGCTTGCAAAGGGACACTCGAACAGCAAAATGAGCAAGACAAGAGTGCTTACCGACGGCAAATATCACAGCAGCGGCAATAATCCCAGCGACAGCGATTATTTCCTTTTCCACCGCGGTGCGGGCAGACACGTTGTCGCAGACCTCGGACATATAATGTCAGTAAGCAGCTGTGTGATCTCCTTTGAGGATAAGCGAAGCTGGGGTATGAGCACTCCCCCCGTATACTACATAAGCGTCAGCGAAAACGGCAAGGATTGGGTTACGGTTTTTGCGGAACACAATCCCGATTACGGTAAAGCAGACAGAGGTCACGACATCAGAAACTGCGAATTCGATGACGAATACAGAGCAAGATATGTTCGTCTTACCTTTGGCACGGTTCCCGATAACAAAACCTCGAGCTTTGTTTATGTCGGCGAATGGGAGATCATGGGCAAGAAAAATCCTGCCAACGCCAAGACCGCAACACTCAATAAGGATATAGTTTACGGCAGATATCCCGATCCCGAAGAGGTTGGCGTAAGCGACATTCTTTGGACAGGCATCGGCAACACCGTCGGCGAGCACTGCACAACCTATCACGTGCTGACCGAGCAGACCGCATACGAATATATGTGCATTGCCGGTGAAGACGGAAAGGCTGATGAGCTTCTTTTCGATTCCTTCTGCTTTACAACAAGAGAACCGATGAACTGGCAGCCCGAAAGAAACGAGACCTACTCTTGGTGGCTCAAGGAAGTCTACTATGACGGTCTTAATATGGATGCCGTAAACGCTGCGCGCAAGCGTATTAACGAAGAGCTTGGCATTGAGGGCAAGGCAAAGGTTTGGCTTGCAGTCAACTGTCCTATCATCGGAGATACCTTTAACGGCAAGAAGGTTTCAACGCTTCAGGATTACAACGACTGCCTTAAATGGATGGTCGACGAAGCGCTTAAGGGCTTTAAGGAAAAGGATTATGAATACGTTGAATTGATGGGCTTCTATTGGCAGGTCGAAAATATGCGTCCCAATATGTGGTCGCCCGCAACCGCACACGATACGAAAGCCGTTATCGAATTCAACAAATACGTTCACTCTCTCGGTTATAAGACGGTATGGCTTCCCTATTACAACTACAACTACGGTATTTGGAACGCAATTTATTACGGATTTGACGTAACCTGCTGGCAGCCTAACTATATGTTTAACGATACAGAGCCTACCAGACTCAAGGCAATCGCCGAGCTTGCAAAGCTTTACGGTGTAGGTATCGAAATCGAGATCGAATCCAACAAGCAGGGCGAGGAATCTTTAAGAAAATACCGCGAATATCTCGGCGCCGGTTATGAATATGGGTTTATGGACGGCGTCAACGCCTACTATCAGGGCGCTGTTCCCGGCGCATACACCATTTACCGCAACGATACCGATCCCTTTAACAAGGCGATTCACGACGATACGGTTCTTTACATTCACGGCGAGCTTGATCGTCACCCCAACAAGACGGAGCCTAAGCCGCTTGATCAGTTTACCGATCACTCGATAACTGTCAACGCAAAGCGTCAGGTCAAGAGTGTTAACATCGGCGATGTGAAGGGTTATGACGTTCGTTTCGTCAAAACGCCTATCTACGGTGCAGTTCAGCTTAGTGAAAACGGCACGCTTGCGTACACGGTGATGGAAGGTTACCTTGGCACAGACGAGATTGAAATTATGATCTCAGACGGATGCGGCGGATTCAAGACCATCAAGATTGACGTCACTATCGTAGAGAATTAATAAAAAATCAAGAAAAAAGCAGCTGTACAAATAACGCAGCTGCTTTTTCTAATGAAAACACCCGAAGCGGTCTTCGGGTGTTTTGTCGTTTTGTTATGCGGTTTAACCTATTACGTAGGTACCCATTACGCGGCGCTTAATGAGGATGTAGTCGTATTTTTCAACGCCGTCCTTCCTGTTTACGTCCGCCGCTTCTTTTTGAACGTCGGTAAGAGTTACGGTACCCATTACTGCGCGTTTAACGAGGATATAATCGTATTTTTCGACCTCGCCGTTGTTATTTACGTCTCCGAGCTTATACTCGTTATTTTTAATAATCTCGAACGTGTCGATCACAGCCTTGTCGCTTGTGCGATAAGTGGTCAACTTAAACGATTTTTCGGTTATTTCGATGTTAGTGAAGGTAACGACGCGATTCGTCTTGAATGCAACGTGAGGCGATTGCGCATCACTTAAAAGACCGTAATGCTTCGAGCCCGACGCTGTGCCGCCGACAAGATAAAGTATACCTTCGGGGTCGGTGACGCTTTGCTTCTTGCCGTTAGACGTATCGGGAGTATATCCGTCGACCATCATATAGCTTCGTGAATAAATGTGGTCGTGTCCCGAAAGAACAACGTCGAAGTCAAAATTCTTTATAACGGGAACAAGCACTTCGCGCAAAGCCACGATAGGATCCTTAACATGATTTCCGCCGCCGCTGAAGAGCGATTGGTGGGTCACAAGTATCCTCCAGGTTACGTCGGTGTTTGCATCGAACGCCGCTTGAATAAACGCCTTATGCTCTGCAGCGCTCAAATTATTGGTATTTAAGTGGATGAACAGCGTATTGTTGTAGGTATACCAATAATCTCCGCCAGCTTCCGTCGCACCGTAAGCTTTACCGTTCAAAGTATTGTTTGGAGTGTTAAAGTGCTCGGAGAAAAGCGAGGACGTCGCATCGTGATTGCCGATTGAGGGCGCTAACGCAAGCGAGGTGAGGTTTTTTGGAGAAAAGAACATTCGATACTGTGCTTCACTGATATCCCAATTTATCTGATCTCCGGCAGAAATGATCAACGAGGTATCGGGGAACATTTCCTCCGCCACTTCAAGCGTTGCATTCCAATTAGCTGCGTCGTTATTCAAATCACCCGAAGCGCCCATCTGCGGATCGGTCACGAAAAGGAAATTGAATGAATCGGTTCCGTCGGTTT
>JAZRTE010000024.1:0-16403 GCA_045651785.1 Eubacteriales bacterium | reverse complement strand
CCCTTGACAAAGCCTTTAAAAAGGTTTATAATGAAAGCGGAATAATAAGAAAGAAGGTGTGATTCCGATGGGCCATATTGTCGAACCCGTAGCACTTGTTACTATGGCTTTGAAGGTCTGCCGTTAACCGCGCTTTCTGTTTGACCGATATGCATATAGCGTTCTTTTCGAACTCCTTCATCGCCTTTTAGGTATTGAAGGAGTTTTTTGCTTTTATTTCTTTTGAATACGGTTGCTCGAAAACGAACATAAATTTCCCCAACTTTTTAAATTTTTTATAGACATTTTTCTTTCTGCCGACATGTTTATAGTAGAAGGGTAAATAATACCCAAAGCTACTTTGTCGGAGGCGATACCAATGGTTTTTAACGGTTTTAAACCGTCATCCATCATTTAAAGCAGAAGGAAGGTAAAAAATGTTATTAAAATTTACGTTTAAACACAAAAAATTTATTTCGTTCTTACTGATTCTTTGCACCGTATTTTCGATGTGCAGTCAGCTTTTAACTGTTTTTGCCGTTGACGGCAGTGGTTTGGTAGAAAGCGCCGAAAAGGGTAACATTTCAGATTGTTCAGAACTAAACGATATCGGCTTATCCGAAACAGAAGCTATTAAACCAAACGATGCTTTGCTTACCATAGATCATCCAAGTATTGCAAAAGAAAGCATGATTTCAAAATACGTAAATGCGGAAGCCTTTAATAAAGCTTCGCACATAGAACGTCTTCATTCAGAAGAAGACCTTAACACCTACGTTTTTTTGAACGCTAACGGTACCAAAAGCATCTACTATATGGATGAAAACGTTAAGTACGTCGATAAAAACGGTGACGTTAAGGAAAAGGATATTTCTTTGGTAAGTAAGTCTGACGGTTACGGTATTGCCCGTAATGAGTTTGATCTACATATACCCATCTCTGCGACCTCGGGAATAAGTATGTCCTATAACGGATATGAGGTAAAAATCACTCCCCAATCGACAGCGAGAACAGCTCCCGCCCGTCAGGCTGGCGAAGCAGTCGTTTACGACGGATTTTTCGGAAGCGATACTGTTTTAAAATACACACCTATGCTTTCGGGTGTAAAAGAAGATATTATTTTAAACAAGTATATTCCCAATGCTTTGTTTAGTTTCATTCTTGAAACAGACGGCTTGGGGTTGTATTGTAACGAAAACGGATATTATCTCGCTGAGAGCGAATCTTCAAAAGCGGTATTGAACTTGGGTAAGGTGATAGTATACGATGCAGTCGGCAAGCCCGAATACGGCACTATGACCGTAACGACGGTTACCGAAGGTCAGAAATATATTATCTCGTTATCCGCTCCCGAAGAATTTCTTATCGACCCGACGACGGTATATCCCGTAACTATCGACCCGACGCTTACCGTTTCGGATACCGCTATGGGCGACGGCGCTATTGAGGACACTACACTGTTTTCTAATCGTCCGACTAAAAATTATGGGGATTATAAATACCTGTCTATTGGTTATGTTGACTCAACCTATGGCGCAGGTCGTGTTGCAGTAAAATTGCCTGGTTTGTATAATAGCAATGAGTATAGAGTAGCAGGCTACGATGATATCACATCTGTCAAATTTTATTGTTGGGATACTTCAGGCAATAGTGCACAGACGGTCAATATATATAGAATCACGAGCGCAGTGTGGAACGAAAATGAGATTACATACGGAGATTCTGTAACGTATTCCACTGCTACAAATTGGGGAAAAAGTATGTCTAATGCAGTATGGACGGCATTTGATATCACTTCGCTAGTTAAGTCTTGGAAAAAAGGAACATATTCTGCCGAACGCGGATTTATTATGATTAATCCAAACGAGACTTCCGCTTCTTACAAAAAAGCGCCATACTCATCTGAATATAGTAATTCTAGCTACAGACCATATGTTGTAATGACATATGATAAAAACGAAGCTGCAATTTTTAGTTTTGACTATTCGGGTTATGATACAACCGTCAACAATTCTTTATTTAATAGCACATTTAGTACGCTAGACTATAGTGTTTATTCGTCGTATGTAAATAGTACAGCAAGCGTAGCTTTCTCTCATTTGGTGAACTACGATGAAGTGTTTGTTTTTAGAGGCCATGGCAACGCTGGATTAATTGAATTTCGAGATGACAACGGCAATTCTACAGGCGCAATAGCCGTAAACAGTGCTGTGTGTAATCGATATGCGGTAGGTTCAGATCGAAAATATATCGACAGTATTGCCACAAATGGCCTTGCTTCAACTAAAGCAGTGCTATATTTGGGATGTTCAACAGGTAAAGACATTACAATAGGATCGACGACATACAATCTTGTCCGTGCAACTTACAATAAAGGTGCGAATTTTGTACTAGGAACCACTCAAACGGTATATACACCTGACTCGAATGCCTTTTTAAGAGGCTTTTTGAACGAAGCCGCTAATGGCGGAAGTATTGCGGAATGTAAGCAAAGTGGTATTGATGAAGCGGGAAGCGTTCCAATAGTTGATCCTAATACAGGTGATGACGAATGGGGAACGTATCCTATAGTATGTACCGGAAATGTAAATCAATTCTTCAATTAAAGAGGTGCAAAATGAAAAATAAAATACTTGTTTTTATTATACTGTCAGTATTAATTCTAACCGCTTGTGTCAGTGATTTAGAACCGGTACACGAAAGCGATTCAAGCGAAAGCATTGTAAGTGACTATACGAACGAAAAGGACCATAGTAGTACATCAAATATCGACGAATACTTGAGTTCTACTAATGGCGTTATTTTTGATGAAACCTCTGTTGATGACGAAGCTTCCGTTGGCGATGAACCCTCTGTTGATGACGAAACCTCTGTTGGTGACGAGGCTTCCATTGACGACGAAACTTCTGTTGATGGCGAAAACTCTCAAAACAACAATGAGGTTAGTGGGAACGAAACACCAAATAATAGCATTTTCTTATATATACCTCAATACGACGGCAACAATGAGTATTATGAAGCATCCGGTTTCGTATCTTCTGCTCTACATGGTGTATGCGTTGACGTTGAAACAGTTGTATATAATCATTTAGTCAATCAAACAAAAAGTCATGATGTGCTTAGCGAAGAGTCGTTTACATACGTATATAGCGAATTAGCATATAAAACGAGTGATTCAACAGATCCCGGTTCCTTTTACAGTATATACGACGTATATAGGAATGCACAATACAAGGTAAAGTATTTACATGATACGGATTTTCTTGTATTTCATAGCAAAAAATACAATCCCGATGACTCTTTTCCTCAAATGACCGAATCAGAGGTGCGTTCTATCGCTGAAGCACACCTAAGCAAAATTGTTTCAAAGGATATTTTAGATAATTTAGAATTCCGAAATATGAGTATCGATGCATTAGGACGATATGCGCTACTGTACAGTCGATATATAGAAGGATATGACACAGATGAAACAATCTCTATATGGGTCGATAGAAGCGGTGAAGTGTCAGCTTTTAATGGCATGAATATAGGAAAATATAACCATATTCAAATACCACAAAAGGAACAAATTGAAATCGCTTACTCTGAGTTGGTAAAAAAAATCGAAGGATTGCCTTTTGATAACATCAGATGTGTTAGAACAATGATAACTACTGATACAATGGGTAGAATTTATCTTGAAATCTTCATCAATTTTAAAACAGACATGTATGACAAAAATGGAGGCGAAGTATTGATTCGAATTTCTTAAAATTGTTTGTTTTTTTAAAATTTCATCGAATAATAGTATAATCCTATGTTTCTGAGGCATGATTTTTATAAAAATTAAATTTATCACCTAAACAAAAGTGGCGGCACGGAGAGAGATTTCTCTTTGCCGCCAAGTTCATTTTTAGAATGTTGGAATCACTGTGCTATTAGGTTCAAAATGGTTTTGTTTAGCATGTTCTCGTTGTTTTTGCATGAACAATATTGGATTCTTCACATACCATGAAGTAAGCCACATCTGATAATGCATTTTCGTCATCATGAAGAACTCGCTTAATGATTCAAATGTCATATTGACTGCAACGTGGTTTTCAGGTTTGTTGCCAAACTTAGGTATCACTGTGTTGTTGGGGATTATGATTTAGATGTTAAAATTTCATATCCCAAGGTTGTATCAAGCTCGAAAATCAATTCTGCCATATCAATATTAGATGTTTTGTCGGTTATTGCGCCGAATGCACCGACACCAACCAACTATCAAGAGTTTTCGTCCTATAAGTCTATATTCATTTCCGAAATTGCGCTTTCAGACGGAAACAAAATCGTTGCAATGATATCGGAATTAAAAGACAGCCCCAAAGTATACGTTAAGTTCTATCAAAACGGTATGTTGCTTTCGCTGTATGCCGACAGTCAACTGTTCACCGAAGAATTTTGGAACTCTTTTGAAATTGAAAACCGCTGAGTTCGTACGTCGAAGCCACACACTAAAAAGGAGGAACGCTTTGTTCCTCCTTTTAAATTGCTTTTTTATTCCTCGGAATATTCGGCAATATAGGGCAGGTTGCGGTAAAATTCGCCGCAATCGAGTCCGTAGCCGATAACGAAATGGTCGGGAATGGTGAACAGCGCAAGGTCTGCCTTGAAGTCGACAAGACGTCTTGACGGCTTATCAAGAAGGGTGATGACCTTGAGCGACAAGGGGTTGCGGGTAAGCAAAAGCTCGTAAACGTCCTTCAAGGTTCTGCCCGTGTCGATAATATCCTCAACGATAATAACGTGGTAATTGCTGATATCCTGATCGAGGTCCATTGTGATCTTAACAACGCCCGAGGAAACCGTGCCCTGATAATAGCTCTTTGCGCACATAAAACCGATCTCGCAAGGGACGGTCACGGCACGCAAAAGGTCTGCCATAAACACGAAAGCGCCCTTAAGAATGCTAACGAGAAGTATCGGTCTTCCGTCATAGGAATCGTCGATCATCTTGCCTACGTTTTTAATAGCCTGCGCGATTTCTTCCTCGGTGATAAGTATTCGGCTTATTCTGCCGTTAAAATCTTCGATATTTTTAATTTCTTTCATCAAAAAACTCCAAATAACAATAATATACGCTATTTTATCATAAATTTTTCGTATTTCAAGCGTTTTTCTTTATTTTCTTCAAAACAGTCGCACAGCGGTTGGGAAGATAACACATAAAGCCTATTCTGCCGTCAAGCTGTCTTTCGGCGGTATATTCATATTCGGTATCGACTCTGTTAAATCCGCCGAAGGCAACGTCGTCGGTCGTGAGCGCTACCTTGTAAACGCCTTCCTCCTCAACGGGAACGAAATAATCGGTAAAGGATTTTTCGGGGTGGAAGTTAAAGGCGAAAACGTGGTCCTTTTCGGTATAGATTACCACCTTGTCGTCCTGACCGATCCATTGATTTTTGGGTGCTTTGGTCATAAGACGGCCGCTTTTCAAAAGCTTAAGCATTGCCTTGTCAAACCTATCAAGGTATTGATATTTAAGCATACCGTCATCGGCAAGACTCCACTGTCTGCGGCAGTAATGATAGCTCCAGCCGTTGCCCTCCCGCGGGAAATCGATCCATTCGGGATGCCCGAATTCGTTGCCCATAAAGTTCAAATATCCCTCGCCGACGGTCGACGCGGTAATAAGGCGAAGCATTTTGTGAAGCGCAATGCCGCGATCGATAATATCGCTTCTGCTGCCGACGTTCATAAACCAATACATATCGGCATCGCAAAGGCGGAACATTATCGTTTTGTCACCGACCAGCGCTTGATCGTGCGATTCGCAATATCCGATAGCCTTTTCGCCGATTCGGCGCGAGGTAAGCTCGTGCCAAAGCATAAACATATCCCAATCCTGATCGCGGTATTCCTTGATAAGCTTTATCCAAAGGTCGGGAATACCCATCGAAAGACGGTAATCAAACCCAATACCGCCGTCCTTTATCGGAATGCACATACCCGGCATACCCGACATATCCTCGGCAACCGTTATCGCGTTTTTATTAAGCGAGTGTATAAGCTCGTTTGCAAGCTGAAGATAGGTTACCGCCTCGGTATCGGTGTTCATCGAAAAATACATGCCGTAATTCGTGAAAGCACTTCCCAATCCGTGATCGTGATAAAGCATCGAGGTCACTCCGTCGAAGCGGAAGCCGTCGAAATGGAAAATTTCCATCCAATATTTAAGGTTTGAAAGCAGAAAATGCAAAACCTCGTTTTTGTCATAGTTAAAAAGCCTTGTATCCCACGCCTTGTGGTATCCGCGCTCACCCTCGTGGAAATACTGATAATGAGTGCCGTCGAAGTAATTAAGTCCGTCACCGCCGTTTTTGACAGCGTGGGAATGAACGACGTCCAAAAGCACCGTAATGCCCATATTATGCGCGGTGTTGATGAGCCTTTTAAGTCCGCTTGCGTGTCCGAAGCGTGAGCTTACCGCAAAAAAGTTCGAAACCTGATAACCGAACGAGCCGTAATAGGGATGCTCCATTATCGCCATTATCTGAATCGTGTTGTAGCCCGATTTTTTTATGCGCGGAAGAATATTTTCTCTAAACTCGTCAAACGTGCCGACCTTGCCTTCCTCCTGCGCCATACCGATATGGCATTCATAAATAAAGGGTGTTTTTTGAGGTTTGAAATCTTCATCCGTCCATTCGAAGCCGTCGAAAAGAATATCGTCGACCTCGGCACAGAAATTATATGTAACGGGGTCTTGAACAACGCGCGTCGCATAGGCAGGAACGCGTCGCATAAATTCCTCGCCCCTTATGACGATGCATTGCACCTTTTGTCCGACCTTAAGCGTGTCCTTGCCGTCAAGATATATTTCAAAAACGCCGTTTTCAATGCGCGTCATCGGGTATGCCTTGCAATCCCAATTTGCAAAATCCCCCGTGAAATAAAGCTCGTCAGCGCCGGGCGCCCATTCACGGTACACCCATCCGTTTTCCGTCGGATGTATGCCGAAATACTCATAACCGTTCGCAAAATCGGTCAAATCGGTATCTCCGCCGACAAGCTCGGCTCTTTTTGTGAGGTATGAATCATAGCGTGCCAAAAGGTCTTTTTCAAACGGTGCAAGATATGGATCTTTTTTGATAATTCCGAGTGCCATAACAAAACCTCACTTGTTTATTTGCTTTTATTATATAACACTTTTTTTAATTAATCAAGGGGTTGAAAAAGCGTTTATGAAATGGTACAATAACAAAAACAAATAAGAACGTCTTTTGGTGATGAAATTATGATACATATCGTGCTTTACGAACCCGAAATACCGCAAAACACAGGCAACATATCGCGCACCTGCGCCGTAACGGGCTGCCATTTGCACCTTATCGAGCCGCTTGGGTTCGAGCTGAGCGAGCGCACCATTCGCCGTGCAGGGCTTGATTATTGGCAGTATTTAACCGTTACTACCTATAAAAATTGGGACGAATTTATTTCGAAAAACGAATCGGGCGAATTTTATTTCTGTTCGACAAAAGGGCAAAAATGCCATTCCGAGGTTGAATATCCCAACGATAAGGATATCTATCTCGTTTTCGGCAAGGAATCCCACGGTTTGCCCGAGCCGTTGTTAGATAAAAATTACGAGCGTTGCATTCGTATCCCGATGCTCGGCTTTGTAAGGTCGCTAAACCTCTCAAACGCCGTCGCCGTCGTTGCCTACGAGGTGCTTCGTCAATTAAATTACCCCAACCTTTCGGACGAAGGACATTTAACGGGAAGACCCGATTAGGAGTAAAAGTATGTTCAACTTTTTCAAACCGAAAAAATTCGACCCCCAAAGGATAATTAAATCAAAGGATGCAAACGCGCTTTGCAAGCTTTCTTGCGACGATTTTACCGAGCTTTCAATCGCGCTGACGTACGATTATTACTATGAAATGCCGTTTGAATCGCTTAATTCGCATCAAAAAACGCTGTTTTTGTGTATGACAGTCGAGGCATCTTGTCAAGCAGACGGTATTTTGTCGTTGCTCGAGGACGAAAATGTCTTTTTCGCCCTGCCCGAGGCGGTAGACGAGTTCATAAAAATTTCTTCCCCGATAACCGCAAAAGAGCTTGATAAATTTATCGACCTTATGCCCAAAGGCACCTTTGAAAACCGCGTTATGCCCGAATACGATTGGTTTTCCGAAAATGCCCAACGGGAAGAGGCGGCAGAAAATATCGAAACGGCGATTTCCGATTATCCCGACGGACTCACGGGCGAACTGCTTTGGAAATATTTCGTGTCGGATATAACCCGCGCAAAATCGCTTCTGGACGTAATGTAATACCAAACAAAAACAAAAAGCAAGGATGAAATTCCTTGCTTTTTTAAATTTGATCATTCACACATAACCGGTTCCCAAGCGAAGGGCAAGAGGTCGCGGGCAGTGACTTTAATCAGCTTTCCGTTTTCGTCGTTGACGATAACCTTTATGTCGGGGCAATATTCAAACATCATCTGTCTGCAGTTGCCGCAAGGCGGAATAACAGAATTAAGGTGTTTATCGTGTACGGCGACAATGGTGTCAAACTCTCTTTCGCCTGCGGATATGGCGATGCCTATAGTTATGTATTCCGCACAGGAGCCGTGAATACCGTCGCAATTCACACCCTTATAAATGTTGCCGTTTTTGCAAAGCAAAGCGCAACCGACCGTGTGGTTGTAAACCCCATCATCAAAGTTTTGTTTTAAAACCTCTAAGCCAATTTCGATAAGCCTTTTGTCGGTTTCATTTGTTTCGTATCTTGTCATTATTTTTCACCTGTATTTTCATTATAAAACCAATTCTCTAAAAGCATATCCTTTAGAGATGTGAATTTACATTCGCACAACCGCTCGCAAAGGCGCAAGACCTCGTCATTTTCATAATTTTTAACTTCATATCTTTTGATTCCGCCGTGTAAACGGAATAAAAACACTATCTTTCCATCGACAAAATACTCGTTCCAATATTCGAGCTTTAGCGTTTTTGTAATAAAATCCTCCCAAATCAATGCTTTGTCCTTCGGAAACATCACCGTATAGTTATCTCCGTCGCGCTTCACATCAAATCCATACTTTGTCAAACTCAAAACCGACTCGTCGATTCCCATAACATAGGAATAACACGGCTTTGTATCTTCCTTTGCAAACTCATACAAATACGGCTGTATTTGGGGGTAGGTAAGCTCGTCGGGAATAGTATCGAACAAAGCGATTTCTTTAATTTCGCTATCGATAGGTATATCGCCAAGCTCGGTTACTTTTGCAAAGAAAAGCATTCCGTATGTCTTTTCACAGTCTTTCTCGACACAATAAACGGTAAGCGGAATAATATTAAACTCTTTTGCACCCGTTTCTTCGATCAATTCACGCTTTGCAGTTTCTTCGATCGCTTCATTAATTTCGCGATGACCGCCGGGTATTTCCCAGGTGGTTCTTAGCTTGTGTTTGCAGAATATCCATTTGTGACCGTATTTTGCGCATATAACCGCGAATTTCAACATCTCGTCAGATATTTCTTTTACGTTCGGAAACGATACAGTAAGCATTTTTATTCCTCAAATTCTATTTTTTTCAAATCGCTCCAAAGCGTTTCCGCCTCGGCGGCAATCGCTTTTTTGTTTTTCGCACCGATAGGTTCGAAAATCGAAATCGTCAGCTTGGAGTTTTTCTTTTTCCATTTCCCGACGACCTTGCCGTCGAACAAAATTGCCGGCATAACTATGCCTGCAAGGTTGAAAATCTTACGCAAATGCGCTTGCGGAAGATAAAGACTTTCCTTTTTTTGATATCCAAGCATTAATTGGTCGAAGCCCGCAAGGAAAATGCATTTAGGAATATTGTTATCGTAGGTCTTGGCGTTTTCAATGTAAAAATATGTTTTTCCATCTATGGTTGTGCTTTCAATCGGCAAAAGCGAAATCCATTTTTTGACATCCGATTGCTTTGCACCGAGGAAATACATAGCGTCGTGTATTGTTGCAGGAGCGATATTTGTAAAATAACGTCGGGCAATTTCAAGCTGTGCTTCTTCGTCTTTCATCGGCACAAACTCGGGGGAGAGGCAATACGCCTTTTTCTCCTGAACGACGTAATTCATAAATCCGCGTTTGCAAAGCTCGCAAATTCCGCCTCCCCAAGGATCGAAAACGCAGCTTTCTTCGGCGTGAGACATACCTTGCTCTCGGCAAATATTTTTAAGCTCGTCGCGCGTTTTTTCGCCGCTTTTCAAGGATTTAAGAATGACCTCTGACAGATATTTTTGACGTTCGGGCGAGAGTGCCCATTTGTCGCGTTGATTCCAAAAGGTATATCCGTTCCATTCGTTTCTTCGGTAATCGTTCCCGTTGTTACAGCGTATGAAAAGCGGGAGATCCTTTTCCGAAAAAACGTGAACAGTGCTACGCACAGTCCAATTTTTAACAAGACCGTCCTTAACGGTTGTCTCATCAAAATCATAACATCGTATTTTAAGCGAATGCATCGCGTTGCTCAGAAACTGCGATTGCACACCGCAAAGGTCGCGCACGACGGTTTCTTTATCGCCCTTTTGTATCAAATATTGATTTGTTAATTGCCGTATTTTTATTTCTTCAATCGTCATAAGCAGACTCCGATAAAATATACGTTTAATTATACAACGCGAACAAACGTTTGTCAATGCGGAATGTTTTAAAAACGCCAAATCCACTATTGACAAATTCAAAATCAAGTGTTATAGTACAGATAGAACAGATAATACAGATAATACAGATAGAAGGAGAGGGAAAATGCCGAAAGGGTTGTTTGGAAAGCGCGACGTTTATATTGAAGTTGCGGAAAAATACGAAAACTACATCCGTTTGGGCGTATTGCGCGACGGCGACAAGCTGCCGAGTGTTCGCACCGCGGCGGCAGAGCTTGGCGTTAACCCCAACACGGTGCAAAAGGCGTACGTTCTTCTTGAAGAGAAGGGCTTGATTTGTTCATTGCCCAAAAAAGGCGCGTTTGTAACCTTTTCGGGCAATGCTTCGGGCAATATTTCCGATACGCGCAGGGCAAACGCAGTAAAGACTGTGCACGAGCTTAAGGAGCAGGGCATTACCCTTGACGAGCTAAACGAAATTATCAAGGAGGTATTTTCAAATGATTGAAATCAAAGGTCTTTCGTTTTCTTTTGACAAAAAGCGCGTTTTGAACAATATAAACCTTTCGGTCCCCGATGGCACGATTTTGGGCGTTGTCGGAATCAACGGCGCAGGCAAATCGACGTTTTTGCGTTTGCTTTCGGGTGTTTACGAAACCGAAAACACGGTGCTTTATGACGGCAAAAGCCCTATGAGTGCAGAAACGAGGAAGGATATATTCTTCCTCCCTGACGATCCTTTTTACACGGGCGCACCGACCCCGAAAAAGCTTTTTGAGTTTTACCGTACCTTCTATCCCGAAATTGATATTTCCGTATTTGATTCGTTCCTTTCCGAATATAAGATCGACAAAAAGAAGAGCCTTCGCACCTTTTCAAAGGGTATGCGCAGACAGGTGTTTATTGCGGTCGCGCTTGCGGTGAAGCCGAAATATATGCTGCTTGACGAAACGTTTGACGGACTTGATCCGCTTTCGCGCAAGCTGTTCAAGGATGCGATAATCAAGCTCGTCGAGGAAGAAAACGCAACCGTTATCATCACAAGCCATTCGCTTCGTGAGCTTGAGGATTTTTGCGATAAATTCGTGCTTATCGATAACACTCAAATTAAAAGCGAGGGCGATATTGCCGACCACGTATCGCGTCTTTGCAAGTTTAATCTTGCGTTTATCTCGGATATTTCAAGGGAAGCTTTTGACGGAATGCCGATAGCTTCACTTGAGATCAAGGGGCGTTTCGCTACGGCGGTGTTCGAGGGCGATGCCGATGAAATACGTGCACGTCTCGAAACGCTTTCGCCTGCGGTCATCGACGAAATGCCGCTTGATTTTGAAGAAGCGTTTATTCACGACGTATTATCGGGAAGGGGGAAGAAATGATGAAAAACAGCTTTGGCGGATATTTTAAAAGACTTTTAAAAGCAAATCTGCGCACGGTAATTCCCATCGCGATACTGGCGGTGCTGATATTTATCCCCATAACCTCAAGCTGGCAGAATCATCTGTTCTTTAAATATACCGAAAACGATCTCGGAACAATACAAAAATATTATTACGGAAGCACGCACGTCGATGCAATGCCCGAAAACGCAATCGAAGGCTTTGAGACCAATTTCGGTCCTGCGGTCGCTGTGCTGATTTGTCTTTGCTGGGTTATGCCGATGGTAAGCTTTTATGCTTTCAAAAATCGGCGCAATCTCGACATTTTTTATTCGATTCCGTTAAGCCGAAGAAAAATTGCGCTTGCTCATTATTTGGCAGGACTTCTTACGGTGCTGATTCCTACCGCGCTTGCTTTTTTCGCCGAGGTTTTCGTTATAATCGGATATAACGCGATTTCGCTTATCAACCTTGGGTGGCTTGCGTTTTACTTTGTCGCCTTAATGGTTATGGGTTGGCTTTACTATTCGATGAACGTTTTTGTTTTCTACGAGGCTAACCATATCTTCGACGGTGTGGCATTTATTATCGGTTGGAATCTTGTGTTCGCTTTCATATATTTTTTTGCAGATTTCCCCGATCTTTTCGAGGACC
The DNA here is from genome assembly GCA_045651785.1 of Eubacteriales bacterium. Taxonomy (GTDB): domain Bacteria; phylum Bacillota; class Clostridia; order Oscillospirales; family CAG-382; genus Coliplasma. The sequence goes on along the minus strand of JAZRTE010000024.1, from coordinate 3,769 downwards.
TTGCTCTGCCGTGGGTTTATATTATGGATATCCTTGCGCGGATCGAGGGCGTTGTCGAAACCACGACGTATCCTCTTGATTTTATCTTCAAATTTGAAACCACGGTTGCAATAACACTTTTCTGGATTGTGCTCGGATTGCTCTCGGTAGCGCTGTTCTTATGGCGATGCAATAAAAAGAAAAGCGAAAACGCAGGAGCCGTTTCGGATTCGTTTTTTGGATACAGATTGCTCATTCCGCTTTATATCGTGCCTCAAATCCTATACAGCTATGCAGTAGGTATCAAGGTCGTTGCGGTGTGGTTTGCACTGGCGTTTGCAGGCTATTCGGTTTGCCGACGAAGCTTTAAATTTAAGGAATCCGATTATTGGACGATAGGTTGTATGGCATTTGTGACGGTAATTATAGCGATTACGAATTTTTTGCGGGAGCTGCATCATTAAAAAAGCTAAAAGCCCTTCCTTTTCGAGAAGGGCTTTTTTTATCGCAAAACACTATTTACTTTTGTTTATTAATGTGATATAATTCGTGTGAAAAAAAGATAGGTCAAGGAGGCATTTCCGTGTTTACGTTAGCAAAAAGATTTTGCGCGGTAGCGCTTTCGGCGTTTTTCGTGCTTGGGATATTTCAGGGGGTGGGCATTGTGTCTGCAAATCAAGATAAAGCAACCGTTGAGATCAAATTCACAGGTGATGAGGCGAAGGTTGCGGGCTTTGCCCAATGCGAAATAACCGTTACACCGAGCGCAAACGGCGCAAAAACCGGATATTACGTTATATATTATACCGACGGCAATCAGGTGCTTGGCGATTACGATGAAGCAACCGCGATAAAGATAAGCGGAAGCAAATCGGTCGGCGAAATCAGCGACGGAATGATGATTCCACAAGGCGCAAAGGGTATTGCCGTTTTCGAAAGCACAACCTATTTTCTTAACGAAACACCCGATATCAAGGATGCAATTGCGACTGCAGAAATTCCCTCGTCCAAACGCACTCCCGATTTCGGAAAGCTTGAATTTTCGTTTGGTGCGCTTTCGGATACTCACATGAATTACGAACAGCACAACCGCGGTGCTTACGAAAAGCTTAAGACGGCGATGAACTTTATGGCCGATAAGGATATGGATATCGTCGTTATCGTCGGCGACGTTGTCGGTGACCGCGGCGAAAACCCCGACCTTGAAGCTCAGTATGAAAAGCATATCGAAATTATAAATAGCTCGGATTTCGATTTGAAAAACGTTTATGAAGCAACCGGCAACCACGGCAATACTGCTGCCGACGTCGGTCTTCACAGCAAGTATTTAAAGGGCGCAGACGAAGTTCATCCTTACGAAAATTCGCCCTATTTCTACGTTCTTTTCGAGGGCAAAAAGGGTGCTAAGGACAATATCTTCATTTTCCTTTCGCAGGAATTGAAGGCACCCGGCGACAGCGCAAAATACGATAACTTCTCGAAAAAGCAAATGGATTGGTTTGAAGACGTGCTTGCTCAGTACGGCGAAACCGCAAACGTTTTCATATCGTGTCACTCGCCCTTTCTTAGCAACGGTGCGAAATTCGGCGCTGGCGATATTCCCAAGGGAACCTATAACGCTTGTATCGATTTCAAAGCGGCATTTCCTCAGAATATGCGCTTGAAGGCATTGCTTGAGCAATATAAGGACGCGATCGTTATGTCGGGCCACACCCACGTTTCGTTCTATGAAAACGCGAACTATTCGAACATAGGCGGCGAATTTGCTCACACCGTTCACGTCGGCTCGAACAGTCAGCCCGGCTCGTACGGAACCGGTACCGCGTTGCAACGAAGCTATGACGGAAGAAAATACGTAACTCCCGAATACGGCAGCGAGGGTTATACCGTTGAGGTTTATTCGGACTATATCGTTTACACGGGTTATAATTTCTCGACAGGCAAAAAAATACCCGACGCTTGCTTTATGATTCCCGCAAAGCAAACCGAGGAAATTCCTCCTGAGGAATCAAGCATTCCCGAGGAATCAAGCGTTCCCGAGGAATCAAGCGAGCCTGAGGAATCGAGCGAGCCTACAGAATCGGAAACCGTTTCCGAAAGCACCGAATCTGAAGCCGTCTCGGAAAATGACGTTTCGGTTGAAGACAGCTCCGAGCCTGTATCCGCTCCCGTCGACAGCTCTGCTGCATCGGGTGATGCTTCCGGCGGTACCGACAACGTAAACGAAAACGGAGTTTGGTTCTGGGCAATCGCCGTTGTGATAGCTTTAACGGTTGTGATAACCGGTGCGGTAATTATCCGCAAAAAGAAATAATCGTATATACAAAAAGAAATAAAAATATATAAAGCAAGACCGTTCGGATCTAAAAATCCGAACGGTCTTATTTTAATTAAGCCACCAAATTCCGAGATTCAAATATCCTGCAAAGGCAACCCAAGCGAGATAGGGAATAAGCAAATAGCCTGCCCACAAATCGATTTTTGAAAAGCGCTGCTGTGTCAAAAGGATCAACACCCAAAGAATAGCCAACCATACGAAAGCAAAAAGATATTCCTGCAGATTAAAGAATATTATCGGCCAAAAAAAGTTAAATAAAAGCTGTGCGCCATAGAACAAAAAAGCTTCCTTGCGCTTTTCGGCGGTCGTAACGGCAATCCAAACGCGGTAAAAAGCGATTCCCATAAGCAGGTAAAGAATGCTCCAGGCAACGGGGAAAAGCCATGCGGGCGGAGATAACGGCGGCTTGTTTACGGCTTCGAACATATCGGTCGAATCGCTCGTTATCCATCCTGCAAGCAAGCCGACACCGAGTGGGATCGCAATTGATAAAATAAGCTTTTTCCATTGAATCTTCATAAATCAACACCTCGGGTTAATATATGAAAAAACGGCAAAAAATATACTGCCTGCACGTTAATGCAAGCAGTATGACGAAAATTTTAGTTATAAAGAATCGAATCGATATTCCATTCGGCGATAAGATAAATGACGTAATCGGGCTTTTCGCTGTTGATAAGCCAATTGTCCCAGCCGTAGCCCCACATACCGCGGTAAACGGTGCGGTTCATTCTTTCTGCAAGAATATCATACATCTGAGTTGAATAGGAGTCGCGCATTACGATACAGTTGGGAAGCTTATCGTTGCCGGTAACGATCGTGTTTTCATAGGTCATTTCGTCACTGTAGGTAAGCGAAGTCGCCGAATCGTAACGGTTAAACGCGGTTACCGATGCGGGCACCTTGTCCTTGAAGGTGCGGTAATAGGAATATTCCTTTATCTTGCTTTGCGACATTGCAAGGTAATATGCCATATCGCCGCTGTTGTAATAACCCTCGTTCCAGTTGAAATCACTTACGGGGCGCGGTGCGGCTTCGGGGAATTTTTCTGCGATATGAGTGAAAAGCGCGTTGTAAGCAACGTAAGCGCCATAGTCCGACCAGTGGCTGTCGAGCTTGTAGTAAAGCGGCATTTCGTCGGTTTTGTGCTCTGCAAAAACGCTCTTAAGGTTAATAACCGTTCCGCCGCCGCGTTCAATTGCCGCCATTGTCTTGTCGAGCTTGGTTTCGCCCGTCGCAGGCTTGTAGTTGGAGGGAACAAGCTCGGGATAGGTGGTCATCGACGAGGGAACTATCATATAAACGATTTCCGCATTGGGGTTTACCTTGCGAAGCGAGTCAAGATGTGTCTTTACGCGTGCGGAAAGATTGTTGAGCATACCTGCCGAGGGGATGTTTTGTCCCTGAAAATCAGGCAACATTTTTTGGAAGAAGAATTGGAAATCTCCGCCC
>JAZRTE010000023.1:0-11217 GCA_045651785.1 Eubacteriales bacterium | reverse complement strand
TCAAACATTTCGACACATGTCAACAAAAGAATTAACAATTTCTAATAATTTCGTTATAAATTAAAGAGCCTTCTTTGCGGTTTCAACGAGAGAAGCAAAAGCTGCCTTATCGTTGATAGCGAGTTCGGAGAGCATCTTACGGTTGAGCTCGATGCCGCTCTTCTTAAGGCCGTACATAAAACGGGAGTAGTTGATACCTTCGATCTTGCACTGTGCAGAGATACGGGTGATCCAAAGAGAACGGAAATCTCTCTTCTTCTGTTTTCTGCCGGCGAAAGCATAGTTGCCGCTCTTGAGAACAGCCTGCTTAGCCATCTTAAAGTGTTTGCTCTTTGCGCCCCAGTAACCCTTGGCGAGCTTGAGCATTTTATTTCTTCTTTTTCTGGTCGCGAGTGCGCCTTTAATTCTTGCCATCTTTACAAACCTCCGTCAATTATTTATAGGGGATCATTCTCTTAAGATCGTCGTAGCGAGCGTCGCTTACGTAAGAAGCCTTGCGAAGAGCTCTTTTGGTTTTGCTGGGTTTAAGACCGGTCTTGTGACGCTTGCCGGGGTGGTTCATCTTGATCTTACCGGTTGCGGTAAAAGAGAAACGCTTTGCGGAAGCCTTGTGTGTTTTGATTTTTCCCATTGTTATAATTCCTTTCGGTTATTTTGTCTTCTTCGGTGCGAGGATCATCGTCATATTTCTTCCGTCAAGCAAGGGTTTCTTCTCGATAACCGCTGCTTCTTCGCAGCCTTCTGCGAAGCGGTCGAGAAGCTGGGCGCCAAGTTCGGTGTGAGCCATTTCACGTCCGAAGAACTTAACGATAACCTTTACCTTATTGCCCTGTGCGAGAAATTTGAGCGTGTGATTAAGCTTGGTGTTGAAATCGTGCGTGTCGATACGGCACTTCAATTGGATTTCCTTAAGCTCGATGATCTGACGCTTTTTGCGTTGTTCCTTTTCGCGCTTTTCCTTTTCAAAACGGAATTTGCCGTAGTCCATAATTTTGCATACGGGCGGTTGCGAATCGGGTGCGATTTCTACAAGGTCAAGCTCTGCTTCGTTTGCGAGATTCAAAGCTTCTTGAATTTTCATAACGCCGAGCTGTTTGCCGTCTGCGCCGATAACGCGGACTTCGCTTGCTCTGATTTCTTCATTGATTGAGGAAGATGCTTTAGTGGCGATGAGAGGACACCTCCAAATAAAATTTACTTAGTTTTTTGCAAAAAGAAAGGCAAAGCAGACAACCCGCTTTGCACAGCCAAAAACAACATTGGCATAGTTATACCAACGTAACGATATTGACCGAGCTCGGCTTATTGCCGCAGGGTGAGAGCATCGCTCTACTTCTTTGTGCCCGAATATATTAACACAAAACAGCCTTGTTGTCAATACCTTTTTAAGGAATTTTTTGTCTGTTTTACTTATTTTATCATATACTGCTCTCGAAGGGAGAGTTTTTATATGCCAATGCTGTTTTTAAGTCCGTCTACACAGGAATTCAACAATTATTATGACGGCAGCGGAAGTGAAGAATATTACATGAACCTTATCGCCGATTATATGGAGCCTTACCTTACGGCGAGCGGTATTACCTTTACGCGCAACAATCCGTCGGGCTCGGTCGGAGATTCGGTGCGATTGTCAAACGCGGGCGATTACGCGCTGCATCTCGCGCTTCATTCAAACGCTTCGGGCAGTGCGAATTACGGCAGGCAATACGGAAGCGACGTTTATTACTACCCCACGAGCGTCAACGGAAAACGGGCGGCGGACATTATCGTAGCCAACCTAAAGCGCATCTACCCCGACCCGACCCGAGTACGTGCTCTTGCAACGACGAGCCTTTACGAATTAAACAACACGCGCGCTCCGTCGGTGCTCGTTGAATTGGCTTATCACGATAACGAGCAGGATGCCGAATGGATAAAAAACAACCTTATGCTTATTGCCGAAAACCTTTCGCAATCGGTCGCCGATTACTTCGGCATTACGCTCGTCGACCCGAATCCGACTCAAACGGGCACGGTACGTACCGAGGGCGGACGGCTTAACATTCGCGCAAACCCCGACCTCAACGCAAGCGTCATCGGGCATATCCCAAACGGAAGCACGGTGCAGATAAAGGGACAAAGCGGCGAATGGTATTTGGTGACCTACAACGGCATCGAGGGCTACAGCTACGGTCGGTTTATTCGTCTTAACTGACAAAAAGAGAGAGAAGCTTTTTCGGCTTCTCTCTTAATGATTAAATTACTTTGCGGCATCGAGCTTAAAGGTTACGGTTACGTATTCGCCCGAGGATAGCTCGCGGTTGAAACGGAAAACCTTAACCGTAACGGTTTCGCCTGCGCGGTGCCCTGCGAGAGCATCGGTGAGGGATTGACGGTCTTTAACCGTTTTACCGTTAAATTCGGTGATCACGTCATAGCGCGAAAGACCTGCGCGGTATGCTGAGCTGTTGAAATCGATATCGGCGACAAGCACGCCTTCGGGATATTCGCATCTTGGGTTCATACCGAAGTAATCAAGACCGTCCTCGACGTCGTAAACGGTAATGCCGATTTGAGGAGATGCAACGGCAATATCGCTTCCGTCGATGGCTTCACCTGCGATAAGCTTTTTGAAAACCTCGACTGCGCTCGTTATGGGAATCGCAAAGCCGATATTTTCAAATTCTTCACTTGCTATTTTAAGGCTGTTAATGCCGACAACGTTGCCCGACATATCGATAAGCGGACCGCCGCTGTTACCGGGGTTTATTGCACAGTCGGTTTGGATAAGCGTCATCGTCTTTACGACCTTGCCCGCATCGTTGGTGATTTCGATATCGCGCGCAATACCGCTGACGATACCGGTCGTCATCGTACCTGCAAGACCTTCGTCGTAAGGAGTGCCGATTGCCATTACCTGCTGACCGATTTTAAGCTTCGACGAATCGCCCATACCGAGCTGAGGAAGATTTTTAACGTCAACGTGAAGCACCGCAAGGTCGGTCGTAGAATCGCTTCCGACAACGGTTGCCTTGAATTCCTGACCGTTGTAGAACTTAACGGTTATATCGTCGCCATCCTCGATAACGTGGTGGTTTGTTGCAATATATCCGTTTTCCGAATCGATAACGAAGCCGCTTCCGATCGCATACGCAGAGCCGCGATAGCTTACGCTTACGGTACAGCAAGCAGGCGAGCATTCCTCGTAGATCTTTGTAAGATCGGTGGAAAGGTCAACGTCGGAATCGGGCGCAAGGCTGAAATCGGGAACACTGTATTCCTCGGTGCGCGAATATTCAAGCGGGCCGCTTACGTCGGAATTCGACACGTTTTGCGCTTGAGAATTATCGTTTTGCGGTATATTGAAGGAAAAATCGCCGTAAAGTGCGCCTATGACGACAAGCGAAACGATAGCGACCGCGCCGATCACAGCCGCGATGATGGCAAATATTTTTTTGCCGCCTCCGTTTTTGTTTCCGTTATCCGAGCCGTTCCAGCTGTAGGAATAATCGGGACGGAAGCCGTTAGGGCCTTGGTTATCGAAGTTAAAATTGTTATCTGACATATTTTTCTCCTTGACTTCTTATTAACCGATCCTTCTCGGTACTATTTCAACAGTCGCGGTGGGAAGCGTGAAGCTGAATTCGGTATAGCTGTCAACGACCGAATCAACGGTAATCGCCTCGCCGTGGTTTTCGATAGAGGTCTTGGCGATATAAAGCCCCAATCCCGTACCGCTTTTATCAAGCCCGCGTGAGCGGTCGGTTTTGTAAAAACGTTCGAAAACGTGCGGAAGCTCTTCCTTGGGGATGCCTTGACCGCTGTTGCGAATCACAAACTGCGCTTTGCGGTTCCTTTTTCCGTCGGCAACGAAGCCGAGCTTTATCGATATATTTCCCTTTTCGGGGGTGAACTTGACCGCGTTATCCATAAGGTTGAATATTACGCGGTGGATAGCATCGGCATCGGCATTGACGAAAACGTCATTATCGCCGGTATCGAATTCGATATCGATATTCTTTTTGCTTATCTTCGATTCAAGCGAGATAAGAACGGTTCTTGCGGTTTCGGAAAGGTTGAAATCCGCCATTTTAAGATCCTTGCCGCTTTCAAGCCGCGAAACCTCAAGCAGAGTATTGACAAGACGCGACAGGCGTTTAACCTCTTGCGATATAATATTAAGATACTTTTCGTGCTGTTCGGGCGGTATCGTTCCGTCGATTATACCGTCGACAAAGCCCGAAATGGTCGTCATCGGCGTGCGAAGGTCGTGGCTTACGTTGCCGAGGAAGGAATTTCTTGCCTCGTCGATCTGCTTGAGCGAAGCCGCCATATCGTTGATAGCGACAGCCAATTCTGCAACCTCGTCCTGACCGTCATATTCGATCTTGGTATCAAATCTGCCCTTGGAATAGTTCTTCGCCGCAGAAATTACCTCGCTTAACGGGTCGGTGGTGCGTTTCGAGATGACGTAGAGCGAAACCATCGCCGCAAGGAACATCCAAAGCGAAACGGTTATCGCAACGATAACGATATCCTTTGAAAAGATGACCGAGGAATAATTGCTCATGCTGACAAGCACGATAAACGGCTGATTGCCGACGTAGGCAACCTGATAATTGTTCATTCGGTTACTTTTAAAGAAGCTGTCGATATTGCTTATCAAATAGCTGTCGGTCGTCGAAAGCATTTGACCGAGCGACGTTTCGGAAAGGTAAAATCTGCCCGTGGTATAAGTATCGTCAGACGTGCCGACCAATCTACCGCCGAGATCGAAAACATAAATATCGGCATCGATCTTCGAAGCGGAATAATTAATTATCTGCTGAAGGTCGCTGTATTCACCGAAAGAATCGTAAATGCGGTTATATCCTTCTTCTTCAAGATAAATATCGATCAAAAGCGCGGTCGTACCTGCCGAGCTCGACATCGTTTCGTGCTGGATATTATAGCTGTCGGCAGTAATACGCGAGGAAACGGCAAAAAGTATGGCAGTGATACACGCAATGAGTATTACCGTAAAGGTCGCAAGATATTTCCCGAAAATACTCTTGAACATACTGTTTCCGCCCTTCTGCCGATTTAACTTCATTATTTTATCATATAGTAATGAATAATACAAGAAGTAAATGTTAATTTTCTTGGAAACGAATAAAAGCAAAAGAGCCATTCCGCTTAATGCACAAAGACCGACGAGGATAGGCTCTTATATAAATCATTTAAGCCCTTTTAGCGTTTTACAGCCCTTGACCGCAATTTATTGCGGTATATCACCAATGCGGGGCATTGTATATCATCGTTGCGAAAGCGGTATACAGCCTGCGGCTGATGATATACACGCTACGCGTGATGATATACGCCTAACGGCGATGATATACCATTGCTTTCGCAATGGATAAAAAAAGAACGAAGCGATTGCTTCGTTCTTTTTTTGGTGACCCGTAGGAGAATCGAACTCCTGTTACCGCCGTGAAAGGGCGGTGTCTTAACCGCTTGACCAACGGGCCATTAATGGTAGCGGAAGTTGGACTTGAACCCACGACCTATCGGGTATGAACCGATTGCTCTAGCCAACTGAGCTATTCCGCCATGTTTTCGCGCATTTTCCGCGACAGCTTGGTTAGTATAGCAGATGAAAAACGATTTGTCAATAGGTATTTTGAATTTTTTTGTAATTTTTTCAAAATTTTTTTTGATTTCCTTATTGACAGATTTATAAGCGCGTGATATTATATATGTGCATTCTTATCCAGAGTGGCGGAGGGAACTGCCCGAAGAAGCCACGACAACCTACAATTTATGCAAGGTGTCAATTCAGTAGTTTTTTTAAACGAAGATGAGATGTTTTAAGAGTTTTGGTTTATAACTATGCCCTTTGAACGTCTTGTCAAAGGGTATTTTATTTTGCAAAAAAAATTTACTTACATAACAAGGAGAACAAAAAATGAGAAAATTTTTCACCTCTGAATCCGTAACCGAAGGACATCCCGATAAGATCTGCGACCAAATTTCCGACGCAGTGCTTGACTCGATACTTTCCGTTGACCCCATGGCTCGCGTTGCTTGCGAAACCGCTTGCACCACCGGTCTTATTCTCGTAATGGGCGAAATCACCACCACCGCAAAGCCCGACTTCCAAACCATCGCGCGTGAAACCGTTCGCGGCATCGGCTATGACCACAGCGACAAGGGCTTTGACTGCGACACCTGCGGCGTTATCACCGCAATTCACGGTCAGTCCCCCGATATTGCAATGGGCGTTGACAAGGCGCTTGAAGCAAAGAACGGCGAAATGAAGGACGACAAGGACACCGGCGCAGGCGACCAGGGTATGGTTTTCGGCTTTGCTTGTAACGAAACCCCCGAGCTTATGCCTATGCCCATCTCGCTCGCTCAGCACATGGCTAAGCGTCTTTCCGAGGTTCGCAAGAACGGCACTCTCCCCTATCTCCGCGCTGACGGCAAAACTCAGGTTACCGTTGAATATGACGATAACAAGCCCGTTCGCGTTGACGCTATCGTAGTTTCCTCTCAGCACGCAGAGGAGATCAGCCTTGAACAGATTCGCGAGGACATCATCCGCGAGGTTATTATCCCCTCTGTTCCCGCTGAATATATGGACGATAACACCAAGATCTACGTCAACCCCACCGGACGCTTCGTTGTAGGCGGCCCTCACGGTGACAGCGGTCTTACCGGACGTAAGATCATCGTTGATACCTACGGCGGATATGCTTCCCACGGCGGCGGCGCATTCTCCGGTAAGGACCCGACAAAGGTTGACAGAAGCGCAGCTTATATGGCTCGCTACGTTGCAAAGAACATCGTTGCTGCAGGCGCGGCTGACAGATGTGAGGTTCAGATCGCTTACGCTATCGGCGTTGCAAGACCTCTTTCGGTTCTTATCAACACCAACGGCACAGGTAAGGTAAGCGACGAACGTCTTGCCGAGATCGTTAACGAGGTATTCGACCTCCGTCCCGCGGCTATCATCGAAACGCTCGACCTCCGCAAGCCCCAATACAAGAACCTTGCGGCTTACGGTCACTTCGGACGTGAAGAGCTCGGCGTTAAGTGGGAAATCACTGACAAGGCCGACGAGATCAAGGCAAGAATCTAAGTTTGTATTAACGGTTATTTGCGAGAGAAAAACTTTTAAAAAAGTCTTTCTCTCGCGCTCTTTTTTCAAAAGCTTTCAATATAATAATTATTTAATGATCGCAATTCGTTGCGGTCTTTTTTGTTGGTTGCGTTCGTTTTATACGATACAAACGGGCGAGAAAGTGAATCGCCTGCAGGTAACAAATTTGATAATCGTTTTATTTGACCCCTCATCCGTAATTTTCCGAGGAAAATGCCACCCCCCAAGGGGAAGGCTATTATGACCGCAACCGCCACGAAACAAATAAAACAAACACAACATCAATGCACAAAAAATAATTATAATAAAAGCTTTTTGAAAAGAGCGTGAGAAAGACTTTTTTCAAAAAGTTTTTCTCGTACATATTAAACAAAAACAATATTCGTTTTTTGTGCAAACCGCTTCGTTTTGTAGACCGGGCGTAGAAAAACCGTAGAAAAAGATGGGAAAAAGATGGGACGAATTTTTGCATATACGGGCGTATAATAATCTTGCGGGGCAGCAAATGAAAGAAAAAAGAGAAAACAAAGAAACAAAGAAAAGAACCAAAAGAAAAAAATAAAAAAAAGAGAAAAAACAATTTTCAGTGTCTGTTGTTGTTTGTATGTATACACACTATACAACTATACAACTATACAACTATACAACTAAAACAACTAAAACAACAAATCATTGTTTTTAAGTGTTGTTAATTGTTGTTGTATACACATAGACACATAGACACATAGACACTAAAAATAATTATTTCTCTTTTTGTTCAGACACAAACACACAAAAACAACACAAGAAATTCAATAGCTTATTAAACAAAAAAGGGCCTCTTTTTTTGGAAGAAGCCCCTTTTAAAGCGATTATTTCTTGATGTATTTAGGTCTGGGAATGTAGTGGGTGTGAAGAAGCTCGTGAGCCTTGTGGGAATTCGGTTCGCCGAGGAATTCCTTGTAAAGGGTCTTAACCTCTTCGTTTTCGTGCGATTTACGCTTTGCCTTGCCTGCATCCTCGCTGTAAAGCGCCTTTGCACGTTCGGTCTTAAGGTCGATATAGGAAAGGGTGGTAGCGTCAACGATAGGAGTACCGCCGCCGGTTACACAGCCGCCGGGACAGCCCATGATTTCGATGAACTGATAATCCTTTTCGCCGCGCTTGACCATATCGAGAAGCTCTTTTGCATTGCCGGTGCCGTGAGCGACAGCAACGCGAACCTTTGTGCCGTTAAGGTCGATTTCAGCTTCCTTGATGCCGTCGGTACCGCGAACACACGCGAATTCAACGTTTTCAAGGGTGTTGCCGGTTACTACCTCGTAAACGGTACGGAGAGCCGCTTCCATAACGCCGCCGGTTGCGCCGAAGATAACGCCTGCACCGGTGGATCCACCGAGGACAGAATGGAAATCGGCATCGGGGAGACGCTTGAAGTCGATACCTGCGTTCTTGATCATTCTTGCAAGCTCACGAACGGTGAGAACCGCGTCAACGTCCTGAAGTCCGCCGACGGAAAGCTCTTCTCTGCCCGCTTCGAACTTTTTAGCGGTACAGGGCATTACCGATACAACGTAGATATCCTTGGGATCGATGCCTGCCTTTTCAGCGTAGTAGCTCTTGATAACAGCACCGAGCATTTCGTGAGGAGATTTGCAGGAGGAGAGGTTGGGGATAAATTCGGGATAGAATTCTTCGCAATATTTGATCCAACCGGGGCTGCACGAGGTAATCATGGGGAGTGCGCCGCCGTTTTTGAGTCTGCCCAAAAGCTCGGTGCCTTCTTCCATAATGGTGAGGTCAGCCGCGAAATCGGTATCGAATACCTTATCGAAGCCGAGTCTGCGAAGTGCGGAAACGAGCTTACCGGTAACAGAGGTACCGATCTCCATACCGAATTCTTCGCCGAGGGTCGCTCTTACTGCGGGAGCAGGTTGAACGACAACGTGCTTGGTGGGATCGTTAAGAGCCGCATAAACGTCTGCGGTGCTGTCCTTTTCGTGCAATGCGCCGACGGGACAAGCGAGGATACACTGACCGCAGTTGATGCAGGGGCTGTCAGCAAGGCTCATACCGAAGATACAGCCGACGGTGGTGTTGAAGCCACGCTTGGAAACGCCGATTGCGCCGATCTTCTGAACGCTGTTACAAGCCGCTACACAGCGACGGCAGGAGATACATTTGGTGTTATCGCGAACGATAGAGGGAGAAATTTCATCGATGGTCGCTTCAGACTTGTTGCCGTCGAAGGGATAACCGTCAACGCCGTATTCCTTACAAAGCTGTTGAAGCTCACAGTTACCGCTTCTTACGCAAGAGGTACATTCGCGGTTATGGTTGGAAAGAATGAGCTCGAGGTTGAGCTTTCTTGCTTTGCGGAGCTTTTCGTTATTGGTCCAAACCTCCATACCCTCGCCGACGGGCGATACGCAGGATGCCTGAAGCGCGCGAGCGCCCTTGATCTCTACAAGGCAAAGACGGCAAGCGCCGATTTCGTTGATATCCTTAAGATAGCAGAGAGTCGGGATATTGATATTAGCTTCGCGAGCAGCTTCGAGAATTGTATAGTTGGCAGGCACTTCAACGTGAATGCCGTCTATGGTAAGATTAACTTTGTTCATTTATCCGTCCTGCTTATTTCTTGGAAATTGCGCCGAACTTACAGCTTTCAACGCAGGTGCCGCACTTGATACACTTGTCCTGATCGATAACGAAGGGGCTCTTTACGACGCCTTCGATAGCGTTAACGGGACACTTTCTTGCACAGAGCGAGCAGCCACGGCAGAGATCGCGGTCGATGGTGTATCTTGCGAGTGCCTTACACTGACCTGCAGGGCAGCGCTTTTCACGGATGTGTGCTTCATATTCATCGCGGAAGTAGCGAATGGTGGAAAGTACGGGGTTAGGTGCAGTCTGACCAAGGCCGCAGAGCGCGGTTGCCTTGATGTTATTTGCAAGCTCTTCGAGCTTTTCGATATCGCCCTCTTCGCCCTTGCCCTCGGTGATACGGGTGAGGATGTCGAGCATTCTTCTCGTACCGATACGGCAGGGAGTACATTTACCGCAGGATTCATCAACGGTAAATTCAAGGAAGAACTTAGCGATGTCGACCATACAGTTATCCTCGTCCATTACGATAAGACCGCCCGAGCCCATCATCGAGCCGATAGACATAAGCGATTCGTAATCAACGGGAGTGTCGATAAGCGATGCGGGGATACATCCGCCGGAGGGGCCGCCCGTTTGAGCCGCCTTGAACTTTTTGCCGTTGGGGATGCCGCCGCCGATATCTTCGATAATGGTGCGGAGAGGAGTACCCATCGGAATTTCAACAAGACCGGTGTGGTTGATCTTACCGCCGAGCGCGAATACCTTGGTACCGGTGGATTTTTCGGTACCGAAGGACTTGAACCATTCAGCGCCGTTGTTTATGATCTGAGCAACGTTTGCGAGAGTTTCAACGTTGTTGATGATGGTGGGTTGACCGAACAAGCCCTTTACTGCGGGGAACGGAGGACGGGGTCTGGGTTCGCCGCGGTGACCTTCGATAGAGGTGAGAAGTGCGGTTTCTTCGCCGCAAACGAATGCGCCCGAGCCGAGACGGATGTTTACGTCAAAATTGAAGCCGGTGCCGAACACGTTCTTGCCGAGGATGCCGTATTCACGCGCCTGATTGATAGCGATAGCAAGACGCTTAACTGCGATAGGATATTCCGCACGAACGTAAACGAAGCCTTCGTCTGCGCCGATAGCATAGCCTGCGATAGCCATTGCTTCGATAACTGCGTGGGGGTCGCCTTCAAGAACCGAACGGTCCATAAATGCACCGGGGTCACCTTCGTCGGCGTTACAAACAACGTATTTCTTGTCGGAAACGCTGTTCTTTGCGAATTGCCATTTTCTTGCAGTCGGGAAGCCCGCGCCGCCTCTGCCGCGCAAGCCCGATTCAAGCATAAGCTCGATAACCGAATCGGGAGTCATTTCGGTAAGAACCTTACCCAATGCCTGATAACCGTCCAAAGCTATGTACTCGTCGACGTTTTCGGGATTGATAACACCGCAGTTACGAAGAGCAATTCTCTTCTGCTTCTTGTAGAAGGAGGTTTCGGACAAGGAGG
>JAZRTE010000022.1:0-28024 GCA_045651785.1 Eubacteriales bacterium | reverse complement strand
ATTTGATGGGTGCGACCCGTTTCGAGCGTAAGCTCGAGATGGGTATATTGCCTGCTTTCGGCAATTACGCGGTAATGCGTGATCGCCTCTTTGGAATTTAATGCGGTGACCGCCATTTTTTTGCGGTCGGTCTTGTGCCGTCCGATAGGCGCGTTGACCGTTCCGCTTTCTTCCTTTAAATGACCGCCGATAATCGCTTCATACTTTCGCTCAAAGGAATGAACGGCGATTTGCTCGGCAAGACCTTGATGCGCTTCATCGGTCTTTGCAACGATAAGCAAACCCGAGGTATCCTTATCGATGCGGTGCACTATACCGGGACGTATTACGCCGTTTATCGACGAAAGACGGCCCTTGCAATGGTAAAGCAGGGCATTTACCAGCGTTTGATCGGGGTTGCCTGCGGCGGGGTGCACCACCATACCGCGCGGCTTATCGACTACGAGGAGATATTCATCCTCATAAATTATATCAATGGGAATGTTTTGGGGAATCGCTTCGAGCTCACGCTCGGGCGGTAGCTCGATTTCCAATATATCACCGACAGAAAGCAAAAGCTTCTTTTCGCTTTTTTTGCCGTTGACGGTTATTTTCCCTTCGGAAATAAGCTCCTGCGCTCTTGCGCGGCTTATTTCAAAAGCCTTCGATGCCAAAACGTCAAGACGGCATTTTTCTTCGGTATCCTGCAAAGTAACGGTGTAATTATTCATTTTCACTGTTTTCCTCAGAGGATGCTTTTTCGGTTTCCTGCGGAATTTCTATCTTTTCTTCGGTTACGGCTTCAACGCCTTCAACGCCTTCCTCGGCAGCCGAGACAGCCAACGCTTCCTTTTCCGCCTTAAGCCGTTTTTCGACCTTCGGCTCGAAAAAGATAACGTAAACGCCAAGCAGCACCGCGCCGACGGTTATAAAGCAGTCGGCAACGTTGAACACTGCAAAATCCATAAATTCGGTTTTGAAGAAATCCACAACGTAACCAAAACGGATGCGGTCGATCATATTGCCGATACCGCCGCCGAGCACCATTGAAAGTGCGATATTGAGAAGCTTATGGCGTTTATATTCCTTGATGAGGAGAAAAATGATCAAGCCCATCGAAATGAACGAAAACACCATAAACACCCAACGCTGATCCGAAAACATCGAAAAGGCGGCGCCCGTGTTTCGTGTATGATAAAAGCTCATAAATCCGGGGATAAAGGGTGCCGTACCCTTAAATTCGATATTTTCAACAACGATATATTTCGTTATCTGATCGGCAACAATTGCCAAGACCGCGATAACTGCTGCTAACATATAGCTTTACGGCAGCGTGCGCAGAGATGCTGACCGTCCTCGTCGGCAGTGCAATCGTCCTTATGCATCCAGCAACGAACGCACTTTTCACCGTCTGCAACCGAAACTGCAACCGAAATGCCGGTTTCTTCATCGAAATATGCATTTTCGGGAGCGTTTTCATCGGAAAGGGTGACCTTGCTTACGATGAAAATGTCGGGAAGGATAGCTTCGAATTCGCGGAAGAGCTTCATTGCTTCGCTGTCTGCCTTTGCATAAATAGCAACGCTCGCTTCAAGCGATTTACCGATAGCCTTGTCGGCTCTTGCAATTTCAAGCGCCTTCATAACGCCGTCGCGCAGAGTAAAGAGCGATTCATACTTTTCTTCGATCTCCGAGAAATCGTAGCTTTCTTCAAACGAAGGCATATCGTTAAAGAATACGCTTTCAACGTCATCGGAATCGGTATGGCTGATAAAGCTCCAGGTTTCTTCTGCGGTGTAGGAAAGAATGGGGGCGAGCAATCTTGTCAAAGCGCTTGCGATGATATACATTGCACTTTGAGTGCTGCGACGTGCAGGATCGTTCTTTGCTTCGCAGTAAAGTCTGTCCTTGGTAATGTCGATATAAAGCTTCGACATATCGATCGAGCAGAAGTTATGAATTTCGTGATAAACGATATGGAACTGATAGCTGTCATAAGCCTCGCGAACGCGTTTAACAAGCTTGTTAAGACGCGAAAGTGCCCATTTATCGATATCGGTAAGCTTTTCGGGAGCAACCATATCCTTGTTGGGATCGAAATCGGTTTCGACAGAGCCGAGGTTTGCCAAAAGGATACGGAGAGTGTTTCTGAGCTTACGGTAGGATTCGGAAAGCTGCTTGAAGATTTCCTTGGAGCAACGAACGTCTGCGTGATAGTCGGAGGATGCCGCCCAAAGACGAACGATATCAGCGCCGAAATCCTTAATAAGGTCGGCAGGGTCAACACCGTTGCCAAGGCTCTTGTGCATTGCGCGGCCTTGTCCGTCAACAACCCAACCGTGAGTCAAAACCTGCTTGAAGGGTGCGCCCTTGTCAAGCGCGCCGACGGAGGTAAGAAGACTCGACTGGAACCAGCCGCGGTATTGGTCGGCACCTTCAAGATATACGTCTGCGGGCCAAAGGTCGGGAGTATCCTTCATAAGCGAAGCGAAGTGAGTCGAGCCCGAGTCGAACCAGCAGTCGAGAGTATCGGTTTCCTTTTCGAAGGTCTTGCCGCCGCAATGATAGCAGGTAAAGCCTTCGGGGATAAGCTCTGTAACGTCACGTTCAAACCATACGTTCGAGCCATGTTCATCGAAGAGCGCGGATATTTTAGCGATAGATTCGGGAGTGGAGATAGGCTTGCCGCAATCCTTACAGTAGAAAACGGGAATGGGAAGACCCCAACGGCGCTGACGCGAAATACACCAATCGGCTCTTTCGCGAATCATGCTGACCATTCTGTCTTCGCCCCAAGCAGGGAACCATTGTACGTTTTCAATCGCCTTAACGGCTTGATCCTTAAAGGATTCAACCGAGCAGAACCATTGAGGAGTAGCGCGGAAAATGACCGGCTTTTTGCAACGGTCGTGGTGGGGATAGGAGTGCATAATGTTTTCGGATGCAAACAATGCTCCCGATTCTCTCATATCCTCAAGAATGATAGGATTGGATTCCTCGGTCTTAAGACCTGCATATTTACCTGCGTAATCGGTGTGCTTGCCGTAATCGTCAACGGGCACGACAAGGTCCATACCGTATCTCATACAGGTTTGATAGTCGTCTGCACCGAAGCCGGGTGCGGTATGAACGCAGCCGGTACCGCTGTCCATAGTAACGTATTCGGCATAAACAAGGCGCGAGGTCTTGTCCAAGAAGGGGTGCGACGCCAACATATTTTCAAAAAATTCGCCAGGGAAGGTTGCAAGAATTTCGTAATTTTCAAATCCGCCGACCTTCATCGTTTTTTCTGCGAGAGCTTCCGCCATAATATAGGTTTCGCCGTTTTCTGCCTTTACAAGCGCATAGCTTTCACGCGGGTGCAAGCAGATTGCCATATTACCGGGAAGAGTCCAAATTGTTGTTGTCCAGATAACGAAATAGGTGTTTTCAAGGTCGAAGCCTGCCAATTTGCCGTTATCGTCCTTGATCTTGAATTTAACGTATACCGAGGTACAGGGATCGTCGTGATATTCGATGTCCGCTTCAGCAACCGCAGTAGCACAGAAGGGGCACCAGGTTACCGGCTTTAAGCCCTTGTAGATAAAGCCCTTATCGAACATTGCGCCGAAGATCTTGACCTCTTGCGCTTCAAAGTGCTTATCCATTGTGCGGTAGGGCGCATCCCAATCGCCGACAACGCCGAGACGTCTAAATCCCGACATTTGCTTTTGGATAAAGTCCTCCGCAAAGTCCTCGCACGCTTTTCTGAATTCGGGAACGGTCATATCCTTATTAAGGTCTTTTTTGGTCTTTTCGATAGCTCTTTCAATAGGAAGACCGTGGTTGTCCCAGCCGGGAACGTAGGGGGTATAATGTCCGCTCATCGCCTTGGACTTGACGATAAAGTCCTTAAGCACCTTGTTAAGAGCGTGACCCATATGGATGTAACCGTTGGAAAAAGGAGGTCCGTCGTGAAGAATAAAGGGCTTTTTACCCTCGTTCTTCTTAAGAAGCTTTTTGTAAAGGTCTTCTTCGTTCCAGCGGTTAAGTGTTTCGGGCTCCTTCGTGGGAAGGTTGCCTCTCATCGGAAAATCGGTGACAGGCAGATTAAGTGTATCCTTGTAGTCTTTCATTTCGTAATCAAAAGCATTTCGCCGCTGTTATTCGGGCTTGCTTTCTCCCATCATATATTTAAGATATTCGTCTTCAGCCGTTTTCGCTTCCGCAGAAAGCTCGGGGCGGTCTTCGGTTTTTGCTTCAACCGCTTCGGTCTTTTCCTCGGGCGCTTCTTCGGCTACGTCGGCAAAATGCGGTTCCTCGTTCTTTAATTCGCGAACGTTCTTTCTGCGTTCGGTTTCTTCTTCGATCCTCGTTTTAACGTCGTTGAAGATTCCCGCAACCAAAACGTCGTCGTTAGGAAGAACGATATCCTCGATCTCGTTGACCGAAAGGTCCTTAAGGTCGGCAATGTGCGCGCCGTAAAGCTCGTAAAGCTGCTTTTTAAAGTCGATGATGCGTGTACGCATGATCCAAGCCTTTTCCTTTTCGGCTTGAAGCTGTTGACGGAATTCCGCAATAACACCGTCGCAACGGTCCTTTATCGCGCCGGTGATTATATCGGCACGGTCGTTCGCATCGGCAATGATCTTTTCCGCCATTTTCTGTGCGGAAATAAGCGTGCTTCTGATCGATTCTTCCTCGTCCTTGATCTCGTCAAGATTTGTAACAACGATGCGGAGCTTACGTTCAAGCTCGTTATTTTCGCGGTATGCTTCGGTATATTTCTCAAGTACGAATTCAAGATATTCGTCTACCTCTTGGGGATTATAGCCCTTAAAGGTTTTTTGAAACTGTTTGTTTTTCAATTCGTGCGGTGCTAACATCGCAGAGCACTCCTTTCGGTTATATATAGCGTTTTTGTTCGCACAGCATACTTTACTATGCATATAACGCCCAAAAGCACTACGCATTCGGGCTTTTTAAAAGCCGTTACAGCGGTAGTGCGGATTGAACTATTGTGATTAAAAGACAAGTCGCCATGAACGAAAAGTCGATAGGCGAATCCGCCAACACGGGAACGTGCGAAAGCAGTCCGCGCACCGGCGAAACAACGGGTTCGGTTATCGCGTAGCAAAAGCTGAACGCTTTTGATTCCTCATCCGCAAAGAAGCCCAAAAGCACTCTTGCGAGAAGAAGCAGCATAAACATGCTCAAAAAAAGATAGACCGACCGTGAAACGATATAAAATAATGCGTCCAAAAATATCTACCTTAACGGAAAAGTTCTCTGGGTTGTTTTGCTTCTTCGGGTGCCGCATTAGCTTCGTTCTGTTCGCCCGAAACGTCAACGTTTTTGGGAGTAACAACGTAAGTAGCGTTTGCAACCTTCTTTACCTGACCGTCAATTGCAAAAACAACGCCGCAAAGGAAGTCGATAATTCTCTTGGTGGTTTCCTTGTTGGTTTCTTCAAGGTTGAGAACAACGGTACGTCTTGCAAGAAGATGCTCGCCGATAGCCTTGACCTCGTCAAATCTTTCGGGCTTAACGACCTTCATTTCCAAAGCCGCGCCGGAGGAGATACCGCCGGTGGATCTGGTTGCGGGAGCTGCTTTAGGAGCTTGTACGGGCGCGGGTGCCGCTACCTGTTCTTCCTCTTCGTATTCTTCAAATTCTTCGTTTTCGTCAAATTCCTCTTCACTCTTGAAGAGATCGCCCAAGCGATTCATAAGTCCCATGATTTGCCTCCTGAAAATATGTTTATTTTTAATTATTACTTATAGATTCTCTTGCCGAAAATACCGCTTCCGATCCTTACCATCGTCGAGCCGCATTCGACAGCGTCAAGATAATCGTCACTCATACCAAGTGACAATACGTCCATAATACTATTATCTACATTTTGATACGATATGTCAACAAATATTTTCCTCATTTTGCAAAAATATTCGTTATTTCCGCCTTTTTGCTCGCATTTAGGCGGAATAGCCATCAAGCCGCGAAGCTTTATGTGCGGCAAGCTGTTCAAATACCTGCAAAATTCGCCGACCCTGCTCGGTTCTATGCCCGATTTTGTCGCTTCGTTACCGATGTTGACCTCGGCAAGCACGGGCATAACGATTCCGCGCTTTGCCGCTTGACGCTCTATCTCGTCGGCAAGCGAAATACGGTCGACCGAATGGATCATATCGACCTTATCGATAATATATTTGACCTTGTTCGTCTGCAATGCACCGATCAAATGGATTTCGGTCTTATTGCGGTTTATTAAGTCGTATTTTTCCAAAAGCTCGTTAACCCGATTCTCGCCGATAACGTCGATTCCCTGCTCTATGGCAAAATTTATCATTTCGGGCGGAACGGTTTTGGTTGCGGCAAGAATTCTTGCTCTGCCGCCTATTTCTTCCTTTATCCGCGCAATGCTTTCGGCAACCTGATTTTTATCGTTCATTTTCTTTGTACCAATTATTTCAAGCGTTTTCCGTCGTAAAGATCGTCACCGCCGATTATTACAGAATCGTGCAGCGAAAGCTCGGTCTTCGAGGAATAGGCAATATCCCGTCGGTTGGGATATGCGGGGTTTTTGGGTATTTCACAAACAGCATAGCTGCCGTAATTGTATATAACGGTGGTTTTTTTGAAAACTACCTTCGAGCCGACGACAACGTAGACGCCTATCTGACCGTCCTGCATACGGATAGCGTTATTGCTGACACGAATGCCCTCGTGCGAGGTCGTGGGAAGCTCAACGGTTTGACAACGCGAATAATCAAAGCCCTCGGGCATAATCTTAGTGCTGAAAACGAGCACCGTGCTGTCCTTATCGGTACGGGTTATTCTGCGTTCAAGCGTCATATTCAAAACGGTGTTGTTCGAATACTGAAAGGTTATGGGGTAATTGCTTTTTTCTCGGAAGGTTTCGGCAGTCCTTTTGTTGACCGACACTGCTATATACCAGGTCGACGACATAACTATTTTTCCCGAGGAATTCGAAATAAGAGCCTGATCGGGCGTAGAATCCGAAAGCCTTTCAAAGCCTTCGCCGGTAATATTTTCAAGCACGTCAAGCGTGAATGAATTTTCATATCCGTCAACAGCAGAATAAAAATACCCGCTCTGAGGAGACTGTACGGTATAGTTTGCCCCGCTTAGCTGTTGTTCAAGCGATGATCTTTCGTTTTTCAGCGCGGTCAGCTCGGCTTTGTAATCATCGGAATGGGTAAGTGCCTGACGGCGGTTCATAAGGATAAGAAGCTCTTCCTTTTCGCGCAGCACCTTATCAAAATCGTTTTCATCGACCTGACGCGATATTGAAAGTATAAGCTCGTTTATCTTCGTGTCGATAAGCGTAATATCGGTAGTCGACGCGCCCGTTGTAAGGCTTGACCTTTCGAGAATATCGATCCTTTTATCGATCTCGCTTATGCGTTTTTGTATCCTGACATCCTCTTCGTCGGAATAGGTTATAACGATATCCTGCCCCGCACGCACCTTTTCGCCGTCCTCGGCAAGAAAGCAATCCGTGCCCTCGGCGCCCTGAGGAATGATAAATTCATCTCGGAAGAGAAATGCCGATAGCTCCGAACGGTCGGTTATATTAACGTAGGTAGCGGTTTCCCGATCGAGATTCACGCTTACGTTAAGCATAAGCTGAAGAAAAACATAGGCAACTATCGCCACAGCCAATATTGCCGTGCCGAACTGTGCGAAAAAGCGCTTTGCAAGTCTGACAAATCTGTCGCTTTTGGATTCCTGCTGTTTTATGCGACGCGTCGTTACCGCAGCTTCTTTTCTTGTTTCGGGCAGATTTCTGTTTTGCTCGCTCAACGTTTTTTCTCCTTTGCTTAAATGTAAATTATCTCGTTTGCCGGCTTGCGGTTAAACCAGGTCAATTGGCGCTTTGCGTAATGCCTTGTGTTAAGGCAGATCGCCTCTTTAACCGAATTAATATCGCACAATCCGTCGAAATAAGGATAAAATTCCTTGTATCCGATCGCCTGCGATGCCGTAGGCGTTTCCCGAAGCCCCTTGGCAACAAGCGCTTCGACCTCTTTTTCCAAGCCCATTTCAAACATAACGTCAACGCGCGCATCGATACGGTTGTAGATCGTTTCGCGTTCACGCGGGATGATATAAACGGTGTGTGCCTCATATTCGCTTTCGCGCAGCCTGCTCCTTCGGTCAAGCTCGGTTTTCGTTATTCCCGTGTTGTAATACATTTCCAAAGCACGAACGACGCGCTTTATGTTATTGGGATGTATTGCATTTGCCGATTCGGGATCGATCTGCGCCAATTTCGCGTGCAGCGCTTCTGCTCCGTTTTCGTTCGCCTCGGCAAAAAGCTTTTCACGCAGTATCGGGTCATCCTCGGTAGCAACAAGCTCGGTGCCCGAAATGAGCGTATCGATATAAAGCCCCGTACCGCCTGCAATTATCGGGTATTTGCCCCGTGAAACGACGTCGTTTATCGCTGCTTTCGCCAGCGTGACGAATCTTGCCGCCGAAAAGGGCTCGTCAATATTGCAAATATCGATGAGGTGGTGAGGGATATCCTCCATTTCCTCCTTGGTCGGCTTTGCGGTGCCGATATCCATTTCACGGTATATCTGCATGGAATCGCCGCTTATTATTTCGCCTCGGAGCTCGATGGCTTTTTGGATCGCGTATGCACTTTTTCCGCCTGCCGTAGGTCCGACCACGACGATAAGTGGGATTTTTTCCATAATTTTGTCCTACTTTAAAGGTGCACCAAGGCGCAGGGGGTATCCTGCGCCTTGATATTAACTTTATGCCTAATATTATCTTATCATATTATCGGTTAAAGTCAATGAATTTTTTATTAATTATTCGAGTTGTCGTTATCGCGCAAGACCTTTCTTCTTATCTTACCGGAAATGGTTTTGGGAAGACTTTCGACGAATTCGACCTTACGGGGATATTTATAGGGTGCGGTGTGAGTTTTTACGTAATTTTGGATTTCCTTTACCAATTCGTCACTCGGCTGTTTGTCCTTTGTAAGAACGACGGTCGCCTTAACGATCTGCCCTCTCGTTTCATCGGGCACACCGGTAATTGCACATTCAAGCACATAAGGAAGCTCCATAATAACGCTTTCGATTTCGAACGGGCCGATGCGGTAGCCGCTCGATTTGATAACGTCATCAACACGTCCGACGTACCAGAAATTGCCGTCCTCGTCGCGCCATGCGGTGTCGCCCGTGTGGTAAACGCCGTCGCAAAGCACGTTGTCGGTCGCTTCTTGGTTTTTGTAATAACCGAGGAACAAGCCAAACGGTCTGCCCTTGTCCAAGCGAATAACGATTTCGCCCTCTTCACCGACAGCGGCAGGTGTGCCGTCCTCGCGCACTATGTCAATATCGTAAGCCGGACTGGGCTTACCCATCGAGCCGGGCTTCGGCTCACAGCCGATAAGGTTACCGACGGTAAGAGTCGTTTCGGTCTGACCGAACGCTTCCATAAGCTTAATACCTGTTGCGTTATAGAAGAGCTTGAACACCTCGGGGTTTAAAGCTTCGCCTGCAATCGTCGCGTATTTAAGCGAAGAAAGATCGTATTTATTAAGGTCCTCACGGATGAAGAAGCGATACATCGTGGGAGGTGCGCAGAAGGTGGTAATGTTATATTTTGCGAACATGGGAAGCAATTTCGATGCATCAAACCGGTCGAAATCGTAAACGAAAATTGCCGCCTCGCAAAGCCATTGACCGTAAAGCTTGCCCCAAAGCGCCTTGCCCCAGCCGGTATCGGAAATGGTGAAATGCAAGCCGTCGGGATCGACGTGATGCCAATGTCTTGCGGTAACGATATGTCCGAGCGGATAAGTAAAGCTGTGCATAGCAAGTTTGGGATATCCGGTCGTACCCGACGAGAAGAACATTACCGAAGGGTCGTCCTTGCTGTTTTCAACACGCGGGAAGCTCGACGAGCAACGCATAAAGTTGGTGTCGAATTCCTGCCAGCCGTCACGGGTACCGTTGACCATAATTTTCGTCTTCATAGTGGGACATTTGAGGAAAGCGCGTTCCGCTTCGATCGCGGTGTTACCGTCTGCGGTACAAACGATCGCGCTGATCTCGCCCGCATTGAAGCGGTATTCAAAATCGTGCTCGACAAGCTGATTCGTTGCGGGAACCGCAACCGCGCCGAGCTTGTGCAAGGCGATCATACATACCCAGAATTGCCAATGACGTTTAAGAACGAGCATCACTCGGTCGCCCTTCTTAATTCCCTGCATTGCAAAATAATTCGCCGCCTTGGAGGAAAGACGCGAGATGTCGGAGAAGGTAAATTCCTTTTCGGTTCCGTCGTTGCCGACCCATTGGATACATTTTTTATCGGGAACCTTTGCCGCGAGCGCGTCAACGACGTCGTAGGCAAAATTGAAGTTATCGTTGCAGTGAAGCTTGATGTCGACAAGCTTGCCGTCCTCGTCGAAGGTCTCTTCGACGAATTGCTTATAAATGCAGTTGTCGTAATTGTAAGAGGTCGCCTTTCTTTCGTGTGTTTCGGGCGGTTGTTCCTCTTTTTCGCCGTCCTCCTTGAATACTACCGCAAGGAAGGTGCAATCCTGTCCGCCGACCGCGATCATTCCGTGGGGATGCGCCGAATCGTAATAAACGGTATCGCCGGGGTTCATAACATAGGTATGTTCGCCCAACTGAACCTTAAGATTGCCCGTAAGGATGAGGTTGAATTCCTGACCCTTGTGTGTCGCAAGAGTGATAGGCTTGTTTTGAAGCTCCTCGTCATACTTTGCCGTAACGATAAAGGGCTCACTCATACGGTTTTTTAAAAGCGGCGCAACGTGGCGATAGTCAAAACCCTTTTCGCGCTTGATGGGCATACCGCCGCCTGCACGGGTGAGATTATAAAAATCGAGCTTAGGATCGGAGCCCGAAACGAGCTCGGAAATATCCATACCCAAAAGCTTTGCACACTTGAAAAGGAAGGAGAAGGAAAAATCTTCCTCGCCCTTTTCCAAGCGCATATATTCGTTTTCACCGATGCCGCACGCCTCTGCCAATGCTTTAACGGGCATATCGAGATTTTCTCTCGCCCATTTAAGTCTTGCGGCGATTGCTTTTGATTGCTGTTCCATTTTTTGATTACCTCTTCTTTTTTGATTTTTTACGTCGCTAAGAAGTGTGTAAAAAACAAAAAGCTTCACCTCTGCAACGAGATGAAGCTGTTAAAAACAACTGCATTATACCACTCATTTGCGGCGCACTTGACGCTATTCCCTTTTTTACGGCGGAAACTCCGTCACACCCTACTGATATTTCAGGTATGCAGCTCGGAGGTGATAAGATAAAATGTCGGTTATTGCCTCGCACCAAACGGCAACTCTCTGAAAGCCGAAACGGTTTTATCCCGTGTCCTCGTCTAAGCATTTATTGCTTGAATATTAGCATATTCTTTTGGGTTTGTCAAGGTTTTTTACAAAATCCGTTTTGACGTGTTAATTTGCTATTTACTTTTGATATAAAAGCGTGTATAATTTATATGAATAACTATTTTACGGAAAGGATGCTTTGTTATGAAGGAAATGACGGTAAAAAGAGTTGAAGTCGGTATGCTTCATACAAACTGTTATATTCTTAAAAATCCCGACACTCGCGATGCGATAGTTATCGATCCGGGTGAAGATTTGACTGTCATTCAGGATGCGCTTCACCGCGCCGACGCGGTTTGCCGTCTTATACTGCTCACCCACGGACATTTTGACCATATACTTGCCGTCGGTGACCTTCGCGGAATCAACATTCCCGTTGCCATTCACGAAGCGGATGCGCATATGCTTACCGAACGCGATATGTTTTCGGCAATACTGCCTTACGATCCGCGACCCTTTGAACCTGCGGAATATACCTTTTCCAAAGAGGGTGAATATTCGATAGCGGGCTTTGATTTTTACGTCATCCCCACACCCGGACACACACCGGGCAGTGTTTGCTATGTTTTCGACGGTATGATGTTTACGGGCGACACGCTTTTTAAGCAAAGCATCGGAAGAACCGATCTCGGCGGAAACGAAGCGCTTATGATGCGCTCGTTACGCGCATTGCGCGATTTGCCGGGCGATTACGATATTTATCCCGGTCACGATTCACCCACAACGCTTGACAACGAGCGAAGATATAACCCCTATCTTAAAAACGCATAAACAAAAGGAGATCATTATGAAAATTCTTTACGGAGCAGCACCCGAAAATTACAAAGTCGTTTGGGGACAGACCACAACCGAGTCGGTTGGTGAATTACCCAAGGAGATAAAGCTTGTTGCAGGCAAAAACGATACCGCGGCATTTAATGCGGTTATCACTGCAGACGACCGTTATGCCCTTAACGTTTCCAATCAGCCTTGGTTCTCGCAGCACGCAAAGCGTAAGAATATCCGTCTTTCGGCGGAATTCCCCTTTGAAGCCTCGCTTTATCACGTCGGCACAGTGCTTTGCGACGATGCATACCGCCGCGGTGACGTTTTGCTTCACGATAACGTTGTCGAAGTGGATGACGACGAAGTGCTTGCGGTTTACTGCGAGGTTAAGGTTCCTGCAACTGCAGAAAAAGGTACATATAACGGCAAGATTAAGATTTTCGAAAACTACGGCTTCTCGAAGGAGGAATTTGTTGGCGAAATCAACGTTGAGCTTACCGTATACAACTTTGTTTTCCCCGAAAATAAGGATAACGGCTTCCACCTTGACCTTTGGCAGCATCCCTCCAACATCGCACGTCAGTATAACGTTGCGCTTTGGAGCGACGAGCATTTTGAGGTTTTGGAAAAATACACCAAGTCGCTTGGCGAATTGGGCGTAAAATGCGTTACTATTATGGTTTCCGAAATGGCTTGGAACGGTCAGGGCTGTCAGGCAGAAAAGCGCTTCAAGGCAAATCTTTTTGAATATTCGATGATTCCCGTTGTCCGCAAGGCTGACGGAAACTTGGTATGCGATTACTCGATAATGCAAAGATATATCGACCTTTGCGCTAAATACGGTATTGACGAATGCATTTCGGTTTACGGTCTTGTAAACGTTTGGGATGCAAAGGTTTACGGCGGACGTACCGCGCCCGATTATCCCGACGGAATCCACGTTCGCGTATTCGACGAAGCAAACGGTGTTTACGACTATCTACGCACCGCAAAGGAATTGGACGAATACATCAAGATGCTTGAAAACTACTTCAACGAAACCAAGCAGAACGATATTGTAAGAATTGCGGCTGACGAGCCCGCAGACGTTGTTGCCTACCGCGCAAGTCTTGAGCATATCAAAGCGGTCGCACCTACCTTCAAATACAAAACCGCAATCAACCACGCGGAATTCGTTAACGAGTTCGGTAACGATATTTATGATTTCGCACCTTATATTTCTGCAATGTTCAGCGAATACGATGCGCTTATGAACTTCCGCAAGGAAATGCCCGACAAGCGCTTCCTTTACTACGTTTGCTGCTGTCCCGAGGTTCCCAACAGCTTTATCAGAAGCGAGCTTACCGACGGATATTACATCGGTATTCTTGCGGCTCTTGCGAAAATGGACGGTTTTTTGCGTTGGAGCTACACCTGCTGGACAGACGAGCCCAACGTCGACCTCCGCTACGGCCCCTTCCCCGTCGGCGACCTCGGTTACGTTTACCCCGCAAAGAACGGCGAGCCGCTCCTTTCGCTCCGTTGGAAGACTATGTACCGCGGCATAAAATACTTCGTGCTTATTAAGGAAGCCGAAAAACGCGGACTTAACGAAGCTCTCGATAAGGCATACGGCGCTGTGCTTATCGAAAGAGATCTTAAGAAGCTTTACGGCGTTTGGGAAAGAGATAAGATCATGAGCATTTCCGCAGACGATTACCGTAATTTTGCATCAACACTTATGGAAGCGTTGGAGGCATAAATTAATGAACGAAACGATCAAAACTCTTACCGAGCGCAGAAGCATTCGCAAATACAGCGACAGACCTATAAGCAAGGAAGATTTGGATCTTATTCTAAAGGCGGGGGTTTACGCCCCCACCGGCAGAAACACGCGCGACACGCTTTTCCTTGTCGTTACGCAAAAGGAGCTTATAAGCCGTATGTCGAAAATGAACGCCGCCGTTATGGGCAGCGAAAACGACCCCTTTTACGGCGCTCCCGCAGTCATCGTTGTTTTTGCCGACAGAACACGCACAACAACGGTCGAAGACGGCTCGTGCGCGATGGCAAACCTTATGAACGCGGCATTTTCGTTGGGAATAGATTCCTGCTGGATACACCGCGCAAGAGAGGTTTTTGAATCTGTTGAAGGCAGAGAGCTTGCACGCTCCTTCGGCATCCCCGATGAATATATCGGCATCGGAAACTGCATTCTCGGTTACCGCGATTGCGAGCTTCCCACCCCCGTTGAACGCACACAACCCATAATTTTTGTTGATTAAGCGAGGGCTTTGAAAATGAAGCTTGTTCGTTTTCTTCGTGCTGTTGCACTACTTTGTTCATTTTCGCTGTTGCTTCCCTTTACGGTTTCCTGCTCGAACGAAACGGCTACCGAATCAGACGATTCGTCTCACGAAAGCGAAACCTCGGCAGAACAGCAGAAAAAGCTGACGGTTACCGTCGGTGAAAAGGATTTCGAGCTTGTCGGCATTAACCAAGGCTTGCACTCCAAAGGAGTTTATGCCTTTACCCCCGATTACGAAAGCAATGCAACGCCCAAAAGCGAAAATGATTTTTTCGACGCAGTCGTTATCGATAATTCAGTGATTGCCGTTTATCCCAACGGAAAGAACGCGATCATTCCGAGTGACGGCTTCGTGCTTCGGTTTTATATGAGCGAGGCTGACGTTTCGGTCGGCAACGCGGTTAAAACCGATGCCTGCAACATCGACGTCACACCGCAAAAATACGTACGGTTCGGTGATAAGGTCATCGAGATCGGTCACGAAAACGAGATTCGCGCCGATGAGGATACCGGTTGGCTTTACGATTCGCGCTGGTATTCCGCATCGACCAAAAGCAACGTCTGGTGCACAGAAATTGCGATAAAGGACGGCAAGATAGTTGATATCAACCGTTCGGGCGATAATATCGGAGATACACGTATTCCCGAGGGTGGCTGTGTTTTGGCAGTCGGCCAGGGCTCTTCCTCCGAGCGCAAGACAAACGGTCTTAAAATCGGTGACGATGCCGAGATCTTTTTGGGTGAAAAGCTGTATAACGCAAAGAGTTTCGGCTATTCGGGTGAAAACCGAACGCGACCCGAAAACGCAATCGTCATTTTCACACGTGAAAAGCAAAAGACGACACCGGTCGGCAACAACGTTACCGAAATTGCCGTTGACAAGAATAACAGGATCGTCGAGATCTATCCCAACGGCTCGGGCATAAATAAGATACCCGAAGGCGGCTTCGTTATCTCTGCCACGGGCAGCAGCGCGCCGATGCTTGTTAACAACGCCCGTATCGGAGCATACGTCTTTCAAAAACGGTCGAAGGCGATGTGCATCGTCTACACTCCCGAGGTTATCCTTGACGAGTTGAAAGGCACCGCAAAGGCTCTTAAAGCGCAATACGACGAGCTTTATAAAGCGGTCGCGTTCATCGATTTCAAGGCAGTATCCGAAAAACTGACCGAAATGGATGCGGCAATAAAAGCGGTCGAGGACAGCAAAAGCGAAGGAGAACTGCTTGCATCGACGATCGAGAAGCTTCGAGCACTCACCAAGGAAGCAGAGGCTCTGCTCATCCCCCAGATCACCGTTCAAGAAAGAACGGCTTGGGTGACGCTGGGCGAATACGATTCAGGTAAGAGCATAATGCTTCATTATAAGACTCAGGAGGACGTCGACCACACCGTTGCTTATGCAAAATCGGTCGGTCTTAACACGCTTATCATCGACAATCTTGCCGCGTCGTTCGCCGTCTATGACAGCGACATTGAGGGCATCGTTAAGCTCCCTCAGCTTGGCGACGTCGATCTTCTTGAAGCCTTCAGCAAGGCATGTAACGAGCAAGGCATTCGCCTTATCGTAATGGTAAACGCATTCTCAAGCGGACTTGACGGTGTGGCTTATCCCAAAAATCACTATATGTCGATATATAAAGACAAATACCTTATCACCAATAAGGGAAGACATATCGGCCCCGACGGATATATCACGCTCGACCCCGCAGACCCCGACGTGCAGGCGTTTAATCTTGCGGTTCTTACCGAGATATGCGAAAAATACGACATTTACGGTATTCAAGCCGATTATATGCGTTATCCCTTGCCTTGGTTTTACCAAGAGCATAATTACGAGGATTTCGGGTTCAACGAATCCTCTACGGCAGGATTTATTAAAAAATACGGCAAAAACCCCGCAACGCTTAAAATTTCCGATCCGCTTTGGGAAAAATGGTGCGCCTGGAAGCGTGACATTATTTCGGATTATCAAAAGCGGTTCTATCAAACCGCAAAATCGGTCAACCCCGAGCTCAACGTAAGCTTCACCTGCTTTGCCGATTACCGCGACAGGCAGATATATACCTGTCAGGACGTTGAAAAATGGGCTGAAAACGGATATGCCGATGCGATATATCCGATGATCTACGGCGAAACTACCGAATATCAGCTCGATTACGTGCAAAAGAATCTCCCCATCTCCGAGCATACGGATATGGTCATCGGTGTAGGCGCGTACGTAAGGGCAACGCACGAATCGATGAAGCAGCAGTTGTTTATGAATTACGACGTCGCGGTTGAGGGCGTTTCGGTGTTCACACTGCGCTATATCTCTATCTGCGGATACGATTCGCTTTTCCGCAAGGCGTTTTCAAAGGAAGCGATACCGACCGATTCGGAGGACAGCGTTCTTGTCCCTGCTTGCAAGGAAATGGTCGACAGCCGTTTGGATAACATTATCTTCGTTACCGAAGACGAAAAAATCGCAAACGATATTGCCGCGATAGCAAACAAGGTAAAAGCGATCGAACCCGATGCTCTTTCGTTTGAGGATTTCAAAAAGCAGATACGTGAATTCCGCGACGATTTCGCAAGTACAGCCGGTGAAACGGCGAGCGAAAAGGCGGTATTAATGCTGTTTGACTATATACTCGGACTTTAAGACAAAAAAATTACTCGGCACGCCTAACAAGGCTGTGCCGAGTTTTTTGTTTAATTTAACGTTCTTCGCGGAAATAGTTAAGACCTAAAGCCGCCGGAAGTCCGCTTCTGCCGCGTTTGTTCCTTATGGAAGTGACAACGAGCACGATCGCGGTGATGATAAAGGGAAGAGCTTGATAAAGCTGTGTGGGAACGTCTGCAAGCCAACCCAGAAAATCAGGGAATGCCATTGCAAGGCTGCTGCCCGAAACGCGAAGCGTGTTGAAGAAGCCGAATACAAACGTGCCGATTACCGCAACCGAGGGGTTCCAGTTCGCGAAAATAACCAACGCGACCGCTATCCAGCCGTAGCCGTTTATCCAACAGCTTGAGTTGAACGAGCCGGACATATTAAGTCCCATATAATATCCGCCGATACCCATAATTCCGCATCCGAGACAGATGTGGAGGTATTTGCTTCTCTTTACGTTAATGCCGACAGAGTCTGCCGCCGCAGGATTTTCACCGATAGCGCGCAAACGGAGACCGAACTTGGTGTGCTTTAAGTACCACCACATAAATATTGCGATGGCGATGCCCAAATAAACCAAAATATTATGGCTGAACAAGCCCTTGCCGATAATCGGAATATCGGAAAGCAAGGGAATGCTTATGTCCGAAAAGCCCTCTTTAAGGCTTTCCGAAATGGTAGGCCAGCTTCCGCTTGCTCTCAAGCCGTTGCCTACAAAGAAATAAATACCCAAGCCGAAGGTCGTGATAGTAAGACCGGTAATGTTCTGATTTGCCTGAAGCGAAACGGTAAGTGCCGCAAAAAGCAAGCCGAACACCGCGCCTGCAACAAATGCAGTAAGGATACCGACAGTCATGCTGTTGGTGAAGCAACCGCAGATATAGCCGAATATTGCGCCGACAGCCATCGTACCCTCAACGCCGAGGTTAAGGCTTCCCGATTTTTCAACAACGATCTCGCCGACGGTGCCGAAAAGCAGGGGAATGTTCAAAAGGATGATATTGTGGATAAACGAGGTGATTACGCCGATCCTATCCATTATCCTTACCCCCTTTCTTTGCGCGAACGATGCGGAAGCGAATGAAGAAATCCGCAACGAGAACCAAAAACAGAATTAAGCCCTGAAGCATATTTGCAAAGCTCGAATCGACCTGTGAAAAGGAAACCGCCGCAACCGACGAGCCGTGCTGAAGAACGCAGATAAGTGCCGAAACGACAAAGATCATCGGGGTGCTTAATTTGGCAAGCCAAGCAACGATAATACCCGTCCAACCCACGTCGTCGGTAATTGCCGTTGAAAGCACGCTTGCCGTGCCCACCTTAAACGCTGCCGCAAGACCGATAAGCGCGGCAGAAAGGAAAACGGTACGAAGCACGATCTTGTTGACCTTCATGCCTGCATATTTTGCAGTGCTTGCGCTGTCACCCACAACGCCGATCTCATAGCCCTGCTTGGTATATTTTAAGTAGAAGAATACCAAGCCGCCGATAAGAACGGTGAGTATTACGGTTATATTAAGCTCAAACTTGCCTCCCAACGAGAACGACGGGAATTGAGCTGTTTCGGCAAAGCTTTCAAACACGGGGCGCGCCGAATCGGCCTGAAGGAAAAAGTTCCAATCCGCCTTTGTTTCGCCGATAAAATACAAAATGTATAGCGCAACGTAGTTGAGCATAAGGGTCATTAGAGTTTCGTTAGTGCCGAATTTAACCTTAAGAGCACCTGCAACAAGGCCGTAAAGACCTGCCACGAGCATTGCCGCGAGGCACATAACGATAAGCGTTACCGCCATAGGAAGCGAATTTCCGAGCTTGAACGCAACGAAAGCCGCGGCGATAGAGCCCATTATAAACTGTCCTTCACCGCCGATGTTCCAAAAACGCATTTTAAATGCCAGCGAAAGCGCAACGGATGTAAGAACAAGAGGAACGAATTCCTTAAGATAGTTCATAAAGGTCTTGTAAGCGATTCGATTGCCTACAGTGCCCATTGTAAACATTTGCGAATAATATTCAAAGGGGTCAACACCGATAGCGGCAAGGATGATCGCGCCTGCTGTCAAAGCGGCAAAAACGGCAACGACATAATAACAGCAACGCTGCCAAAGCGGGCAGTTGTCGCGTTTTACGATATGAAATCCCATAATTACGCATCCTCCCCGTTTTTAGACTCAAACATTGTATCCTTTGCGATGCCTGCAGGCTTGTCCTCATATTTTTCGCTGAGGTCCAAAACGCCCGTCATCATAAGTCCAAGCTCCTCCTTCGAGGTCTTATGGGCATGAACCACACCCATAACCTTACCGTGGCAAAGCACCATTATCTTGTCGCAAAGCGCCATCATAACGTCAAGATCCTCGCCTACGAACAAAACACCCACGCCGTCGAGCTTTTGCTTGTTTAGAATGTTGTATATAGCATAAGAGGAGTTGATGTCCAAGCCGCGCACGGGATATGCCGTAACGATTACGTTAGGGCCTGCCTTGATCTCGCGTCCGAGCAACACCTTTTGCACGTTACCGCCCGAAAGACGGCGCACCGGCGTTTCGGTCGAGGGAGTGACTACCTCAAGCTCCTTAATGACCTGCTCGGCATCTGCTCTGCCGCGCTTGCGGTCAACAAGCGGACCCTTGCCGTCGCGATAATTTTTAAGAAGCATATTTTCGGTTATCGACATCGAGGGCGCAAGTCCCATACCCAAACGATCCTCGGGAATAAATGACATTGAAATGCCCTTTTCCAAAATCGCTTTCGGAGAAAGTCCGACGATATTGTCGCCCTTATGTATCATCTGTCCCTTTTCAATAGGACGCAAGCCCGCGATCGCTTCGCAAAGCTCCTTCTGACCGCAACCCGCAATACCCGCAACACCCAAAATTTCGCCGCCGCGAATATAAAAGTTGACGTTATCGATCGCAATGCTTCCTTCGTCGTTGCGTATAACGAGGTCGCGCACCTCAAGCAACGGACGGGTCTTTTCAACAACAGGTCTGTCGATATTAAGATTGATCTTTCTGCCGACCATCCATTCGGTCAATTCCTGCTCGTTGGTTTCGGACGTATTAACGGTCGTTATATATTCACCCTTGCGCAGAATTGCAACGCGGTCGGAAATTTCCATAACCTCGTTCAATTTGTGAGTGATGATTATTATCGCGTGGCCCTCTTCCTTCATACGGCGAAGCACACCGAAAAGCTTTTCGATCTCCTGCACGGTAAGCACCGCAGTCGGCTCGTCAAGAATTATCGTCTTCGCGCCGTAGGAAAGCACCTTGATGATCTCAAGCGTTTGCTTTTCGGAAACCGCCATATTGTAGACCTTTTTTCTGGGGTCGATATCAAAGCCGAACTTACGGGAGATATCCTCAACGTACTTATAACGGTCTTTTTTCAAGACCGCGCCGGTTTTATCCTGACCCATCCAAATATTATCGGCGGCAGAAAAGACCTCCACAAGCTTAAAGTGCTGGTGAACCATGCCGATACCGTATTTTTTACTGTCTTCGGGAGAATCAATGGAAACCTCGTTGCCATCGACGTAAATACTGCCGCGATCGGGCTTGTAAATACCCGAAAGCATATTCATCAGCGTGGTCTTACCCGAGCCGTTTTCGCCCAGCAACGCAAGAATCTCACCCTGCTTGACAGCCAAATTAATGTTGCTGTTTGCAACGACGCTGCCAAACGTTTTCGTGATATTTCTCATTTCAATAGCGTATTGATCTGCCACAAAGTCCCCTCCTTTGGGTAATAGGTGCTTTTAAACTAAAAAGGACAAGCAATAAACTTGTTTGCGCTTTTTCGGTTAAAAGAAAACGGGCCGGTCGGATGTCCGGCCGGCCCGGATGCTTCATAAATTAATTATGCTTCTTGAACGCCTGCTACGTAGTAGTTCATGGTGCCGGTGATAACGCCGTCTTCAACAGAAGCACCACCTGCGGGAACGATTTCATTACCTGCATTGTCAACGAGAGCTGCATCAACCTTGGTAACTGTGCCGTCAGCAGCGATGTTGAGCTTAACGCCGGAGAATACGTCCCATTCGCCGCTTACGATAAGATCTCTAACCTGCTTGATAGCGTCAGCAGTACCGGGAGCGCAGTTTTCGCTGAGGGGAGAAACGTCAACGAAGTTTTCCTTGAGGCCGCCGTAGTATGCGGGAGTGCCCATCTTGGTAACGAATTCGCTTGCTTCGCAGCCCATAGCGGTTTCCATAGCGGTCTTGTAGTAAACGTCCCAGTGCCAGATAGCCGCGGTGAGGTGTGCCTTGGGAGCATCGGAGGTCATATCGGAGTTGTAACCGCAGCCGAACACGTTAGCGTCCTGTGCAGCGATCTGAGGCTGTGCGGAGTCGCAGTGCTGAGCGATGATACCGCAGTTGAGGGAGTTGATAAGCTCTTTTGCAAATGCCGATTCGTTTACTTCGTCTGCCCATGCGCCGAGCTTCTTAACGTAAACCTTTGCATCGGGGTTAACTGCCTGCACGCCGAGAGCGAAGCCGTTGATACCGGAAGCGGTTTCAGCATATTCGGTGCCGTATGCAGCAACGTAACCTACGTTGTTATTGCCGGTCTGAAGGCTCTTAAGGCCTGCAGCGATACCGGAGAGGTAACGAGCTTGGTATGCACGGCCAAAATAGTTATTGAAATTGGTTTCATTGCTCTTATAGCCGGTGCCGTGAGAGAATACAACGTCGGGATACTTGGTTGCAGCTTCTTCCATAGCATCGATATAACCGAAGGAAATACCGAAGATGATGTTTACGCCCTTACCTACGAGGGTGTCAACTGCTGCGAGAACCTGTTCTTTATCTTCGGGAACTTCGTCCATGATAAAGAGCTGCTTGTCAACGTCAAGACCGAGCTGCTTCATAGCTTCGGTAATGCCGGTGTGGTGAGCATAGGTGTAGCCTGCGGTGTCGTTCTTGCTGTTGATGTAGATCGCACCTACCTTGAAATCCGCTTTAGCATCGTCTTCGGACGAGCCGCAAGCAGTGAAGGAGAGGAGCATCAAAGCTGCAAGAAACAATGCGATAAACTTTTTCATTTTGTTTCCTCCATGTTTAGGGGTATCCCCTTTTTTACGGTAGTAAAACTACCGCATATTATGTCATTATTTTACTACCAAAGCGAAAAAATTACAATAGTTTTTGGAAAATTCTCCGAAACAAATTAACAAAAAATGAATATTTTGTTATACTCAAACGCTTTTATATACCTCTCCGCCCTCAAGAAATACCGAAGGAATGTCCTTGCCGTTAAGCTTTTCGGCAAGCAATCGCATCCCAGCATATTCCGAGCTGTAGTGTCCGAGCACCATTATCGCGCGTTTTTCGCCGAAATAACAAGCGTCGCGCACGTATTCGTCAACGCAAACCTCGCCGACCTCGCCCGTAACGAAGATATCGCATCCCGGGTCAAAAAGCTTGTCTATCTGAGCCATACCTACTCCGCCGAGACCGAGGCAGACCTTTTTAAGCTCGATATCGCAATCGCCGACGATTCTTATACACTCAACGTTAAGCCTTTCGCGCACAAGCTTTGCAAGGGTGCGAGGTGTTAATTTTTCTTCAAATTCGTATCTTCTCACGCCGAGGCATTCGATGGGATGTTTTTTAACGACGTTAAGTCCAAGCGCGGAAATGAACCCTGCGTGAATCAAATCGTCCTCGCGGTGATGTGCGTGGTCGTGATAGCGGAAAAGCGTTATTCCCGAAGCGATAAGCTTATCATATTTCAACCTGTCGATTCCGTAAAATTCGCCTCCGCGGTCATCGCGCGAAAAGGTCGGCTCGTGGGTTATGATAACGTTTACGCCCTCGGCAACCGCCTTGTCGATAAGCTCTGCAGTAAGCTTAAAGCAGGTTCCGACCTTCTTTACCTCCACATCCGCATCTCCGACAATAAGTCCGTCACAGGTGGGATCGAGAATCGAAATTGCGCCTTCAAGTAAGCTTTCGTATAATTCTTTTGCCGTCATTTTTATCACCTCGGTTTTATTATAACATTTTTTGTCAATACGTTCAAGTGGCAAAATAAAAAGCCACAAGTGTGGCTTTTTGTTATTACATCGAGGATTGAAAATCAAAATACCCTTCTACAAGACGCACGAAAAACTCACGGGAATAAAAGCAACCGCAAAAGGAATCGACCGATCCGTCTGCGTTATACATTCCGATGTATCCGTGGAAGCTGTCGTCGTCGCTGTTGATGATAGCAAATTTTCCGTCGCCGTAAGTCATCTTGATGCACATACCGTTCGGCGAGTCATAGGTGAAATATTTATGCAAAATCCCGTATTGCGAAAGCTCGTCAATAAAAGCATCGTGGTAATTCGCGTCCATGGTCGCCAAAACCGTCTCCTTCGAGAAATCGTAATCCTCGAGATCGTCTGTCTGGTCGGTTACCCAGGTTATAAAATCCTCCTGATCGGGATTATCGTATTTTATCAGCTCGATTTTCGTAATACCCTCAACAGAATACTCATATGTAAAAGACGTCTCTCCGGGATCGCACGCCGTTAAGAAAAAGCACAAAGAAATAATTGCCAAAAGCATTGCCGCCAATTTTTTCATAATAGGTACTCCTTTCTCGGTGTCTATTATGTTAGCACACTCTGCACACTTTGTCAAGATTTTCAACAACTTCGGGGTGGTTTATGCGGTTCCCAAAGGCTTATCGGTTGTTGTTTTTCGATTTGATATACATCGAAAGCGCCAACAGGCACAATGCGGGATAATAGGTTCCCATACAAGCGTTATCCGTCCAGCTCCAAAGTCCGATAAACCAGTCGAATACCAGCATCAAATCCGAGAAAAAGAACAGCGCGCTTGCAACGGCAATCGTTCCGGTGAGTGCGTTCCTTTCTCTGACAA
Source organism: Eubacteriales bacterium (assembly GCA_045651785.1). Lineage (GTDB taxonomy): Bacteria > Bacillota > Clostridia > Oscillospirales > CAG-382 > Coliplasma. Next base: position 4,074 of record JAZRTE010000022.1, on the reverse strand, counting down.
AATTGCCCAGTGCCTTGCCGAGCATAGTCGAGATAATCAGCGCATAAACGATACAAACAACGCGGAATACCGCCACTTCAAAGGAGAGCAACGGACAGAACGTAAGAAAAATCAAGGATCCGACGAACAGCACTCCGCTGATGATATAATCCAGCTTCTGCATTTTCTGCATAAAGCAATAGGCGATAACAAAGCAAACGTGACCGAGCGCAAAGGTTGCCGCGCCGATGATGAAATCGTAACCGATCAAAACGTCGCCAAGGAACGCCAAGACCAATCCGAAAGCCATTCCGACGTAAAATTTCTTGTTGCTTTGCTTGGAGGTAATTGCATAACAAAGGTTTATGATACCGAGCAGCGCAAAGCTGCCGCTGCAAATACACTTTAACGTGAAATCAAAGCCGTTGCTTTGATAAAAATAATTCAGTATGAGGATTGAAGAAATAATTACGGTGTTTACCGCAAGCATAATTTTATTTTTCATATTGTTTACCTCAAGAATATGTGTAAAAGCTTTTCATAAAGCTTGCTCTTGTACGATTGATAACGCATCGGCAAATCCAGCCACGTTTTCTTGTCCATAACCGATTTATAATGCGAAAATGCGGCAAAACCGTCTTTGCCGTGATACGAGCCCATACCGCTTTCACCAACACCGCCAAAGCCCATTTCGCTTGTTGCAAGATGTACAACCACGTCGTTAATACAGCCGCCGCCGTAAGAAAGCTCGGTTGTGACGCGCTTAATATGCTTCTTGTCGCTTGAAAAAATATACAAAGCCAAGGGCTTATCCTTTCCTTTGAGCTCATCAACAAGCGAATCGAAATCATCAAAGGTAAGAATCGGCATAATGGGGCCGAAGATTTCTTCGCCCATAACCGCATCGCCTTCGGTTACGTTATCCATAACGGTCGGCGCGATTTGGCAGGTATCGGCATTGACCTCGCCGCCGATGACAACCTTGTTTTTATCAATCAAGGAACAAATGCGGTTGAAATGCTTCTCGTTGATAATTTTACCGTAATCTTTGTTTTCAAGCGGGTTTTCGCCATACTGCTTTTTAATCTGCCTTACAACCTCGGCGACAAACTGATCCTTGATGCTTTTATCGCAGAGAATATAGTCGGGCGCAACCCAGGTCTGTCCGCAGTTGAGATATTTGCCGAACACGATACGCTTCGCCGCGAGCTTGATATTTGCGCTTTTATCGACAATACAAGGGCTTTTGCCGCCAAGCTCCAAAACGGTCGGGGTTAAATGCACCGCCGCGTGGCGAAGCACCTCTTTGCCGACGGCTTGGCTTCCGGTAAAGAATATAAAATCAAATTTCTGCTCTAACAGTGCGGAATTTTCGGCTCTGCCGCCAGTTACAACCGCAACGTATTCGGGAGCAAAGCATTCGGTTATGATTTTTTCTATTATTTTACTTGTCGCGGGAGAATATGCGCTCGGTTTTACAATAACGGTATTACCTGCGGCAATGGCGTCTGCCAAAGGGTCGAGCGTTAAGAGAAAAGGATAATTCCACGGACTCATAATGAGCGTGTTACCGTAAGGAATCGGTTGCTTAAAGCTGTGTGATGCAAAGTTGGTTATCGGAGTGGCAACGGTTTTCCTTTTTGCAAATCGCTTTGTATGCCGTATCATATAAGAAATTTCGGAAAGCACAAGACCGCTTTCGCACATAAAAGCCTCGTAATGGCTTTTGCCGAGGTCGGATTTTAACGCGTCGTTAACCTCGGATTCGTATTTCTTGACGGTTGCGTAAAGCTTTTTAAGCTGTTCGATACGAAACTTAACCGAAACGGTTGCGCCGCTTTTATAATATGCTCGCTGAGCCTCGAGCAGGTTAGAAATCTGTTCGCTTGTCATTTTAGTTGCTCCAATCTGCGAATTTGTAATAGAAGTTTTCGAGTTCCTTCCGTGTCATAAGCTTCGGCACAGGATAAAGCGGATTTGCTTCCTTTTCGGCGTGCTTTGACAAATGCGGAATATCTTCTTTTTTTATTCCCTTTAATTTTTCGGGGATGCCCATCTCCGCGTTTAGCTTCTTTATCTCGCTTATAAATTTCTCGGCGCCGATTCTGTACGAATCGGTTTCGTTACAAGCGCCCGAAGCAACTCCGAGCTCGTAAAGCTTTTTATACACGCTTTCGCCGTAAGCCTCGAGCACATACGGCATAATAACCGTATTGGCAAGACCGTGAGGAGTGCCGTAAAGGCCGCCGAGCGAATGAGCAAGCGCGTGGATATATCCAACGTACGATTTCGAAAAAGCTATGCCTGCCTTATATGCCGCGTGAAGCATATTTTCTCTTGCCTTATGATTTTTTCCGTCGGAGTATGCAACGTGAACGTTTTCAAACACAAGCTTCGTAGCCTCCAATGCAAGCGCTCTTGTTTCTTGTGTTGTCGAACGGCCGATATATGCCTCAACCGCATGGGTAAGCGCATCCATTCCCGTACTTGCGGTCAAGTGCGGCGGCAACGAATATGTCAAAGATGCATCCAAAACCGCATAATGGGGAATCAAGGGAAAGCTCATAATTGCATACTTGCGGTGTGTGTCGGAATCGGTAATCATCGCCGCAAGAGTGGTTTCGCTTCCCGTTCCTGCGGTGGTGGGAATAGCAATCAGCGTTGGAAGCTTGCGCCACGCCTTCAACTTGCCCCCCAACTGATTGACCGTTCTTTTCGGATATACAACTCGAACGCCGACCGCTTTGGCGCAATCCATTGCAGAACCGCCGCCGATAGCAATAATGGCGTTACAGCTGTTGCCGTGATACACCTTTAATGCATCCTCTACGTTTTTAACGGTGGGGTTCGGAAGCGTGTCATCATAAACGCAATAAGGAATATTGCACTTTTTCAAGACCTCCTCAACGGGATTTAACAGTCCGTTGTTAACGATGCCTTTATCTGTAACGACAAGCACGTGTGTTGCGTTTTCTTTGGCTAATACCTCTTTAATTCCTGCGCAGGAATTAATGATTTTCGGTTCTCTGTACGGAAGAAAGGGCATAGCCATTCTGAATGCGGCTTGAAAAACACGGCAAAATACTGCTTTTGGAAAAAACATAATTACTCCTTGTTTTCGCTATTCTTGGAAACGGCGTCCAAGCTATCGCTTATGATGGAAAGACTGCGGTAAAACGCCATTCTTTCTTCCTCGGTAAGCCCATCGCTGATTGCATCAAGAACTCCGTTTATTTTGTCCGAAATCTTTTTACCTGCCTCGTTTCCCTTGTCGGTAAGCACAAGCGGACTTTTGTATCTCTTTGCGCACTTTGACTCGCAGGTCAAGAAGCCGTTTGTTTCAAGATAATCGAGCGCGCGCGAAATTGTCGCCTTGTCTTCTTCGCAACGCTCGCAAAGGTCTGTTGCGGTTGCGCCCTTGGCAGAGTAAAGATAATAAAGGCAGGAAACGTGAGCGCTTCTCAAATTGTATTCTGCCATTTCTTGGTTTTTAATCTTACGAATATTTCGGCTGATTCTGTTAATTAGAACGGTAAACGTTTCAAATCTTTCTTGCATAAGCTTGCCTTTCTGTTTTAATCGATGCTCATATCGAGCTTGTAACGCATAATTTTTCGCAAGGTGTTTTTGGGGAAGTCTTCTGTACGAATCCTCACCACGTTAATCTTCTTGTACGGAACTGCGGCTCTGTTATATTTTTCGATATACGGCTGCAAATATGCCTTGACGTCGGTTATTTCGTTCTTGGAAATATACTCGCCGTCGGGGAAGATCTCGGCAACAATGGCGTTGTGCTCTATACCTCTGCGACTTTGTCCTTCATAGACGATAATATCCTGCACACCGGGAACGGAAATCAATTCGTTTTCTATTTCCTCGGGATATACGTTTTTGCCGTTGGAAAGAATTATCAAATTCTTTTTTCTGCCGGTAATATAAAGGATTCGGTCCTTGGTAAGCTTTCCGTAATCTCCCGTTTTGAAGAAGCCCTCGCTGTCGAACACATCGCGGGTTGCCGCTTCGTCTTTATAGTAACCGAGCATAACGTTCGGGCCTTTAACGCAAATTTCTCCTTCGCCTGCCTCGTTCGGCTTG
>JAZRTE010000021.1:0-13326 GCA_045651785.1 Eubacteriales bacterium | reverse complement strand
TCGCCGTCGGTATCGGTCGTGTAAAGCGGCTGCATCGCTGTATGTACGTCCTCAATCCCCCGACCCTTGTCCTTAATGCGAATAATAAGCTTCCCGCCCTCGGTCATTTTGCAAAGTATCGAAACGATGCACTCCTGCTTGTTTTCAAACCCCGCATAGCCGTGAACGATGGCGTTCGTGACCGCCTCGCTGACGACCGTCTTTATGTCGGCAATAACCGAAACGCTCGGGTCGGATAAAGCGGCAAATGCCGCAACGGCACTTCTTGCAAACGATTCGTTAACGCTTTTTGCCGCAAAATCTATCCTCATCGTGTTAATTATTCTTTCGCTCATACCGTTGCACCTCTTTCGATCTTTAAAATTCTGTCCATACCTGCGATGTTAAGCATCCTTTCCGCCGCGGCAGACGGGTTTCTGATGAACATACTGCTTCCCACCGTCTGGCATTTTCTCATCCTTCCCATAACCAAGCCCAGCCCCGAGGAATCGCAAAAGCTGACGCCCGAAAGGTCGATGCCGAAGCGTATCGGCCGCGTCTGCTCGATTATCTCGTCAAGCGCCGCGCGTGCCGTGACCGCGTTGTGATGGTCGATCTCGCCGACAAGGTAGGCAACCGTAGCATTGCCCTCCGTCTTACAACCAATTTCCATTTTTTTACTCCTTTTTGTTTTTTTAAAATTTTACTTTATTTGCTCTGTCGCATTTTGCCGCACTGTGCGGCGGATAGTTTTTTTGTTAAAAATGACAAAAATATCACTTTACAGATGACTAACACACTCATTGATATAAAATAAGGTAAATGCACGGTTGAATAAACTCACCCGTGGGTTTATTTCTCTGCAAAATTACGAAAAGAGGGTTAGGTCATGTTAAAGAAATTATTTTGTCTGTTCCTTTGCTTCATCCTTGCATCCTCGGTCCTCGTTTTGACCTCGTGTGAGGAATCGGGCACTGCCGAAGAGCTCAGTGCAGGCGAACAAAGCAAAGCCGAAGAAGGTATCCACGGCGTCTTCATTCCCAAAGTTAAAAACCGGGGCGGTGTTGACGTAAACATCCCTACCTACGATTCGAGCTATGAATTTTCCACCTGTCAGGTAGCGACCGAGGAAGTTACCGGCGAGCCTATCAACGATGCTTTCTTTGAAAGAAACGCTATCATTCAGGACCGCTTCGGCATCAACACCATCGCTCATTATGCTTCTGAAGGCGAAGATTATATTCAGGTTCTCGACTTCGCCAACGGCGCATCGGGAAGCGGTACACTCTATTTCTACACAACTCTTCTCGGACAAAAGGATACCAAGGGCGCAAACATCATGTCCTTGCTCGAATCCAAGCGTCCCGTATTCCAAGCAGGTATCACAAGCTTGTTGAACAGTGCTTCGGCGAATAAGCTGTAAACAAAACGTAATAAAAAGGGCAGAGAGTAATTAACTCTCTGCCTTTGTCTTTTAATAATTCAAAAGTAATCAAAAAAACCGAGCTTCCTTTTAAAAAGAAGCTCGATTTCTTTTTTATAACGAAAAGCGGTTATTAAAATCCGCGCGCTTTTAAGTCCGAAACAAGGTCAACGTAAAAATCGCGCACGTCAAATCCGTTAATGTCCTTGCGGTTGAGGTCGATAATATCGCAATGCGAGATCCCGATTTCCTCCTCGGTGCGTAAAAGAAGGTATTTTTCGCCCCAATTAAAGGAATCCTCACTTACAAGCCCGTCATTTTCGCCGTTAAAATGCTTAACGAGCACGTAGGAAAAGTTAAGGGGAAACCTTCCGCCGTCGGATGCGTTCATAACCGAGCCGATGCTCTGACAATAAATACCTTCGGGAATCGGCATTTCCTTATCGCGCTCAATACATACGTTTGCCGTAAGGTCGGTGACCGCCGCCATAAAATCGGGGTGGTGATCGCCGAAGCGATGCCACATTCTGTTATAAAAGCTCTCTATCCTGCTGACGACGTTTTTCGGAAGCTCGTTCTTTAAATATTCGGCAAACTCGCACCCTCTGTGAGGTGTGTTGACGGTAGTAAGCGATGCGACGTATTTACCGACACCGTAATGAGCAATAGCGTATCTGCAATCAAGTCCGCCCTTTGAATGTGCGATAATATTCACCTTTTCGCAACCGGTCGCTTTAACGATGCTCTCGATGCGCTCGCTTAGCTCTTTCGCACAGTTTGCGACCGAGTCGGCAGATTGGTGGTTGCCGTAAAAAATTCTCGCACCGTTGATTTTAAGCTCCTTGGGAATCCTGCCCCAATAGTTAAAGATCTTGCTGTCGCGGAAGAAAACGCCGTGAACGAGAAGGATGGGATATTTGGTGTTGCATTCCTGCAGTAAAACCTTCTCGCGTCTTTCTTCTTCGCGCTCGGTTTCGCTCTTGACCTCATCAAAAACCGTTTTGATGATGGAATTAAGAACGATCAAATTCCAAATCGGAATAAGCCCAACCAAAATGCCTTTTACTCTTTGCTTCAGAGACAAACGGTATGACGCGAAATATACGCACAAAATACCGTTCCAAAACAGCAAAAATTCAAGAATGAAGCAGAAAAGAACGCTGTACCAAAATTCGGTGCCTTCTATACCGAAAACAAGCCAAACCGTGTGAACGATAACGGCAACGGCGGTCGATGCCTGAAATACGATAAGCGCAACCGCGCCGTGAAAGCAAATCCTAAGCCGTGTTTTAACGGTGTTGATACAAAAATACCCCATTCCGACGGTAAGGATCGCAAAAACCGTAACCGCCAAAGTAAGCATCGCGGTGTTTTCGGCAAGTAATGAAAAGCAGTTGACCGTCAACGAAAATATTACCGTATATAACGCAAGTAAATAAGGGTAAATTCTTTTCATATCAATTATAAACTATTTCTCTTGCGTTCCATTCCGAAACGATATAAATAACGTAATCGGGCTTTTCGTTGTTGATGGTCCAATTCTGCCAAGCATAGCTCCACATACCGATATAATGCGTCTTATCCATTCTTTCGGGAATAAGATCGTAAATACCTGCGCTGTAGGAATCGCGGAAGACCACGCAGGAGGGAAGATTGCTTCTGTTTGTGGTAAACACCTTTTCATCGCAGGTAAGATCGTTGTAAATAAGCTGCATACCTCTGTATCTCGGTACCGAGGTGATGTTGCCGGGGTCTGCGAAATCGAATTCGCGGTAATATCCGTATTCCTTAACCTGAACCTGCGGAATACTGAGGTAAAGACAAGCGTCTGCGCTCGTGTAATAATCTGCGGTCCATTTAAAATCGTCAATGCCTCTCGGCTTTGCATCGGGGAATTTCTTCGAAATATGCTCGAACAGCTCAACGTAAGCAAGATAAGCGCCGTAATCTGCCCAGTGCGAGTCGAGCTTGTAATAAAGCGGCATTTCGTCGTTTTTATGCTCCTTAAAGGTAGCGCGAAGGTCGATAACCGTTGCGCCTGCCTCCTTAAGCTTGCCCGTCACTTGGTCAAAGGCGGTCACACCCTTTGTCTGAGTATATCTTTCGGGCACAAGCTCGGGATAAGTCGTCATCGGCGAGGGAACGATCATATAAATGATTTCGGCATCCTTGTTGTATTGATGCATCTGATTAAGGCGCGTGGTAACGCGGTCCTTCATCTGATTAAGCGATTGCTCGGGGAAAAGGTTCGTTCCTTCAAAATCGGGCACCATAAGGTCAAGGAAGAACTGAAACGCCTTGTTACTGCCGATAGCGCGTGCCCACATATATTCGGGCTCTGTGGGACGTGCCATAAGGTTTTGCTTTTCGGTGGTTTTGCCGTTTACCTTTTGGGTAAAGGAAACGTTTACAATCGAAGCGTTGTTTTTGTTTTCAAGCGAAAGCTCAAACCAGCCCTTGTAAGAGGGAACCGTTACCGATTGACCGTTAAATTCGGCGGTAATCTCCGCACCCTCCTCGCAGGTGCCTATCAAAACAAAAATCGGATTTTGCGTGTATCGTGCGAACAAAACCTTAACGCGTTCAATTTCGTTATCGTCTTCACCTTCGTCGGGCTTGCTTTCTTCGTCGGGCTCGCTCGATTCCTCGGACTTGCTTTCTTCGTCGGGAAGTGACGATTCGGCTTCAAGCGATTCTTCAACCGATTCCTCAATCGATTCTTCAACCGATTCTGCCGAGCTCTCGGCGGAAATTTCCGAGCTCTCGCTCTTGCTTTCTTCAAGCGAAATTTCGCTCGATTCCTCGGTTGCACTGCTCGTACCGTTTGCGCTCTCACTTTCACAAGCCGCAAAAATACAAGCAACGAACATCATTAATATCAAAACGATAAGGGTTAAGCGTTTCATAAATATATCCTCCAAAAAGGTTTATTCTGCTTCTTTTAAGGTTATCCTTCCGTCGTCGGAAATGGCAACTTGATTCGGCTCGTGCGCTTCAAGCTCGTCAAGCACCTCGCGCCCCTGCGCCGTGCCGAGCAGATATTGCGTCTTGCAGCCTGCCTGAAGCCCCGGAATGAAATAAAAGCTTTCGTTTCCGTCGCTGTCAAGCTCAAACTTCATAAGTCCCGTGTGTATCCGCTTTGCATTGAACCAAAAATTACCGAGGTTGTAAAAAATCGCCTTGCCCTTGTAAAATTCAATGCCCTGAAGCTGATGCGCGTGAGTGCCGACGATAAGGTCTGCACCCGCATCGATATATTCGTGCGCCGTTTCCTTTTGAACGCTTTCAAGCTTTGCCGAATATTCGGTGCCCCAATGCAAAAGGACGATAACGTAATCGCAAGCCTGCTTCGTTTCTTCGATCACCTCAAGCAAGCGGGTGTTGTCATAGCATCTGAAAACACCGCCCGAATCCTCGGTCGCTTCGGGTGTAAGAATATTCTTTTCTGCCCTTGTAGCCGAAATATAGGCGATCTTTCTGCCGTTTATAATGTAATAAAAGGGCTTTTGCGCTTCCTTTGCGTTTTTGCCCGCACCTGCATAATTAATTCCGTGCTTATCAAGCGCGTCAAAGGTATCGTAAAAAGCATCCTCGCCGTAATCGAAAACGTGATTGTTCGCAAGCGTAACGAAATCAACGCCTATTTTATTTAAAATTTCGGTGTTTTCGGTCTTTCCGACATAGGTATAAAGCTTATGCTTCATCGGTGTACCGCGGTCGGATATCGGGTTTTCCAAATTAAGCATCGCAACGTCGGCATTCTTCATAATATTCTGCCATTCGGTGGGAATGCAATAATCGATATTGCCGTTTTTATGGTTAAGATAGGGAATAGTCGCATAATTGTCGGCAAGTGAAATATCCCCGCCGAAGGTAAGAACCGTCTTTTTATTACCGCCCTTTTCGCCCAAGCTGATAATTTTCAAATTATCGGCGCTTTTCGCCTCGTCTAAAAAAAGCGATTCCCAAACGTGAATACTGTTGCCCGTGTGCTTAATCCAAACTTCATCGCTGTATCCGTTTGCTTCGATATCCTTGTAAATGCTCCAAAGCGGCTCAACCTCATATTCGTAATATTCCAAAATAAAGTTGAAAAAGTCGTTAACAAGGTCATGCATATCGGGGCTTTCAAACGGCCCGAAGCGGTTGACCAAATCAAGCGTTATGTCCAAAAACGGCTCGCTTGATTCTTCGCTTGCTTCGTCGCTTGTTGCAGGGCTTTCCGCCGAAATTTCTTCTTCCGAGCTTTCTGCGATTTCTAAGGCTTCCTCCACCTCAAATCCGCACGAGCAAACCGAAAAGCATAACAAAATAATTAAAACAAAATATAAAAATCTTTTCATCGTGTATCCTAACAGTATAGTTTAAAATATTATATCATATGTAATTTATTTTTTCAACCGCTTTGACAAAGTGTTTTTTTTATGCTATAATAAGGGTTAACTTAATATGGGGTAGTATAATTATTATGAAAATTACTGTTTTAGACTCTGCCACTCTCGGCAGTGATATAGATTTGTCGCTTTTTAACGACTTGGGCGACGTTGAAATTTTCGAGGTTTCTCCGCGTGAAACGGTAGCGGAGCGCATCAAGGATACCGAGGTTTGCATTATCAACAAGGTCAAGCTTGATGAGGACGTGCTTAAGGACGCAAAGGCTTTGAGGTTGATTTGCATCGCCGCTACGGGCTATGACAACGTCGATACCGAATATTGCAAAAACAACGGCATCGCCGTCTGCAACGTCGCAGGCTATTCGGCAAATTCGGTTTCACAGCTAACTCTCGCAATGGTGCTTTCCGCCTCGGTCAATTTAAACGCGTTTCGCAATTCCGTCGCAAACGGAAGCTATTCAAACGGAAACGTGCAAAATATTTTAACCCCCGTCTATCACGAGCTTTGCGGTAAAACTTGGGGTATCATCGGCTATGGCGGAATCGGTCGACGCGTCGGCGCGGCGGCAAGCGCATTGGGATGCAACGTCATCGTCAACAAGCGCACACCCGTTGACGATGCAAAATGCGTGTCCCTCGAAACGCTTTTAAAGGAATCGGATATTATTACCGTACACGTGCCGCTTACCGATAAAACACGCGGTATGATCGGCTTTGACGAGCTTTCGATGATGAAAACCGGCGCGTTTCTCGTCAACGTTGCGCGCGGCGCGGTGCTCGATGAGGAAGCGGTTGCAAATGCGGTAATTTCGGGCAAGCTCGGCTTTTTCGGCTGTGACGTTTATTCTGTCGAGCCGATGCCCAAGGCGCACCCCTTTGATAAAATCAAAAATTACGAAAACGTCTGCCTCACACCGCACATGGCTTGGGGCGCTTATGAAGCAAGAGTCCGTTGTATGAACGAGATCAAGCAAAATATAAATTCCTTCCTGAACGGAGAAACAAGAAACAGAATTGTTTAAGGAGATTCTGCTATGATGGATCCCACAAAATACCGCGCGGGCTATTTTCCCGTCGGAAACAAATATAACAAATGGGTAAATGCCGAGCGTATCGAAAAAGCGCCCGTATGGTGCAGTGTCGATATGCGTGACGGCAACCAAAGCCTTGTAATCCCGATGAGTCTTGAAGAAAAGCTCGAATATTTCAAGGTGCTTCTTGACGTCGGCTTTAAGGAAATCGAGGTCGGCTTTCCTGCCGCAAGCGAAACCGAATATGAATTTTTGCGTACCCTTATCGATAACGATCTTATCCCAAACGACGTTACCGTTCAGGTGCTCACCCAATGCCGCGAGCATATCATCCGCAAGACCTTCGAGGCGGTTAAGGGCGCGCCGAGCGCGATAATCCATTTCTACAATTCGTTAAGCGTCGCGCAAAGAGAGCAGGTATTTGAAAAATCCAAGGAAGAAATCAAGCAAATCGCCATCGACGGCGCGCGTCTTGTAAAGCGACTTTCCAAGGAATACGAGGGCAATTTCAGATATGAATATTCGCCCGAATCCTTCACTGGTACCGAGCCGGAATATGCGCTTGACGTTATCAACGCGGTGCTCGATATTTTAGAACCGAGCAAGGATAACAACGTCATCGTTAATCTTCCAGTAACGGTCGAAATGAGCCTTCCGCACGTCTATGCAAGTCAGGTCGAATATATAAGCGAAAATGTGAAATACCGTGAATTTGTCACTATTTCGGTGCATTCGCATAACGACCGCGGTACGGGTGTCGCCAATACCGAGCTTGCACTTTTGGCAGGCGCAGACCGCGTTGAAGGTACGCTTTTCGGCAACGGCGAGCGTACGGGAAACGTCGATATAATCACAATCGCAATGAATATGTACTCTCCCGGTGTCGATCCGAAGCTTGACTTTTCGGATATGAACCGTCTTGTCGAAAAATTCGAAAAATGCACGAGAATGCAGGTCTATGACCGCGCACCCTATGCAGGCGCTTTGGTGTTTGCCGCCTTTTCGGGCGGACATCAGGATGCCGTCGCAAAGGGTATGAAATACCGCCAAAAGCATTCGCTTCACGAATGGAGCGTTCCCTATATTCCCATCGACCCTATGGACATCGGCAGAACCTACGATGCCGACATCATCCGTGTTAACTCTCAATCGGGCAAGGGCGGTATCGGTTATCTTCTCGAGCAGAATTACGGTTATGTGCTTCCTTTGCAGATGCGCGAGCATTTAAGCTACCTCTGCAAGAGCATCTCCGACCGCGAGCACCGCGAATTAAAGGCAGACGAGGTGCTTTCGATATTTACCGAAAGCTATCTTAATACCGTCGGCGCAATAACCGTCAAAAAGCTCGATTTCATTCGTGAAAACGAAACCGTTAAGATAAACATAACCTTTAACGAAAACGGAACCGAAACCTCGCTGACTGCCGAGGGTAACGGTTCGCTTTCTGCAATCAACAACGCGCTTAAGGCATACACAGGCAGAAATTACGTGCTTCAAGTGTTCACCCAGCACAGTATGCAGGGACAGGGCTCGCAATCGGTTGCGGCATCCTATATCGGACTCCAAACCGAGTCGGGCAAAATGTATTGGGGCGCAGGCACCCATACCGACGTCATCAAGGCGAGTACAAACGCGCTTTTAAGCGCATTTAACAATTTGGTAAGAGGTTGATTATTATGGGAATGACCTTAACACAAAAAATACTCGCGCACAGCGCGGGGCTTGAAAGCGTTAAAGCAGGTCAGCTTATCAGCGCAAGCCTTAATATCGTATTAGGCAACGATATAACTACTCCCGTAGCTATAAACGAGTTTAAAAAAGCAGGCTTTGACAAGGTTTTCGATAAGGATAAAATCGCAATAGTGCTCGACCATTTCGTGCCCAATAAGGACATAAAGGCGGCTGAGCAATCAAAGCAATGCCGTGAATTCGCAAATCTTCATTCGGTAAGCCATTTTTATGACGTCGGCAAAATGGGTATCGAGCACGCGCTTCTTCCCGAGCAGGGAATCGTCACCGCAGGCGATTGCATTATCGGCGCGGACAGCCACACCTGTACCTATGGCGCGCTCGGTGCGTTTGCAACGGGTGTCGGAAGCACCGATATGGCGGCAGGAATGGCAACGGGCAAGGCTTGGTTCAAGGTTCCTTCGGCAATCGGCTTTAATATCGTCGGCAAATTGCCCTCCAATTGCAGCGGCAAGGACGTAATCCTTACGATAATCGGAAAAATAGGCGTCGACGGCGCACTTTATAAAAGCATGGAATTTTTCGGAGAGGGAATAAAGAACCTTTCTATCGACGACCGCCTTTGCATTTGCAATATGGCAGTCGAAGCAGGCGCGAAAAACGGCATCTTTCCCGTCGATGAAATCACGCTTGACTATTTAAACGGCAGAAGCGAAAGGGAAATAAAGATATTCACCGCCGATAAGGACGCCCAATACGATGAAATAATCGAAATCGACCTTTCAAAAATCGCACCCACAGTCGCTTGTCCGCATCTTCCCGAAAATACGAAAGATGCAAGCGAATTGAATAACGTAAAAATCGACCAAGTCGTAATCGGCTCCTGCACCAACGGCAGAATCGAGGATATGGAAGCCGCATTTAAGGTATTAAACGGCAAGCAAATCGCAAAGGGAGTGCGCTGTATTATTATTCCCGCAACGATGCAAATACTTCGTGAATGCGTCATTCGCGGCTATTACACCGCCTTTATCGATGCAGGCGCAGTTGTTTCGACACCCACCTGCGGACCGTGTCTTGGCGGTTATATGGGCATTCTTGCCAAGGGTGAAAGATGCATCGCCACAACAAACCGCAACTTCGTCGGACGTATGGGACATACCGAAAGCGAGGTATATCTTGCTTCTCCCTATACCGCTGCGGCAAGTGCGATTACGGGCTATATAACCCAATACAAGGAGGCGTAAGCGATGAAAACAAAGGGTAATGCCTTCAAATATAACGACAACGTCGATACCGACGTTATCATCCCCGCAAGATATTTAAACACTCCCGACGTGAACGAGCTGTCGAAGCACTGTATGGAGGATATCGACAAGGAATTCGTCGGCAAGGTAAAAAAGGGCGACGTTATCGTCGCAGGGCTAAATTTTGGTTGCGGCTCCTCGCGTGAGCACGCACCGCTTGTAATCAAGGGCTGCGGTGTCGGCTGTGTCATTGCGAAATCCTTTGCTCGCATCTTCTATCGCAATGCGATAAACATCGGTCTGCCTATTCTCGAATGCGTTGAAGCGGCAGAGGAAATCAACGAAAACGATATTGTCGAGGTCGATTTTGACAACGGCATCATCAAAAATATCACAAGCGGCAAATCCTATCAAGCGCAACCCTTTCCGCCCTTTATCCAAAGCATTATCGAAAAAGGCGGACTTCTTGCATCCTTAAAAGAAGGTGAATAAATTGACAAAAAATATCGCCGTCATCAAGGGCGACGGCATCGGTCCCGAAATAATCACCCAAGCGGTCAAGGTATTAACGCGTGTCGGTGAACTTTACGGACATACCTTTAACTTCACAGAGGTCGATATGGGCGGCTGTGCCATCGATAAATACGGCAATCCGTTACCCCAAGAATCGATCGATAAATGTTTAAATTCCGACAGTGTGCTTTTGGGCGCCGTCGGCGGCAATAAATGGAATGATATGCCTGCGAATTTGCGTCCCGAAAAGGGACTTTTAAAGCTTCGCTCGGCAATGGGCGTTTACAGCAACAACCGACCTGCCAAGATTTGGCGTCAGCTTGCTTCGGCTTCGCCGTTAAAAGGCGAAATAGTCGAAAAGGGAATCGATTTCATCATCGTGCGCGAGCTTATCGGCGGTATCTATTTCGGTGAGCATAAAACCGAAACGGTCGATAATCAACAAAAAGCTACCGATATACTCGTTTATACCCAATCGGAAATCGAGCGCATCGGCAGAATCGGCTTTGAAACGGCAAGAAAACGCAGAAAAAAGCTTTGCTCTGTCGAAAAAAGCAACGTTTTGGATTCAAGCCGTCTTTGGAAGTCGGTAATGCACAAATTAAGCGAGGAATACAAGGACGTTGAATTAACCGATATGCTCGTCGATAACTGCGCTATGCAGATCGTTAAGGACCCCTCGCAATTCGACGTTATCGTTACCGAGAATATGTTCGGCGATATCCTTTCGGACGAAGCATCGATGATAACCGGCTCTATCGGTATGATACCGTCATCGAGTCTCGGCGCAACGAGTCGCGGACTTTACGAGCCGATACACGGGTCTGCGCCCGATATTGCAAATCAGGATATCGCAAACCCGATAGGAACAATTCTTTCTGCTTCAATGATGCTTAAATACAGCTTCAATATGGAAGCCGAAGCCAACGCGATCGATTCTGCCGTCGACGAATTTTTAAACAACGGCTACCGCACCATGGATATAGCGCTTGACGGTGAAAAAACCGTCGGCTGCAATGAATGCGGCGATTTGATCGTAAAATACATAAAATAGGAGTCAAAAATGCTTCTTTCAGGCGCAGATATACTTGTAAAAACTCTGATCGAGCAGGGAGTCGAAACGGTTTTCGGTTACCCCGGCGGACAGATCTTGAACGTATACGACAGTCTTTACAACCATAAAAACGAAATAAACCATATCCTCACGGCGCACGAGCAGGGCGCGGCGCACGCGGCCGACGGCTATGCAAGAACGACGGGCAAGGTCGGTGTTGTTATCGCAACATCGGGACCTGGCGCAACCAACCTCGTTACGGGCATCGCTACCGCCTATCTCGATTCTGTCCCTATGGTTGCCGTGTGCGGCAACGTGCCGACCTACCAAATCGGTACCGACAGCTTTCAGGAGATAGATATAACGGGTATAACTCTGCCCATAACCAAGCATAACTATTTCGTCGGCTCGGTCGAAACACTTGCCGAAACGGTTCGCGAGGCATTCATTCTCGCCCAATCGGGCAGACCGGGACCCGTTTTGATCGATATCCCCAAGGACGTTCAAATCGCGCTTTGTGAATATGAGTGCGAAAATAAGGTCGAAAAAGAAACCGCCTTTTCCGCAAAGGACGTCCGTATCGCCCAAGCCGCAACGCTCATTAACGAATCGAAACGCCCCTATATCTATTTCGGCGGCGGTGTCCTTTCTGCCGATGCAAGGGAAGAAATGCTCTCCCTTGCCGATAAAATCGATGCGCCTCTCGGTTGCTCGATGATGGGTATTTCAATTCTCCCGAGCGACCATCCGCGTTTTTTGGGTATGCAGGGAATGCACGGACATTATGCCTCGTCGATGTCGATGAACAAAGCCGACCTTATCATTTCGCTCGGTGTTCGCTTCACCGACCGCGCAACGGGTAACCGCGAAAAATTCCTTCCCGGTGTCAAGGTCGTTCATATCGACGTCGACGGAAGCGAGCTTTCGAAAAACGTCAACGCGGTCTGCGGACTTCGCGGCGATTTAAAGCAAACGCTTCAAAAGCTTCTGCCCCTTGTTAACGAATCAAAAAAGGACGATTGGCAGAAAACTGTCGAAGAATTAAAGGCAAAGGAAAATGAATTTGCCGATAACCGCAAAGGTCTTACTCCCGAAAATATCCTTAATACCTTAAATAACTACCTCGGCGAAAACACACCCGTCGCAACCGACGTCGGACAGCATCAGGTCTGGTCTGCCCGTACGCTTAAATTTAAAACCGAACGCCGTTTTATCACAAGCGGCGGCTTGGGTACAATGGGCTTCGGCTTGGGCGCTTCTATCGGCGCATATTTCGGCACGAACGAAAGATGTGTGCTTGTCACGGGCGACGGAAGCTTCGGAATGTCACTTCACGAGCTTGCGACCGCAGTTACCTATAAAGTCCCGTTGGTCATCCTTATTATGAACAACGGCGTGCTCGGAATGGTTCGCCAATGGCAAAAGCTGTTCTTCGATAAACGCTATTCCAATACCGAGCTCGACCGTAAAACCGATTTCGTCGCGCTCGCAAAATCCTTCGGCGCAGACGGTATGGCGGTAAACACCGTTGAAGAGCTTAATAACGCGTTGACAAGCGCGTTTTCAACAAACTCACCCTTTATCATCGATTGCGCCGTCGATAAGGACGAGCTCGTTCTTCCAATGCTGCCGCCGGGCGGAAGTATGGACGATATCATCGTAAAGGCAGGTGGCTGATATGAATAAATATACCCTTGCCGTACTCGTTAAAAACGAATTCGGCGTACTTAACCGTGTAACAAGTATGTTCCGCCGCCGTCAGTTCAATATCAATTCGCTTACCGTTAGTGAAACCGAATCAGACAAATATTCCCGTATAACCGTGACTTATGAGGGCGAGGAGCGTATTCATCACCAGATAAAAAGCCAGCTTTATAAAATAAATGATGTCTGCAAAGTCAAAGAACTTGACAGCGACGATTCTGTCAACTGCGAGCTCATGCTGATAAAAGTCAAAAACGACCCCCAAACCCGTGATGATATAAAAACAGCGGCA
>JAZRTE010000020.1:0-21494 GCA_045651785.1 Eubacteriales bacterium | reverse complement strand
GGAAGCTTTGACAAGATAGTCCCCAAGTTCCAAAAGCTTGTTGATGCAAGAGGTCATAAGGACTATTATATGCGCGGCACCTTTACCCACGCAAACCCCGATTTCTTGAAGGATATCCAAGCTATGCTCGACCTCGGCTTTACCGAATTGAGCATGGAGCCGGTCGTTTGCGCTTCGGGTGACGAGGGTGAATTGCTTGAATCGGATATGCCCATTCTTTTCGACCAATACGAAAAGCTTTCCGAGCTTATGATAAAGCGCGAAAAGGAAGGCAAGCCCTTTACCTTCTATCACTATATGATCGACCTTTCGGGCGGCCCCTGCATTTACAAGCGTATTTCGGGTTGCGGCTCGGGTACCGAATATATGGCGGTAACCCCTTGGGGTGACCTTTATCCCTGCCACCAATTCGTCGGCGACGAAAAGTTTAAGCTCGGCGATATTTGGAACGGTGTTTCCAATTTTGAAATTCAAAACGAATTCGAAAGCTGTAACGTCTATGCCCGTAAGGACTGCAAGGATTGCTGGGCAAAGCTTTACTGCTCGGGCGGATGCGCCGCAAACGCATATCACGCGACCGGCTCGGTAAAGGGTATTTACGAATACGGCTGCCGCTTGTTCCGCAAGAGAATGGAATGCGCCATTTCTGTTGCGGTCGCAAGAGCGTTGGGCGATATATAATGAATACGCCGATATTTGATTTTATCGAAAAATATAATCACAGCGGCGCTTTACGTTTTCACATGCCGGGACATAAGGGAAAAAGCTTTTTGGGCTGTGAAAATTTCGATATTACCGAAATCAGCGGTGCCGACAGCCTTTTTGAGGCAAGCGGTATTATTGCCGAAAGCGAAAAAAATGCATCCGATTTGTTCGGAGCGCATACCTTTTATTCAACCGAAGGCTCGTCGCATTGCATCCGCGCGGCAGTATATTTGATGAAGCTTTGCGGCTGTAAAAGGATCTTTGCTTCCCGCAATGCTCACAAATCGTTTATAAGCGCCTGCGCGCTTAACGGTATCGAGCCGATATGGCTCTATCCCGACGGCAAAGCCTTTCTTTCGGGGCTTGTAAGCGCAAAAACGGTCGAAGAGGCACTTGCCAAGGAAAACGAAAAATGCGCGGTGTTTCTCACCTCGCCCGATTATCTCGGCAACGTATGTGATATTTCAGGAATCTCTTCGGTCTGCAAAAAGCATAACTCTTATCTTTTTGTCGATAACGCTCACGGAGCATACCGCAAATTTTTGCCCGAATCGGCGCACCCTATCGACCTCGGTGCCGATATGTGCTGTGATTCGGCGCACAAAACTCTTCCCGTGCTTACCGGCGGAGCTTACTTGCATATTTCGAAAAACGCACCCGATTTGTTTAAAGAGAACGCCAAAAACGCGCTTTCGCTTTTCGGCTCGACAAGTCCGTCGTATCTCATCCTCGCGTCGCTCGACCTTGCGAATCGGTATATCGAAGACGGCTATAAAAAGCGTCTTAACGAAAGTGCTCTGCTGATAAGCAAAGCAAAGCGCGAATTGCAGGAACACGGCTTTGAAATATCGGGTGTTGAGGAATTAAAAATCGTTATCAAGCCCAAAAGCTACGGCTATTACGGCAATGAGCTTGCGACCGAGCTTGAAAAGTCAAATATCTTTTGCGAATTTGCCGATAAGGACCATACCGTTTTTATGCTTACCCCCGAAAACGGTATTTCGGAGCTGACGTGCTTGACCGACACGCTTAAATCGGTCAAAAGACGAAAATCAATTATCGAGCCTGCCCCGATGCTTCCCATCGGAAAAAAGGTCATGTCGGTGCGCGATGCGGTCTTTGCGGAAAGCGAAATTATCAAAGTTCAAAACAGCATTGGCAGAACCGTTGCACAGTTCAATATCGCCTGCCCCCCTGCGGTACCGATCGCGGTGTGCGGTGAATTGATCGGTGAGGATACGGTCAAATGCCTTGAATACTACGGAATTGACGAAATTTCGGCAGTAAAATAATTCAACATCCTTGTATACGGTATTAAGGAGGTTCTTTTGTATGGATGCAACCAAAATCAAAAATATCGCGTTAAAGGCTATTCCGATAGCGCTTTTAGTCGTTTTTGTCATCCTTCCTTTCTGCGAGCTGATCGGCTTCTTGACCGAGCTCGATTTTACACTTTACAGCGAAAAGCTCATCGCCGTTTTGCAAGCGATACTCGCTATCGGCGCGGTGGTTGCCGTGTTCATCTTCAAGCCGAGGTTTGTTTCGCGCGAAAGGCTGTGCCTTTTGTTCGCATTTCCGCTGTCGATCGTCAACGTATTTACGTTTATTGACGGCGAATGGTACGGCTCGTTGATTTTCGCCGTAATCTCCTGCGGATGTATTTTTGCTATCTATCTTAAATTTCTGCCCGACAGCGTGCTTAAGGCAATTTCGGCAATAGTTGCGGTGCTTTTGACGATAATCATCTGTATCGTTTTCGTTTGGAATCTTGTTTCGGGCGTAATCAGCGAACGCAAATTAGACGATAAATACGAATCGCTCAACAGCGTTTTCGTTGCCGAGGTTTACGTTGAAGAATCGCTTATAAGCTCTAAAACAGTAGTTGTTGTCAAACCTACCGAGCCTGAATTCGGTGCGCTTATCGGCAGCTTCTCCGCACCCGAAATGATCGCGTTCGAGGGTGAAGGGCACGCCGCCGAAACAATTATGATAAACTGGCTTGACGACGAAACCGTCATTATCAACGGCGAAGCATATAAGATCAATATAAAATAACCGTAGAAAAATCATAGAAAAACCGTAGAAAATCGTGGGATGAAAATCCCGCGATTTTTTGTTATGCTGTAAAAGGGTTGCAAAAGCTTTAAATGAAAGGAGGTGCTGAATTGCAAAAAAGAATTATGCTTGACGCAGGTCACTACGGGAAGCGAAACCAAAGTCCAATACTACCCGAATATTACGAATCGGTTCAAATGTGGAAGCTTTGCGAATTTTTGGCAGAGGAATTGGCGGTTTTGGGCTTTGAGGTGTTAAAAACACGTAAAAAGCAAAACAAGGACCTTGCGGTCGTCGAACGCGGAAAAGCCGCTATGGGCTGTGATCTGTTTTTATCGCTCCATTCCAATGCCACGGGCAACGGAAATACAAAAACCGACCGCGTTTCGGTTTATGCTCCTTATGACAATATCAACGGTTCGCACAAGCTCGGAGATATTCTCGCAACGGCTGTTGCAGCTTGTATGGAGATCGACGAGCATTACGTAAAGACGCGCAAAAGCGAAAAGGGCGATTACGAATACTACGGCGTTATGCGTGGTGCAAGAAGCGTTGAATGTCCGTTGTATTACATAATCGAGCATTCCTTCCATACCAACGAAAGGTCGGCAAAATGGTTAATGAACGACGAAAATCTGCGTAAGCTTGCCATTGCCGAGGCAACCGCGATCGCGCTCTATTTCGGCTTGGAGCCTTTTATAAAGGGCGACGTCAATCTGAACGGCGAGATCGATATTTACGACGCGATTCTTATAAAGCGCGCGATAATGAACACGGTCAAGCTTTCCGACAGACAGCTTCGACTTGCCGACGTCAACGGGGACGGGAAGGTAAACACCTACGATTATCTCGCTTTGAAAAAGAAGCTGATGTCAAATTAAAAAAACGGCGGTTATCCGCCGTTTTTCATTATATAAAGTCTGTTTTACTGCCTATTTTACTTGCAATAACGCGTCCGTTCGTCGTTTCGACCATATCCGATATGAATTTATCGCTTACCGATTGGGTAACGGCAAGGATCATTTTCACGTCGGTGCCGAAATCGCTGTCCTCGGTACGCGCAGATATCGCAGAAACCATAGGCATAATTTTTTGATAATCGGAATAGTTGCATTTCACCTCGACGATATCGAAATCGCCTACCTCGGCAATGCCCGCTTCCTTTATCGCACCGCTTGCCGCGCCCGTATATGCGCGAACCAATCCGCCCGTACCCAAAAGGATACCGCCGAAATAACGTGTGACGACGACCGCAGTGTCGGTAAGTCCCGCCTTGCGGATAGAATCGAGCACAGGCATACCTGCAGTGCCGTGAGGCTCACCATCGTCCGAAAAGCGCTCCTTAAAGCCCTCACGCAGGACGTAAGCATAGACGTTATGCGTTGCATCGGAATGCTTTTTCTTGATCGAGTTAACGAAAGCGATTGCTTCCTCCTCGCTCGTAACGGGGGCGCAATAGCCGATAAATTCGCTTTTGCGCTCGACCATATAAAATTCAGAATCCTGTTTAACGGTCGTGTAACCCATATCAGTTACAGAATTCCTTATAAATCGCCTTTATCGCTCTTGTAAACGAGCTTTCATCGACACCGATGATGATGTTAAGCTCGCTCGAGCCTTGGTCGATCATACGGATGTTGATGTTCTTTCTTGCAAGTGCGCTGAAAACACGTGCCGCAGTACCGGGCTGACCCGCCATATTACGTCCGACGACCGCAACGAGTCCCATCTTTTTGTCGATGTGGATGTGATCGGGATTGACCGCCTTTTGAATAGAAGATGCGATATCGTATTCTCTGCCGTTAACGTCCTCGGCATTGACAACAATGCACATGGTATCGATACCCGAGGGGATATGCTCGAAGTTGATGTTGAGGTCGGCAAACACCTTGAGCACGCGCATACCGAAGCCGGGCTCGGAGTTCATCATATCCTTTTCGATGCGGATAACCAAAAAGCCCTTCTTACCTGCGATGCCGGTGATGATATCGTCGGTCTTATAGCCGTCGGTCGAGGTCACGATAAGAGTACCTGCATCCTCGGGACGGTTGGTGTTACGGATATTTATCGGAATGCTTGCAAGCTTAACGGGGAAAATGCTGTCCTCGTGAAGCACCGACGCGCCCATATAGGAAAGCTCACGAAGCTCGCGATAGGTGATTATAGAAATAGGACGGGGATTTTCGACGATTCTCGGGTCGCACATCAAAAAGCCCGAAACGTCGGTCCAGTTTTCATAAATATCAGCCATGACCGCGCGTGCGACTATCGCACCCGTGATGTCACTGCCCCCGCGTGAGAAGGTTTTGATAGTTCCGTCGGGGTTCGAGCCGTAAAAGCCGGGGATAACGGCATTGCGCTTGCCTGCAAGACGCTGCGCCATAACGGTGTTGGTGTAATTAGCGTCAAACTTGCCGTTTTCGTCGAAGAATATGACCTCTGCCGCATCAACGAATTCATAGCCGATATAATCGGCAAGGATAATACCGTTTAAATATTCACCGCGCGAAGCCGTGTAATCAAGCGTTGTACCCTCGGAAAGCGCCTTTCTTATCTTTGCATATTCGCCGCTGAGATCGGTCGAAAGACCCAAGCCCTTGATGATATCGTTGTAACGTTCTTCGATCTTATCAAAGGTTGCTTCCCAATTTTCGGAAGAAACGCTTTGGTTATAGCAATTAATGAGAAGGTCGGTAACCTTGGTATCGCCGTCAAAGCGCTTGCCGGGTGCGCTGGGCACGACAAAACGGCGAACCTCTTCCGCCTTGATGATATTTGCACTTTTAACGAATTGCTCGGCAGATGCAAGCGAGCTGCCGCCGAATTTAACTACTTTTCTCTCGAATAATGTTTTCATAAGCCACATTTCCGCATTTTATAATATTTTCGGTAGTATTTTATCACAAGCTTTCGCAAATTTCAATACCCCTTTTCAACAAACCTGATGCTCTTACTGTAATAATATGCACAATTTGCCCATAAGGTCTTGACAAAAATGGGCGCGGGCATTAAAATATCTAAGGTTACGCCCCCGTAGTAAAGTGGATATTACAAGTCCCTCCTAAGGATTAGTCGTGGGTTCGATTCCCGCCGGGGGTGCCAAAAAGCCGAAAGCCAAAAGGCTTTCGGTTTTTACGATATGTAAGTTTACACAAAGGATCAACTTATGCTTTTCAGAAAAAAAGAAAAAATCACGCCCGAATGGGTGATAATCGGGCTTGGAAATCCCGGTAAAAAATATGAATACACCCGTCACAACGCGGGCTTTTTGTGTCTTGACCGCATTGCGGAAAAGGCAGGCGTTGAGATAAATAAAAAAATCTTCGATTCGCTCGGCGCATACTGCAAGATTGGCGGACACGATTGCCTTCTTTTAAAGCCCCAAACCTTTATGAACAACAGCGGTTACGCGGCAATTCAGGCGCTTGAAAAGCATAATATTTCGCCCGAAAGATTGCTTGTTATCGCCGATGACGTTTCGTTTAACGTCGGCAGTGTGCGTATTCGCAAAAGCGGAAGCTCGGGCGGACAAAAGGGCGTTAACGATATTATCGAAAACCTCGGTACGCAGGAATTTCCGCGTATCAAGGTCGGCGCAGGAAAGCGCCCCGAGGAAACCCCGATGGTCGATTGGGTTTTAAGTCTTTTTAAGGACGAAGAGGGTGAAGCGCTTCAAAGCGCTATTGAAAACGTGACCTTGGCGGTTGAGCAAATCGTTTGCGATAATTTCGACCTTGCGATGAGCAAATACAACAAAACCGTATAATTTTCAAAAGAACTTGCGCCAAGCAAGTTTTTTTATTGCAATTTTCAAAAGAATATGTTAGAATAATATGGGTTACAATATGAAAGCAATATTTTCGATAAGGAGGAGCGCTTTTTGACGGTATTGGCTATCATCGGCATCCTGCTTGCCGTAATAATTGCATTGATCGTTGTTCTGCTTTTATCGTGCATAAGGTTTCGCTTCTCCTTTAACACTCAAAGCAGACCCGAATTAAGAGTA
This sequence comes from Eubacteriales bacterium, assembly GCA_045651785.1. Classification (GTDB taxonomy): domain Bacteria; phylum Bacillota; class Clostridia; order Oscillospirales; family CAG-382; genus Coliplasma. The sequence goes on along the minus strand of JAZRTE010000020.1, from coordinate 14,728 downwards.
AAATTGCTTTTCCTTACGGTTTTTGATTTAAATAAGCCCAAAAAGAAAAAGAAAAAGAAAAAGACTGGCAAGGTCGGAGCATTCTTTAAAAAGCTTTTCGGCTTTGATAAAGCCGCTTCACAGGTCAAAGACGGCGAAAAGACAAGCAAAGCAATTTCCGACAAGGTAACGGGATTCGTAACGGTTTTTATGCTGCTTGCGGATTCGGCATTATGGCTTGTCAAGAAGATAAAGCTTAAACGCTTCGGGCTTGATATAATCTGCGGCGGCGGTGACGCGGCGGATGCCGCTATTGAATACGGCATCGTCTGCTCGGCTGTATATCCCTTTATCGGATATTTGGAAACGAATTTTAAGGGTGCCGACAAGGCACTTGACGTTAATATCGGCTGTGATTTTGAAAACGAGGCATATTTCGGCACCGAAATAATCGCAAAATTACGTATCATCCATATCGTACGCGCCTTTTTAAAAGGGGTAAGCGGTATTGCGAACGAACAAACGGAGGCAACTAATGAACGCTAATAACGAAATCAAAAAGGCAACTGCTGCCGAAAATTTAATGCAATTAATGTCCTTTACGGCAGACAAGGCGATGGAAATGGCAGATGCAGGCTCGGTTTTGGGCGAAGCTACGGTTATCGACGGAATGACTATCATTCCCGTTTCGAAGATTTCGGCAGGCTTTGCGGGCGGCGGCGCAAATATGGTCAATGCAACCGTTAAAAAATCCAACACCCCTGCAGGCTCGGGCGCAAAGGTTACGGTCACTCCCGTTTCCTTCCTTGTTATTAAGGAGGGCGAAGCAAGAGTGATCACCGTCGATGCAGTCCCCAAGGACGGCAAGGCAGGTCTTATCGCAAAGATCACCGAAGCGTTCAAATCGTTTTCCAAAAGCAAAAAGGAAAATAAATAAAAAAAGGAAAAGGTAGTTAATTACTACCTTTTTACATATTATGAACATCTATTACAAAAGACTTAGCAATTTCACAGCCGAGGAATACGACCGTTGCTTTTCGATGATGGACGAAAGCCGAAAGGCGGCGGTAAACAGAATGCGTATTGAAAACGACAGACGCCGAAGTGTTTTGGGAGAATCGCTCGCAAGGCTTGGTATTTCAGAGCTTTTGAATTGCAGTGAAGAAGAAATTTCTTTTACCCGTACCGAAAAGGGCAAGCCGCTTTGTGTCAACGGCGATGCGTTTTTCAACGTAAGCCATTGCGGTGATATCGTCATTTGCGCGGTAGATAGGCAAAACGTCGGCATCGATATCGAAAAAATACGCGACGTTGAAATGCGAATAACGCGTATTGCCTGCACCGATTTCGACCGCGAATATATTTTCAGCGAAAAAGAGCCAAATCTTGACGAAATCACACCGAACGATGAAATATTGAAAAAGCTTTTCACCGTCTGGACGGCAAAAGAGGCGTATTTTAAATTTGTCGGGATTGGCATTATCGGACTTCGCACCGTTTCTTATAAGGACATAAAGGATAACTGCGTTACCCTTTGCGAAAACGGGTTTATGCTGTCGCTTTACAGCGAAAACCAAAACAAAAGTATTGAGTTTAAAGAAGTGTTATGACAAAAGAAAGAAAATACTTAATTACTGTATCGGTGCTCGATGCACTTGCGCTTATCGGCATATTTACCCTTAAAAGCATCGCAAAGCTTATGATAGATGCGTTCCCCGATTGCTTTTACTTAAGAACCTTCGGAGTCCTTTGTCCGAGCTGTGGCGGTACAAGATGCGTTTTCCAATTTTTCAGCGGTAATTTTGCGGAATCGCTTTCACTCAATCCGTTATATTTCTTTGCTATAATTTACGTTATTTTACTGTTCGTTTTTCTTAATTTATCGCTTTTCAAGCTTAATTTCGCACGCCGCGCGGTGAAAATTATGGCATCGTGGCAGGCGGTGGTCGTTTTCGCAGTTGGCTATTTAATACTCGGAATATTTCGCTTCTTTTTATAAAAAACTATAACAAAAACGCTTTCCAAAACGGAAAGCGTTTTTTTCGTTATAATTATTTTCTTGTGGTTGCAGTGGTGTTATCCTTAAGAAGAACGTCGTGTGCGCCGCCTTCGATAATCGATGTTGCGGAAACGAGAGTGATCTTTGCGTTCTTTTGAAGCTCTTGGATAGAAAGCGCGCCGCAGTTGCACATCGTATGTCTTACCTTGGAGAGGGTAAGACCTACGTTGTCCTTCAAGGGACCTGCATAGGGAACGTAGGAATCGACGCCTTCTTCAAAGGAAAGCTTTTTGTCGCCGCCCATATCGTAACGTTGCCAGTTACGCGCACGAGCAGAGCCTTCGCCCCAATATTCCTTCATAAAGGTGCCGTTGATGTTTACCTTGTTTGTGGGCGATTCATCAAAGCGCGAGAAATATCTGCCGAGCATAATGAAATCCGAGCCCATTGCAAGTGCAAGAGTAACGTGGTAATCGTGAACGATACCGCCGTCCGAGCAGATAGGAATGTAAATACCGGTCTTTTCGAAATATTCGTCACGAGCCGCGGCTACCTCGATAACTGCGGTTGCCTGACCTCTGCCGATACCCTTTTGTTCACGGGTGATACAAATCGAACCGCCGCCGATACCGATCTTAATAAAGTCTGCGCCTGCTTCTGCAAGGAACATAAAGCCGTCGCGGTCAACAACGTTACCTGCGCCAACCTTTACGGTGTCGCCGTATTTTTCACGGATCCATTTAAGAGTGCGCGCCTGCCATTCCGAAAAGCCTTCGGAGGAGTCGATACAAAGCACGTCTGCGCCTGCTTCAACAAGCGCGGGAACGCGTTCTTCATAGTCGCGGGTGTTGATACCTGCGCCGACCATATAACGCTTTTGCGAGTCGAGCAATTCAAGCGGATTTTCCTTGTGGAATGCATAGTCCTTGCGGAATACGAAATAGCAAAGCTTGCCGTCCTTATCGATAATGGGAAGCGAATTGAGCTTGTTGTCCCAGATAATATCGTTTGCTTCTTTAAGAGTGGTTCCCTCGTAAGCATAAACGAGCTTATCGAACGGAGTCATAAATTCCGAAACCTTAAGGTCCTTCGCCATACGCGAAACGCGGTAATCGCGCGAGGTGACAATACCCATCAATTTGCCGTTGGGTGTACCGTCCTCGGTGATTGCGATGGTGGAGTGACCGTTCTTTTCGGTAAGAGCAATAACGTCTGCAAGCGTATTGTCAACACGAAGGTTGGAGTCCGAAACCACAAAGCCTGCCTTGTGAGATTTAACACGGCGAACCATAGCCGCTTCGTTTTCGATGGTTTGAGAACCGTAGATGAACGAAAGTCCGCCTTCCTTTGCGAGTGCGATAGCCATTTTATCGTCGGAAACCGACTGCATAATAGCCGATACAAGCGGAATATTAAGCGAAACCGCGGGTTCTTCAACACCCTTACGGAACTTGGTGACCGGTGTGCGAAGACTTACGTTTGCGGGAATGCACTCCGCCGACGAATAGCCGGGTACTAAAAGGTACTCGCTGAAAGTATGTGATTCCGATAAATACGTTGGCATAGCTTGACTCCTTTATATTGCAAAAGTTGATTATCTATATTAGGAAGCATTATAACACATTATTTTCGATTTTTCAACAGTAATAAAAACTTAATCTCCACGAAAATTTCAAAAATGCCCGGAATTTTTTAGTTATTTTTCTACAATGCTTATATTTCCGACCGAAAATCTGTATGCGGTCGAGGAAACAAACGGCTTTTCGGGCGTGAATATTCCCTCGCCGCGCGCTTGAATATTCGGCTCTAATTGAGTTTCCAAGCAAAGTGCCGCGCCTTTACCGATAACGGTGCCGTCGGTAAGGGTTGTGTTTTCGGGAATAAATTCGCTGCAGTAAAGCTGCATACACGGCATATCGGTAAAGCATTCGATATTGATGCTTCCCCTGACAGTTGCCGCCTTACGCAGGCTCTTTCCGCAAAAATCCTCGTATTCATTTCCCGAAAGATAGAAATTGTGGTCGTAATAACGCGAAAGCAATTGCTTTTCTCTTAAATCGAATTCGCTTCCCTCGACGTTCACCGAGCCGATAACGCGCGTGTTTTCATCATAAACCGAAACTCTGTCGGCATAGACCGATATCAACGCGCCCGCAAAGCCTGCACCGACCTTGTTGTTTATGCCGAAGGGATTGAAATAGGAATGGTTGGTAATATTTACCCATGTAGGCTTGTCGGTCGTTGCCTTATAGGAAATAACAAGCGAATCGCCCTTGATCGAATAGGTAACCGTTACGTCAAGGTTACCGGGATAACCCTCCTCCCCGTCGGGAGAAAGATAGTTAAGCGTTATGCTGTCCTCGCTGTGCGAAATTACCGAAAAGCGCTTTAAATTAAAGCCCTGCATACCGCCGTGAAGATGGTTTATTCCCTTTTCATTCAGCGGTAAAACATATTTTTCCTCACCGATATACTGAATATCGCCGCAACGGTTCGCGCATCTTCCCACCAAGCCGCCGAAATAACAGGTATCCTTAAAATATTCCTCCTCGGTCGCATAGCCTGCGGTAAGGTCAACGCCGTATGCATTGATCCCCTGAATAATCGCGCCGAGCGTCAACACGCTCACACTGATATTTTCGTTCTTAATAATATATTTTTCCATATCTTCACCTCAAATATCTTCTGCCTTAATTTTACAATGACGTGAACGAATTGTCAACATCCGCAAAAATTTTTTAAAAAATCTTGCGAAAGCCCTTGACAATCGCGTGATTGTGTAGTACAATCAAATCACAGCAAAAGAAAAAGGGTTTTTAACTCATAAAACGAAGGGAGGATTCCTGATGATCGACAGACTTCCCGGTACCACGATCGAGATCGCGGTGCCGAACGCCGACGTTGCCAAGGAAATACTTAGCAACGCATTTATCTGCGGAGGGCTGATGATGTCCCAAGTTGCCCGCATGACGGGGCTTGAGCCGTATATGATCCAAAACTGGGTAAAACGCGGATTTCTTTCGCCGCCTGTTCAAAAACAGTATTCTAAACGTCAATTTTGCAGAATAGCAATTATCAATATGCTTCGCGAAGCTTTGCAAATTGAAAAGATCACCGGTCTGCTGTCCTATATAAACGGACGTTTGGATGATGAAAGCGACGATATTATCGATGACTGCGACCTTTATTTCTATTTTATCGATGCAATCAGTAAGCTCGAAAAGCCGGTTGCCGATGAAAAATATATATCGAAGCACATCGAAGCCGTGATCAGCGATTTTAAAGAGCCCTTCCCCGGAGCAAAAAGAAGGCTCCAAAAGGTTTTGGCAGTTATGCTGAACGCCTATCTGTCGGCAACACTCAGAAAGCGTGCCGATGAAATTCTTTCAACTTTGGATTAGGAGGTATTGTTTTTTATGGCAGAATGGTGGATGTCACTCGGCTCGGCAGGTCAGGTATTTGCCTGCATAGCTATCCCCGCAACGTTAATTCTATTCCTTCAAACCGTGCTTACCATTATCGGATTCGGCGGTGACGAGGGCGATGCCGACGTTAATGCCGAAGGTGAATCGGACGGAATCGAGCTTGACGATGCAGACGACACGGGCGAATCGCTTGACGGCGGTTTACGAGTATTTACGCTTCGCGGTATTATCGCCTTCTTCTCGGTCATGGGCTGGGTCGGCGCGATATGTTCGGGCAGCGGATTACATCTTGCGTGGTCGGTGCTTATCTCGGTTGCATCGGGCTTCGTTGCAATGGTTGTTATCGCACTGCTTATGAGAATGTTATTCAAGCTTCAGTACGACGGCACCGAGGATATTAAAGACGCCCTGGGCGTAAGCGGTACGGTTTATATGCGTATACCCCCTGCGCGTACAGGCAAGGGCAAGATAAACGCAATAATCCAAGGCAAGCTTTGTGAAAAGTTTGCCGTCACCGATGAAGAAACGATGATCCTCTGCGACGAAGAAATCACCGTTGTCGGAATCACCGGCGAAGAAACGCTTATCGTAAGAAGAAAGCACAGAATTTAATTTAACGTCATTAAATAAGCACTATAAACATAAAGAAAGAGGTTCACAAATGGGAACAACTACAGTAATTCTCGTATCGGTTATCGGTATCCTTCTCTTCTCGCTTATCCTTTGGTTCTTTTCGAGATACAAAAAGTGTCCTTCGGATAAGATTATGGTCATCTACGGTAGAGTAGGTAAGAACAAGGACGGCAGTACAAGATCGGCGAAATGTATCCACGGCGGCGCGGCATTCATCGTACCCGTTATTCAGGCTTATGAATTCTTAGACCTTACTCCCCTCTCGATTCCCGTTGACCTTAAAAGCGCACTTTCCAGACAAAACATCCGTGTAGACGTACCCTCTCGCTTTACCGTAGGTATTTCTACCGAGCCCAGCATTATGCAAAACGCCGCTGAACGCTTGCTCGGTCTTCAGTTGGCAGAAATTCAAGAGCTTGCAAAGGATATCATCTTCGGTCAGCTCCGTCTTATCATCGCAACGATGGATATCGAAGAGCTTAACACCGACAGAGATAAATTCCTCGAAGCGGTATCCCGCAACGTAGAGGTTGAGCTTAAAAAGATCGGTCTTCGTCTTATCAACGTTAATATGACCGACATTTCCGACGAATCGGGCTATATCGAAGCGCTCGGTAAGGAAGCGGCTGCAAAGGCAATCAACGACGCTAAGAAGAGCGTTGCCGAAAAGGAACGCGACGGTTCTATCGGTCAGGCAAACGCAAAGATGGACGAACGTGTAAACGTTTCCAAGGCGGATGCAGAAGCTATTCAGGGTGAAAACCTTGCAAAGACCGAAATCGCAATGTCCAATGCAACACTCCGCGAAAAGCAAGCGGAAGCATTGAGAATCGCTACCGCGGCAGAAAAAATCCAAGCGGCAAAGGCATTGGAAGAAGCATACGCGGCAGAAAAAGAAGCAGAACAGGCACGTTCTGCGCGTGAAAAGGCAACTCTTGAAGCCGACGTTATCGTTCAGACCGAAATTCAAAAGCGTCAAATCGAGCTTGAAGCCGAAGCAGAAGCAGAAAAGATCAGACGTAAGGCAAAGGGTGAAGCGGACGCTATCTATGCAAGAATGGAAGCGGAAGCACGCGGTATGGAAGAGATCCTTCGCAAGCAGGCGGCAGGTTTTGCGGAAATCGTTAAATCTGCAGGCGGCGACGCAGAAGCGGCTTTGAAGCTCCTTATCGCCGACAAGCTTGAAGACCTTATGAGAATCCAGGTCGACGCTATCAAGAACATCAAGATCGACAAGGTTACCGTTTGGGACAACGGCGGAACCTCCTCCGACGGCAAGACCAGCACCGCAAACTTCCTGTCCGGTCTTATGAAGAGCGTTCCTCCGCTTGAAGAGGTATTTGCACTCTCGGGCCTTGCACTTCCCGAATATCTCGGCAAGAAGAAGGAAGAAGCTCCCGCTCCTGCGGTTGAAGCGCTTGATGCGGAAATAGTTGAAGAATAACGTCACCTAATAATCAAATAGCCCCTTTGCGAAATCAAAGGGGCTTTCTTTGTAAAAAAGCGAATCGGAGTAAAGCCATGAACTTCTTCAAAAAAATCACAGCGGCGGTCATATTCTACGCTCTCGGATATATCATCAATGCAAATATGAACTATCTTTTCGCGCCGGGCGGTATGTCATATATCGGATATTTGTTTCCGTCGGTCATCTTAATAAGCGTTATTCTGGTTGCAAGCGCACGTTTTTTGCGCGCCGACAAGCTTAAAAAGAATCACAAGGGCGACGAATCTGACGAAAAAAGGATATTCAACGGTGATCTTAAGGGCAAATGCCTTTATATTTTGAAAACCAAGGAATTCAAGCTTGAATTTATCATCTCGATAGTGGTCAGCATTATCGTAATCCTTTCTCCCATAATGCAATTTGCATTTACTTACGGATTTCCTTCCTTAATTTTAAGCGGTTCGGATATCGTTATGCTCATCGGATGCATTCTCGTACTGCCGTTTTATATCTCGGCGCTTAATATTTTGGCGTGGGTCATGGCGTACAACAAGGCGTATAAAAGAAAAGCTTATTAATTTTTTCAAGCGAGGGCTAAAGCAATGAAGGATAAACTTAATAAAGCGGCAAATACGTTCTTAAGATCGTTGGCGCTTATTACGGTAAATATTTTGATAACCTATGCGGCTTATCGCTTTTCCCGTCCCAACGAATACGGCGGAGAAACCGCAACGATACACCTTATGATCGCCGCGGTCTTGTTCGCGCTTTCCTTTTATTCCTTTTCAAAGCTTATCACGACCTATAACACAAGAGCGCGAAAGGAATTTGTAACCGCAAAAAACAAGCCGAGCTTCTTTGAAACACTGTTCAAATCACCCTGCTTTTGGTGCGACGTATTAACCTTTGTTGCGGTTATCGCAATTTTCGACCTCGATTTTGTTTTCCCCTTCGCAAGCGATATCGCCGCAATCTATTCCGTGTACGGCACAGACGCAAAAATATACGCGCTTGCATTTATGCTCCCCTGCGTTATTTTGACGAATATTCTCGGTCGCTACAGCGCATACCGAATTTGGATGCGTACAAGACGCAGAATCAGAAAGGGCATAATTTTTGAACAGCCCGAAGAAGAAAAGAAAAGCACAAAGGGTATCGGCGGTTCCTCGAAAATGGTCATGGCGCCTCCCATTTTGGCGACAATGCGAATCGTAACGCTGGTACACAGCAAAAACAATCCTGCCGCCGCAAACGCCGAGCTTCCCGAGCCGGATTATTCTGTTGCGGGAACGATTTCGGCGGTGTTTTACAAGCTTTTGATGTATGCGCTGCTTCCCGTTTTCGGATTTCTTCTTTCGCCCTTTATTCTCGCATTTTTCGGCCCGATAATTGCAATTATCGCCGCATCGCTCCCAAGGCTTTTCGGAAAGGTCATTGCCGCTGTCATCATCTTTCTTATCATCTTTATATCTCTCCGACGCGTTAACCTTCGCAGAAAATTTATAAAACACCTTAAAAAGCTCTGCCGTGAAAACAAATATAAATTAGGCAGAATAAAATCGCCTTATAAATTTATGTCGGAACCGACCTTTACCGTGACCGCAAACGGCAAAACCTTTGAATGCAAGCTTATCGGTGCAAGAAAGGCATCGATCCCCATCGTGCTTGACGACGACGGAAGCGGTATTCTGATACGCGCGTTCGTTTTTGCAGGTATTCGCTGGTGGCATTATACCGAGGAATTCAATTTCGGATTCGACTCCAAATACCAAAAAATACTTATAATCAACCCCAATGCAAAATTCGTTTATAAAAACCGCGACGGCGAATACGGTGAGCTTGACAACGGCGACACGGTTGCCGATTACCGTATACATACAGGTCAAAGCTTTTTAAACGGATTAAATCGCGATTGTCTTGACAGAAAAGTAAAGGATTAAGGAGCTTTTATGAACAAAAGATACGCCCGCTACTTTGGGAAAAATATAACACGCGTTATCTATGTGATCTCCTGCGGATTGCTCGGATACGGTTGCTTCAGCATCGTCGTCGGCAATTCTTATTGGGGAATGATATTCTGTATGCTCGGTATTATCCCCTTCTTCCTCACCTCGCACATTCAGGTTTCGGACAAAGCCGTTGACGAGCTTATCGAAACGAGAGCCTTACAGTTCAAATCCGAAAGATTAAAAAACCTCGTCATCGGCAAAACCGAGGTTGACGAAGAAAAGTTTTCGACCTTTTCGGGCTTTATCCGCGACGGCGGCGACGTCAGATTCAAGCGCGGACGCGACGAAAAGATAAGAACGAGCCGTTATTTTATAACCGCGGTTATGGTCGATAAAAAGGAATTCGCGGTTTTAACAAGCGTTTACGATATGTTAAGCGACGAAAGAACCGACAAGCTCATTTCCTCGCTCGACACCGAAATAAAAGCCTTTTCGAAGGAAAGCGTCAATTTTCCGCAAAAGCTTCACAAATGCAAGCTCGTTTCGGTTATCGACGGAAGCGACACCGAATTTGAATTTTATCTCCCTGCCGATGCACTTGCCGATAAGCTGATCGAAAAGATAGGCGGCATTTGCAACGGCTAAAACATCGAAAGCGAGATTTAATATGGCAAACTATGAAAGCCCGAGTCTTAACCCGGATCAACAAGACGGCAAAAAGAAAATCAATCCGGAAGAAAAGCACAAAAAGTTCATATCCGATAAAAAGGCGGACATAATTGCCGACGCGATTTTATTAGGCGTTGTCGAGGTTTTCGTCATTCCTTTATCTATTTTAATCGGAGAAATAAGCGGTCTTGAGGGCGCAAAGTATCTTCTGTTGACCTTTGGCATCAGCTCGTTACCCATTATCATCTTTTTTATATGCGCCGCTTATAATTTACGCCGTCTTAAGGCGATAGTTTCGGGCTCGTATTCGCTTATAACCGACACAGTCGAGCGCGTTGTTGTCGAAGATAAATACATATATCAAAGAAGACACAGCTATTACGAGCACGCAATGTACCTTTACCGTTGCGGACGCGTTGTTATTTCGTTGGAGGAAACCTGTTTGTACTCCGAGGGCGATATATGCTACGTTTTCGTCTATGACGATATGCCCGACACTCCGATTGCGGTATATAACACCAAATATTACGAGCTTGACGAAGTCGAAGAAGCGAGGAGTTAATTATGACCTTAAACGAAGCAAAAAAGATTCAAAAGGAGCGCGAACGAAAAGCGATTCTCGTTTTCTGCATTTCTGTCGGGCTTATCGGACTCGTTACCTTTTTGCTTTTTAAATTCACAACCGTTTTTTCAATCAGCTCGGCTTTTTACCTCATCCCTATCGGCTTGTTTGCATTGGCGGTAAAGAAAACGAAAATTCATTTGTTTTTAACCTCAAAGGAATTTCGCGGAAAAGTGGTCAGATTAGACGTTTATCCCGTAAAAACGGGCAGCATCAAGGGCGAGCATACTTACGAAACACGTCAGGGCGAAGCGCTTGAGGTAGCGATTTATATCGATAACGGAAAAAGAACCAAGCTGAAGGAAATGTACGCTTCGCCGTTAACCTACGGTATCGCGGTAGGAACAAATCTTGCTCTCTTGCGTTTTATCGACCAACCGATTATAATATAAGTTAACCAACATCAAAGGAGAAAAAATGAACATCATTGAAATCAACGACCTGCACAAATCGTTCGGCGAGGTAAAAGCCGTCGACGGAATAAGCTTTGCCGTTACCGAGGGTGAGCTTTTTGCATTCTTAGGTCAAAACGGTGCGGGCAAAAGCACGACGATATCGATAATTTGCGGTCGTCTTTTAAAGGACAGCGGCAATGTTTCCGTTAATGGCAACGATATCGACGGAGATATTACCGAAATCAAGCGCGATATCGGTGTTGTATTCCAAAGCTCGGTGCTTGACAAGCAATTAAACGTTTATGAAAACCTCAAAAGCCGCGCCGCGCTTTACGGCATTTTCGGTGACGAGCTGTCGCTTCGCATCGAAGAGCTTGACAAGCTGCTTAACTTCAAGCCGCTTTTAAAGCGCACCGTCGGCAAGCTTTCGGGCGGTCAGCGCCGCAAGATCGATATTGCGCGTGCGCTTATTCACAAGCCGAAAATTCTTATTCTCGACGAGCCGACAACGGGACTTGACCCCCAAACACGCTCGTCGGTCTGGAACGTTGTACGCACGCTCCAAAAGAACGAAAAGATGACCGTTTTCCTCACTACCCACTATATGGAGGAGGCGGCGGATGCCGACAACGTAATTATTATCGACCGCGGCCGTATTGTTGCCGAGGGAACTCCCCACGAGCTTAAGAATCGCTACACGGGCGACTTTATCACCCTTTACGGCGTTAACGAAGATGCGGTCAAGGCGCTTGACTGCCCCTATCGTGCGGAAAAGGATGCTTTTATCGTAATGGTGAAAAATACCGCTTTTGCGACCGAGCTGATAATTAAGCATAAAGAAATTTTCAAAGATTACGAGATAACAAAGGGCGATATGGACGACGTATTCCTTTCGGTTACCGGAAAAGAATTGGGAGGTGACGGAAAATGAAAACTACCAAAGCACTCATTCGCCGTAATATAAAGCTTTTCTTTAAGGACAAGGGACTTTTCTTCACTTCGCTTATCACTCCGCTTATTTTGTTGGTGCTTTACACCACGTTTTTGGGCAACGTCTACCGCGACAGCTTTCTTTTGTCGATACCCGAATTTATGCAAAACGAGGTATCGAATATCATCGACGGCTGTGTCGGAGGTCAGCTTATCTCTTCCCTTTTGGCGGTAAGCTGCATTACGGTTGCCTTCTGCTCGAATATGCTTATGGTTCAGGACAAGGTAAGCGGCGCTTACAACGATATTTCGGTTACGCCCGTCAAGCATACCCACGTTGCCGTAAGCTATTACGCCGCAACCTTTTTGGTAACGCTTATTATCAATCTCGTAGCACTTTGTGCAGGCTTGATCTATGTTGCGGCGATCGGCTGGTATCTTTCTGTTGCCGACGTTTTGTTCCTCATCCTTGATATTTTCCTTGCCGTATTGTTCGGCACGGCACTTTCGTCACTTATCGGCTTTTTCCTTTCAAGCCAAGGTCAGATTTCTGCGGTTGGAAGTATCGTAAGCTCCTGCTACGGCTTTATTTGCGGTGCTTATATGCCGATTTCCCAATTTTCCGAAGGCTTGCAGACCGTTATTTCCTTCCTCCCCGGCACCTACACGACCTCGCTTTTCCGCAACCACGCGATGGGCGGCGCCTTGGACGCGCTTACCGAAAAGGGCATCCCCGAAAGTGCTGTCGAGGAGCTTCGCAACGTCGTGGATTGCAATATTTATTTCCTTGACGAAAAGGTAAGCGTCGGCGCGATGTTTGGCGTTATCGCCGTAACTATTACGGTCATTATGACGGCTTACGTGCTTCTTAACAAGTTCAAGGGCGGCAAGGCAAAAGGGTAAAAATACTTAAGGAGATTTTTTAAATAAAAAACAACCTTGAAAGGATACAAAGGATGAAAAGCGTTATCAACAAAAGTTTTGTATTTAACGTCATCAGCTGGCTCGTTACGTTTACGGCTTTTATCAGCGTTATAATAAAAACAACTCCAAGCACGGATAAAATACTTATTTTTGTTCCGTTTTTCGGTATCGTTGCCTTTGTGTTGTTCTTTATCCTGCGAAGCATTCCCTATTGCTACCGCTTCGATAACAAATCGGTCGAAATTCACTTTGTATTCAACTCGAAAACGAAAAAATGGCTTTGGAAGGATATCGACAAAATCGATGTTGAGATAATGGATTTCAAGCGCAGTTATTCAATAGTGAGAATCAATTCCGGCAGGATTTTCCGCAAATATTTCAGGCTTTGGCATATCGACAAAAACGGTAATATCGATTACGGATATATCATCAAAAGCCGCAAGGCCCAAAAGTACATATCGCAGTACGGACGAATCGAAATACAAGGCTTGTAAAACGATTGACAAACATACAAAAAACGTGTAAAATAACAAAAAACATAAAACACGGAGGCCTTTAAATATGAGCGTTTTCCCTGAGGTTAAAAAGAATTTCGGCTTTGGCTGTATGCGTTTCCCCATGAAAAATGAATCTGTCGATATCGAACAGCTTTGCCTGATGGTCGATAAATTTTTAGAAGCCGGCTTTAATTACTTCGATACGGCACACGGCTACCTTAACAAAAAGAGCGAGCCTGCGCTCCGCGAGGCGCTCGTTAAGCGTTATCCGCGTGATAAATACATATTGACCGATAAGCTTTCCGGCCCCTATTTTAATTCGCAAGAGGAGATACGTCCCCTCTTCCAAGCCCAGCTTGATGCTTGCGGTGTCGACTATTTCGATTTTTATCTTATGCACTCGCAAACGGCAAGAAGCTTCCAAAAATTCAAGGATTGCAAGGCTTATGAAACCGCCTTTGAGCTTAAAGCAGAGGGCAAGATAAAGCACGTCGGCCTTTCCTTCCACGACAGCGCCGAGGTTCTCGATCAGATCCTTACCGAATACCCCGAAATCGAAGCTGTTCAGATCCAATTTAACTATATCGACTATAACGACGACGGTGTTCAGGGCAAGCTTTGCTATGAGGTCTGCCGTAAGCACAACAAGCCGATAATCATTATGGAGCCCGTCAAGGGCGGCAGTCTTGCGGGCATCCCCGACGAGGCAAGCGCGATTCTTTCTCCCTTCGGCGGCAGTAACGCAAGCTTTGCAATCCGCTATGCCGCAAGCTTTGAAGGCGTGTTTATGGTGCTTTCGGGTATGAGCAATATCGAGCAAATGGAAGATAACCTTTCGTTTATGACCGATTTCAAGCCCTTAAGCGATGCAGAATTCAAGGCAATCGACGAGGTTGTAAAGATTATCGAAAGCTATGATACAATTCAATGCACAGGCTGTTCCTATTGTACCGAGGGCTGTCCGAGCAAGATTCCGATACCTTCTATCTTCAACATCGTGAACAACTCTCGCCGCTATTCTACCTACGGCGGTGCTTGGTGGTACGGATTTACCACCGGCGGAACACGCGGCAAGGCAAGCGACTGCATTTCGTGCGGTCAGTGCGAAGACATCTGCCCGCAAAAGCTCCCTATCATCGACCTTTTAAAGGAAGCCGCTGACAAGTTTGAAAAGTAATTTGTATGATATGATATAATAATAAGAGAGAGAGGCTTTTTATAAAAAGCCCCTCTCTCGTGCTCTCTCCCCAAAACTTTTC
>JAZRTE010000019.1:0-5462 GCA_045651785.1 Eubacteriales bacterium | reverse complement strand
ATTGATCCCGATTTTGTACCTGCAGAAATTGAAAAGAAGCAGGTTTACGGTATCACATTCCAGCAGGGAAGAAACAATTTTGAAATCAACGAAGAATTACTTTCCGATCTGGTTACAGAAAATAAAAATCTTCCGGACAGTGCAAAACGCGACTTGATTATTGCGTTAATCACTTTGAAATATACCCAGTCCAACTCGGTATGCTATGCAGTAGACGGTCAGGCAATCGGCGTAGGCGCAGGTCAACAGTCGAGAATCCACTGCACCCGTCTTGCAGGCACCAAGGCAGATACTTGGTTCCTCCGTCAGCACGAAAAGGTATTGAATCTTCCTTTCCGTTCGGATATCGGCAGACCCGACCGCGATAACGTTATCGATGGCTATATCAATAAAAACGAAGAAGACGTTTGCGCAGACGGCGTTTGGCAAAGATATTTCACCGAACAGCCCGAACCTCTTACCGATAAAGAAATCCGCGAATATCTCGATTCGGTTGACAACGTTGCGCTCGGCAGTGACGCGTTCTTCCCGTTCTTCGATAATATCGAACGCGCAAAGAAGAGCGGCGTAAAATATATCGCAGAACCGGGCGGATCCATCCGTGACGATGCGGTTATCGATTGCTGTAACAAATACAACATGACAATGGTGTTCACCGGCATGCGCCTCTTCCACCATTAATTCGGAGGAAAAATGAAGATACTTGTAGTAGGCGGCGGTGGCAGAGAGCATGCCATCATCACCAAGATAAAACAAAATAAAAACGTCGAAAAGATCTTCGCGCTCCCCGGAAACGGCGGTATCGCGCGTGATGCGGAATGCGTTAACATCGGCGCAAAGGATATCGATGCAATCGTAAGCTTTGCGGTAGAAAATTCTATCGATTATGCAATCGTCGCACCCGACGACCCCTTGGTGCTCGGCTGTGTAGATGCGCTTGAAGAAAAGGGAATCCCTTGCTTCGGCCCCAAAGCAAATGCCGCAATCATCGAAGGCAGTAAGGTCTTTTCAAAAGAGCTTATGAAGAAATACGGCATTCCCACAGCGGCTTGCGAGGTTTTCGATGATGTTGAAAAAGCACTCGCTTATATCGAAACCGCACCCATCCCGACGGTAATTAAAGCCGACGGACTTGCTCTCGGCAAGGGCGTAATCATCGCTTTTACCCGTGAAGAAGCAATCGATGCGGTTAAATCGATGATGTGCGACAAGGCATTCGGTAAGAGCGGCGAAAGAATCGTCGTTGAAGAATTCTTGGAAGGCCCCGAGGTTTCGGTGCTCTCCTTTACCGACGGCAATACTGTAGTACCTATGATCTCCTCTATGGACCACAAGCGTATCGGCGATAACGATACCGGTCTTAACACAGGCGGTATGGGTACCGTTGCGCCCAACCCTTATTATACCGATGCAGTCGCAAAGCACTGTATGGAAAAAATCTTCCTCCCCACAATTAATGCGATGAACGCAGAGGGAAGAAAATTCAAGGGCTGCCTTTATTTCGGCTTGATGATCACCAAGGACCGTCCCAAGGTTATTGAATATAACTGCCGTTTCGGCGATCCCGAAACTCAGGTTGTTCTTCCTTTGCTTGAAACCGATCTTTTGACTGTTATGCAAGCGGTTACCGAAGAACGTCTTGGCGAGATTGAAGTTAAGTTCAGCGAAAAACACGCTTGCTGTGTTATTATGGCATCCAAGGGATATCCCGAAAGCTATGCAAAGGGCTTTGAGATCACCATTCCCGAATCGATTGCCGATAACGTATTCGTTGCAGGCGGCGCCGTTAAGGACGGCAAGCTCGTTACCTCGGGCGGACGCGTTCTCGGTGCGACTGCAATTGCAGAAACCCTTACCGATGCTATCAAAGCATCATATACTATGGTCGAATCCATTAATTTTGAAAATTCCTACTACCGCCGCGATATCGGCGCACGCGCATTAAAGGCGCCGGAGGTTAAATAAATGGTTTACAGAGTATTTGTCGAAAAGAAAAAAGAATTGGCATTTGAAGCAAAGGCGCTTCTTTCCGATGCGCGCACCCTTTTGGGCATTAACAACCTTACCGACGTAAGATTGTTAAACCGCTACGATGCTGAAAATATTACCGAAGAACTCTTTGATTACGCAAAAAAGACCGTCTTTTCCGAACCCCAGCTCGATATTACCTCGGATAATACCGATTCCTTGGGTGATGCAATCGTTTTTGCCGTAGAATATCTTCCCGGTCAGTTTGACCAGCGTGCAGACTCCGCGGCTCAATGTATCGCTATCATTTCGCAAGGCGACCGTCCCATCATTCGTACCGCAAGGGTATATGCACTCTACGGTGCACTTACCGATGAAGACGTAGCCGCAATCAAAAAGTACGTTATCAACCCCGTAGAATCGCGTGAAGCGGCGCTTGATAAGCCCGAAACACTCGCTACGGATTACGATATTCCCACAACTGTTCGCACTCTCGACGGCTTTATCAAGCTCGACAGAGAGGGCTTGGTTGCGTTTATTAACGAATACGGTCTTGCAATGGATATCGACGATATCATTTTCTGTCAATCCTATTTCAAGGAAGAACAGCGCGATCCTACCATTACCGAAATTCGTATGATCGATACCTATTGGTCCGACCACTGCCGTCATACCACCTTTAACACCGTTATCGATAACGTTACCTTTGAAGATGAGCTTTTAAAGGAAACCTATGATAAATATATTGCAACCCGCGCAGAGCTTGGCAGAACAAAGCCCATCTGCCTTATGGACGTTGCAACTCTTGCCGTAAGATACCTTAAAAAGGCAGGCAAGCTTGATAAGCTCGATGAATCCGAAGAAATCAACGCTTGTACAGTTAAGCTCGATATCGAGGTTGACGGAGTAACAGAGCCCTGGCTTCTTCTTTTCAAGAACGAAACCCATAACCACCCGACTGAAATCGAACCCTTCGGCGGCGCGGCTACATGTATCGGGGGGGCGATTCGTGACCCGCTTTCGGGCAGATCCTATGTTTACGGCGCAATGCGCGTAACCGGTGCGGCTGATCCGTTAAAGCCCGTTTCCGAAACCATCAAGGGTAAATTGCCTCAAAGAAAGATCGTTACTACCGCGGCGGCAGGATATTCCTCCTACGGTAACCAAATCGGTCTTGCAACGGGTATCGTTGACGAGCTTTATCACCCCGGTTATGCTGCAAAGCGTATGGAAATCGGCGCGGTTATTGCGGCGGCTCCCGCAGTAAACGTTCGCCGTGAACGTCCCGAAGCAGGCGACGCTATCATCCTCTTGGGCGGTGCGACCGGCCGTGACGGATGCGGCGGTGCGACGGGATCTTCCAAATCTCACACTTCGAAATCCTTGGAAAACTGCGGCGCAGAGGTTCAAAAGGGTAATGCACCCGAAGAACGTAAGCTTCAACGTCTTTTCCGCAACCCCGAAGCAAGTCGTCTTATCAAGCGCTGTAACGACTTTGGTGCAGGCGGTGTTTCGGTTGCTATCGGCGAGCTTGCCGACGGTCTTGTTATCGACCTTAACGCAGTACCCAAAAAATATGACGGCCTTGACGGAACCGAGCTTGCAATCAGCGAATCGCAAGAACGTATGGCTTGCGTAGTTGAAGCAAAGGATGTCAAGCGTTTCCTCGAGCTTGCATATACCGAAAACCTTTCCGCGGTTCAGGTTGCAACCGTAACCGATAAAAACCGTCTTGAAATGCATTGGAACGGCAACAAGATCGTTGATATCAGCCGTGACTTCCTTAATTCCAACGGTGCAGATAAGCACATTAATATCGAAACCGCTACCTGCAAGCACGTAAACAAAGAGGTTAAAGGCGGTTTTGCCGAAAATATCAAAGTACTTGCAGATGACCTTAACATCTGCTCGAAGCGCGGTCTTTCCGAACGCTTTGACTCGACCATCGGCGCAGGCACGGTATTGATGCCCTTCGGCGGTAAGCATCAGCTCACTCCCATTCAGGCGATGGTTCAAAAAATTTCTGTTGAAAAGAAGCATACCGACAACTGCTCCTTTATGTCATGGGGCTATAACCCCTTCATAACCGAGCAAAGCCCTTATCACGGCGCATATCTTGCAGTCGTTGAATCGGTTGCAAAGCTTGTTGCAACGGGCGCTGAATTCAAAGACGTTTATCTTACCTTCCAAGAATATTTTGAACGCCTCGGCAAGGATCCCAAGCGTTGGGGCAAGCCGATGAGCGCATTGCTCGGCGCATTCCGCGCACAAATGGAGCTTGGAATCGGTTCTATCGGCGGTAAGGACTCGATGTCCGGTACCTTCGAGGATCTCGACGTTCCTCCCACACTCGTTTCCTTTGCTGTTACCGCAGGTAAAACAAACGAAGTTATTTCTCCCGAATTTAAGTCTGCAGGCAACAAGGTTTACCTCATCACTCCCGAATTCGGCGCAGATAAGCTTCCCAAGGCAGAATCGCTTATTGAAAACTTCAACAAAGTAACTGCTCTTATGCGTGAAGGCAAAGCGGTTGCATGCTACACTCCCGGTATGGGCGGTGTTGCCGAAGCGGTAATGAAAATGTGCTTCGGTAATATGCTCGGCTTTGAATATGCATCCGACGTTACTATGCCCGAGCTGTTCGGATATTCCTATGGCTCGTTTGTAATCGAAACTACCGAAGAAATCGGTTGCGGCAAACTTATCGGTACCGTAACCGATAACGGAACCGTTAAATACGGCGAAGAAAAGGTATGCCTCAAAGAGCTTCTCGGCATTTACGAAGATAAGCTTGAAAGCGTATTCTCCTGTAATATTGCCGATAGCGAAGCAAACGTAACCACTCACAACTTCACAGCAACCGAAAGAGTTGCTCCTGCAATTAAATCTGCAAAGCCCAAGGTCATCATTCCTGCGTTCCCCGGAACCAACTGTGAATACGATTCTGCAAAAGCAGTTCGCGATGCAGGTGCAGAGCCCGAAATCATCGTTATCAACAACCTTAACGCTTCGGGTATCGCAAGCAGCATCGAAAAATTCGCAGAAGAGCTCAAAACCGCACAGATGATATTCATCCCCGGCGGCTTCTCGGGCGGTGACGAACCCGACGGCAGTGCTAAATTCATCACGGCATTCTTCCGTAATGCGGCTATCAAGGACGGTGTTACCGACCTTCTCGAAAACCGCGACGGCTTAATGTGCGGTATCTGTAACGGCTTCCAGGCACTTATCAAGCTTGGCCTT
Source organism: Eubacteriales bacterium (assembly GCA_045651785.1). Taxonomy (GTDB): domain Bacteria; phylum Bacillota; class Clostridia; order Oscillospirales; family CAG-382; genus Coliplasma. The sequence continues at coordinate 251 of JAZRTE010000019.1, read as the reverse complement.
GTTCCTTATGGAAAAATTATCGATACCGATGAAAATTGCCCGACTCTTACGTTTAATACCATCGCTCGCCACCAATCGAGAATCGTTCGCACTCGCGTAGCGTCGAACAAATCTCCTTGGCTTGCTCTCACCAACGTCGGAGACGTTTATAACGTGCCGATATCCCACGGTGAAGGTAGATTCCTTGCAAGTGACGAGCTCGTTGCAAAGCTTGCCGCAAACGGTCAGATCGCTACTCAGTACGTCGATCT